>JANLPS010000081.1:0-6941 GCA_031367385.1 Archangium sp. | reverse complement strand
CACACCGGGTAGGAGCCCCAAGCCCGCTGTCAAAGCTCAGCGCTCGACCAGGGTCTTCAAGGTCGGTTGATTCGATGAAGGCGCCGCCTCGACCAGCTGCTCGTGCAGCAGCTGTGCCGACAAGATGCCCACCACCGCCATGTTGTCGGTGTTCGAGAACTGCCCGTCATCACTGCGGGTCAGGCACTTTTGCCACAGCTGCCCGACCACCTTCGGGTCGAACAACCCGGCGCGCTCGAGTGACTTCGGGCTCATCATCGCATTGACCCACTCTGGGCGATCGGGCCCGATGAACGAGAGCGCATCGGGTGCGCGGTACGGCTGCTTGGGCCGATTCAGAATCTCTTCGGTGACCAGCCCCTTGGCCACCCGCTTGAGCACGTGTTTCTCGTCGAGCACCTTCAGCTTGTACGAAGAGGGCAGGCTGTTCGCGAGCCGCATCACGTTCGCATCGAGAAATGGAAAACGCCCCTCGACGCTGTTGCCCATCAACATGCGATCGCCCTGTGATGAGAGCAGGTACCCCGAGAGCAGGGTTCGCACCTCGAGGTACTGATCTTGCCCGAGCTTCGGCCACTTCGAGAACTCCGGGGGCAGCGACGCGAGCAGGTGCTTGACCGCATCGCGACCGGTCAGCGCCGATTTCACGTCACCCGAGAAGAGCCGCTTGAGCGCCGCGGTGCCACTCCAGCGCGGCTCGTGGCTGAAGCCAGGCTCGTTCGCCCGCTCGAGCCCACGGCCGAAGAACTGCCGGGTGAGCGCCTGCTGCGCCACCGGCGAGCGCGTCAGATACGGGTAGAGCCGCTCGAGCAACTTCGGCCGCCACGACGACTTGGGAGACTGCGCCCAGAAACGCCGCACCTTCGCCTCGCGAAACAGGTCGTACCCCGCGAGCATCTCGTCAGCGCCTTCTCCGGTCAGCACCACCTTGATGCCGTGCTGATGCACCAGGCGTGAGAGCAGAAACAGCGGGGCCGGCGCGGTGCGCAGAATCGGCCGCTCAGTGAAGCGAATCACCGTGGGGAACACGTCTGCGATTTGTTTTCGGGTGACGATGATCTCGGCGTGCTCGGTGTGCAGCCGCTCGACCATTGCCCGCTGATACGGCGTCTCGTCGTACTCGGCGTCGGCGAAGCGCAGTGAAAACGTCTTGAACCCCGAAGGCTTGGCCTGCTTCGCCAACGCCGTCACCACCGAGCTGTCGAGCCCGCCTGACAAATAACTGCCGACCGGTACATCGGCCCGAACCATTCGCAGCTTGGTCGCCTCGAGCAGCGCGCTTCGCAAAGCCTCGGTGGCCTCCTCGAGCGAACCCACAAACCGGTGCTCCTGGCCCTCGGGGTACTGCGGCTTCCAGTACGCAACGTCATGAACCAGCTGCCCTTTTCGGTACACGCGCACGTGCCCAGGCTCGAGCTCGTTGATGCCCTTGAACATCGTCTGCGGCGGCACCACTGACCAGAAGGTGAAGGTCTGATCGAGCCCAATCGGGTCGAGCTCACGCGGTAACTCCGGAGCGCCCGCGAACAACGCCTTCACCTCGCTCGCGAAGACCAGCCGCCCATGCGCTTCTGCGTAGTACAGCGGCCGCACGCCGACCCGGTCTCGGCAGAGCACGAAGACCTCGTTGGCCGAGTCCCACAGGCCGATCGCCCATTGGCCGTTCATCTTGTTGAAGGCCGCTTCGCCCCAGGCCTCCCAGGCGTGAACGATGACCTCGGTGTCGCTCTTGGTGCGAAAGGTGTGGCCGAGCGCGATCAACTCTTCGCGCAATTCGACGTAGTTGAAGATCTCACCGTTGAAGACGAGCCACGCCGTGCCCGCGCTGTTGCTCAGCGGCTGCTGCCCGGTCGAGAGGTCGATGATCGACAGGCGCGAGTGCGCCAGGCCCACTTTCGAATCGCGATACACGCCGAACTCGTCGGGCCCCCGGTGCTCGAGCGCGCCCGCCATCTTCGACAGCGCGTCTCGCGAGGGCCCCGCCAAAAGTGGCTGCGTGTTGACGATGCCCGCGATGCCGCACATGGCTTACTTGCCTTTTTTCTTCTGCACGAAGGCGGTGATTCGATTCACCGCGTCGAGGTTCTCCGGCAACATCTCGGAGTCTTCGACTGTGATGCCGAACGTGCCCTCGATGAAGGTGATCACCTCGAGCACGCCAGTCGAATCGACGATGCCGGCGTCGAGCAGCGAAGCGTCGTCATTGAGTGACGCAGGGTCGGCCACGTAGAAATTAGACACGATGAACTGACGAACCTGCTCTTTGAGCTCCACGATTTGGTCTCTCTCTTCAGGCGAGGCGGGTGGCGACGACGGCGCGCGGTGCACCTTCGGCGTTATTCACGAAACGAATACCGGTGTAGACCTTGGCGCGCTCGAACAGCGCTTTCATCTGACGCTCCTGGCCCAGGCCGAACTCAAAGAGCAGGGCGCCATTGGGCTTGAGCAGCGTCACCGCTTCTTTGATCACGCGCTGGTGAATCGCCAGACCGTACGGGCCACCGTCGAAGGCCTCGCGCGGCTCGTGCTCGAGCAGTGAAGCGCGGTCGGTCTCGAGCTTGCTGGTTGAGATGTAGGGCGGGTTGCAGACGATGACGTCGACTCCGTCGCTCGGCAGCGAGGCGCGAACGGGCTCGAACAAGTCGCCTTGAAAAACCGTCAGCCGCTTCTGCAGGCCCAGGTGCTCTGCGTTCTTGCGAGCCAGCGCCGCGCAGCTCGGAGTCAAATCAGCGGCGAACACCGTCGCGGTCGGCACGTGGTGCGCGATCGCGCAGGCCAGGTTGCCCGAGCCGCAGCACATGTCGATGACGACCGGGTTCTTCATCGCCTTCAAGACCTCGAGGGCCGCCTGGCCCAACAGCTCGGTCTCGGCTCGAGGTATCAACGCGCCAGGTTCGACCAGCAGCGTAAGGCCCATGAACGCGTGCGTGCCCTTCGCGAACGCAGCCGTCACGTCGGGTTGGTCGGCCATGATTTAGGTCAGCCCCGTCTTCTTGATCTTGCCCGTCGTGGTCTTCGGCAATTCGGCAATGAATTCAATCAGCTTGGGCACCATGAAGTTCTCCAGCCGCTTCTGGCACTCCTTCATCAAGTCTTTCTCGGTGAAGGTGACGCCTTGCTCGAGCACCACGAAGGCCTTCACCGCCTGCCCCAGAATCTCGTCGGGCACGCCAATCACCGCGGCCTCTTTGACGCCCTTGATGTTCATCAGCGCCGTCTCGACTTCTTTGGGCGCCACCTTCTCGCCGCGAGACTTGATGATGTCGTCCATCCGTCCCACGAAATAGAGGTAGCCCTCGTCGTCGAGGCGGCAGAGATCTCCGGTGTACAGCACCTGCTCGCCGGGCACCGGGCCAGCTTTCAGCTTCGCCGCGGTGGCCTCGGGCTTTTCCCAATAGCCCTTCATCACCGTCGCCCCGCGAATCACCAATTGGCCGACGGTGTTGGGCCCGACCTTCTGGCCCTGGTCGTCGACGACCCACAGCTCGGTGTTCGGTATCGCGATGCCGACGCTGGTCGGTTTTCGATCGATGTCTTTGTACGGCAGGTACGTGCACCGTTTGCACTCGGTCAGGCCGTACATCGAATAAATGCGCGCGGTGGGGAAGAGGTCTCGCAGCATCGTGATGTGCTTCACCGGCAGCGCCGCGGCGGTGTTGGTCACGTATTGAATCGACGAGAGGTCGAAGTCTTTGAGCGTCTTCATCTCAGCCAGAATCGCGTAGATGGTCGGCACCCCGGGAAACCCCGTCACCTTCTCGTCGGCCATCACCTTGAGCACCTGCGCGGGAAACGCGAAGCTGCGCTCGAGCACCAAACGGCCGCCGACCCGAAAGGTCATCAGCAGTTGATAGAGCCCGTAGTCGAACGCGAGCGGCAAGATGCCGAGCACCACGTCGTCTTCTTTCATCTCGAGGTAGGTCGAGATCGACGTGCCCGCGGTGAGCATGTTGCGGTGGGTGAGCATCACGCCCTTCGGGTCTCCAGTACTGCCCGAGGTGTAGATGATCGCCGCCAAATCGATGTCGAGGCACCGCCGCGCCGGGGGCGTCGCCTGGCCCGACCCCACCGCGCTCGCCCAGCTGTGCACGTTCTTCACGCCCGTCAAACGCTTGTCGTCAGACGGCCCGCTGACGATCACCCGCTTCAGGTGCTCGGCATGCGGCACGCTCTCGGCGAACACCGAAGCCAGGTGCACATCGCTGATCAGCACCTTGGCGCGCGAATCGTTCAGGTAATAGGTCAGCTTGTCGGCCTTCGTCAGCGGGTTGATCACGCTGACGATCGCGTTCGCTTTGAGCACGCCCCAGAACGCGACCACAGTCTCGACGGTGTTGTCGGCGAAGATCACCACGCGATCTCCGCGCTCGACGCCTGACTCGATCAGCGCATGCGCCAGCGCGTTGGCCTGCGTGTCGAGCGCTCGGTAGGTGACCCGCGCGCCCTTGACGACCAGCGCGACCTTGTCGGGCAACCTCGCGGCCGAGGCTTCGAGAAAATCGTGCAGCAACGGCGTGGCTGGCTGGTGCAGAGAAGGAGGCGCGGCAAAGGCAGTCATCGATTGGCTCCCGTTCACAGCACGACGGTTTCGTTGAATATCGGCTCGACCAGAATCGGCGGCAAGTGACCACCATGGGTGGCACGTCGCTTCGAAAAGATGTCTTTGAAGACCCGCTCGACCTGATCTGGCTTGAGGTTCACCGCGGGCGCCACTTCTTCGGCCGAGATGCCGTGATTCACCGCCCACAGACACAGGTCCATTCGGTCGTAGGGCAGGGCGAAGTAAAACTCTTCTTGCGTCTGCGGCATCGAGTACGTGTCGGTCGTCGGCGGGCGGCGGCGAATCTCAGGCGGCACCTCGAGCGTCTCGGCCAACGCGTAGACCTGGGTCTTGTAGAGGTGCGCGATCGGCTTCACGTCGGCCGTGCCATCGCCCTGCTTCACGAAGAACCCCTGGTCGTACTCGAGCCGGTTCGGAGTACCGATCACCGCATAGTTCAACCGATCAGCATGGTAGTACTCGACCATTTTGCGCACGCGCTGCTTGAAGTTGGTCGCGGCCACGATCTGCAAATATGCCTGCAGCGGCATTCGCAGGGTCTGCGTCGCCCCCGTCGGTGACTGCACCGTCAGCTGAAACACGTTGAGCCGGTCAGAATCGAGAATCGAGGGCAGGGTGATTTTGCACTTCCACCCCGTGCCGTAGTCGGGGAAGACCGTCTTGATCGCCTCGTCTTGCCGGGCGTAGCAGCCCACACCCTCGAGCGCGCTGGCGATGTTTTCGGTCACCGACCTGATGCCCAACGACGTCGCGAGCAGCGTGCCGAGCTCGAGCGATTCGTCGGCCGAGTGTTTCTCGGGCATAAACACCCCGAATACTTTGTCTTTGCCGAGCGCTTTCACCGCCAACGCCGCGCAGACAGAGCTATCGATGCCTCCCGACAGACCCACCACCACGCCTCGTTTTTTCAGTGTGCCCATCACCTGGGCCTTCAACCACTCGCTGATGCGGGTGACTTCGGCCGGGCGATCGAGCGACAGCACCTGCGCAGAGAAGGTCATGTCGACGATGATTTACTCCAATTCGACCACCTGTCGTGATTTGCCACGCGCTCACGGGAGTGTTCAAAGGTGCACCCAGTGAAAACGTTTTGGCGACAAGTGGTTGACGACGCGCAGGAGTTGGCTTCGTCGAATTCAGCAGACCCCAGCATTCGCACCGCGCTCAAGAGCGATGGCTTTCAGGTTCTGGTCATTCAGCGGCTCCGCGAGCGTGCCCGGCACTACAAAGTACCGGTGGTGAATCACCTGCTGCGCCGCTTCACCAGCGTCATCTACGGCCTCGAGCTGGGCAACGGCATCACCGTGGGCGACGGGGTGTCGTTCGTGCACCCGATTGCCGTGGTGGTCGGCGGCAGCGCCAGCGTCGGAGCCCGCGTTCGCTTCATGGGCAACAACACCGTCGGCACCGCCAAAGACAACGGCTCACCCACCATCGAAGACGACGTGATCGTCGGGTGTGGCGCCCGCATTTTGGGCCCCATTCGCATCGGCCGCGGCGCCGTCATCGGCGCCAATGCAGTGGTCTTGAACGACGTGCCCCCGGGCGCGGTCGTCACCGGCGTGCCGGGCGTGATTCACGCCTCGAAGCCCCGGGGCCTGGCCAAAAACGGCTAGCGGTCAGGCCAGTTGTTCCACGGAGAAGGCGGGTCAATCACGTCGAGCACCTTCAAGAAGGCCATCAGGTCTTCATGCTCGGTCGTGGTCAGCACCTTCTTCGAGTGAAAATCGATCATCGCGTCGAGGCTGGTGAAGTACCCGTTGTGGCCCCACGGGCCCGTGCGTGACGTGTTGCGCAGCGACGGAGTTCGGTACGCCCCTTCGTCACTCGCCGTCGCCGCCGCAGTGGGCTGCACCATCTGGCCTTCGTGAAACGGCCCGTTCACCGAGAACACCGACGTCGAGAGCGCCGCCAGCGCACCGGCTCGGGCTGACTCGACCTGTTTGCCTTCAACCGGTGGCACGCCGATCGCATGAAAGGCATCGTCGCTGAAGGTGGGCCCGCTATGACACGAGCTGCAACCAGCTTGAAAGAAGACCGAAAGGCCTCGCTCCTCGGGGGGCGTCAGCGTGCCCGTGCCCGCGACGAAGTCGTCAAAACGGCCACGCTGGTGCGCGTCGCGACGCATATACGCCTCAAGCGACTTGCCGACGTTCGCCGCGATTCGGTTCACTTCGAGCTGGTCGGCGGCGGGCAGATGATCGAACGACGCGTCACCGGGCTTGCCCTTCGAGGGCCAGCTGCTCAAACCGGCGGGCAACGCGCCGAAGACCGATTGGTATTGGTCGGTGTAGCTGGTGGCCACGCGGTGCGCGAGCTCGAGCCGGGTGAGGTTCATCTCCTTCGGGTTCTCGAGCGCCAGCAGGGGCTGCGACCACAG
>JANLPS010000077.1:0-31189 GCA_031367385.1 Archangium sp. | reverse complement strand
CCGGTTGCTCTGAGGGGAAGTTTTCTGCCCGCCGACCGCGTCGCTCAGCCCGCGCTCAGAGAACGTTTCTGGCGCTGCGAGCGTGTCTCATCGCGGTCCCTCACCGCCGGTCGATCACGAACGTGCGCGGTCAACGACAGGTACTCGCTGAATATGCAATCGTTCTGGGTCTACATGCTGCGGTGCTACGACGGCGCGTACTACGTCGGTCACACCGACGACCTCGAGAAGCGGCTCGGTCAGCACCAGTGGGGCTCGTTCAAGGGCTACACCTCGACGCGGCTCCCCGTGCTCCTGGTCTTCAGCGCCGAGTTCCCGACCCGCGATGAAGCGCTACACAGTGAGCGACAGCTCAAGGGGTGGACCCGCGTGAAGAAGGAAGCACTGATCATGAACGATTGGAGCAGCGTGACCAGGTTTTCGGCGGTTCGGCGAGGGTAAGCGAGGGTAAGGGAGGGTCCTTCGAGTCCCTCAGGACGAACGGGGTTTTTCGGTGCCCATGTGTAAGCGCGCGCCTACAACGCGACGCAGCGCGTGAGCTTCGAGGCTTGATGCACCTCGGCGCGGGCTGTGTAGAGTGCCGCGCGCATGGCGGCCGGGAGTTCGAAAGAAACAGAGCACGCGACAGTCGTCGACATGCCCGCCCTCGCGGCCGATTGGACGCCCGAGATGCGCAGCATGGTCGAGCTCAATCGCCTCGTCGCCGCCCGGTCGGTGCGTGAAGGCGACGCCGCGCGTGGCTTCGCCGAGCTCATTCGCGCGACCCGCTCGGTGCCAATGCGCGCGCCCCTCGCCTCGGTCATCGTTCGAGTGGCGCTGGCCGCGAACCAAGCCACTCCGGCGATCGCGGTGATTCGGCAGGGGCTCGACGAGACCGAAGGCGCCGATCGCCTGGGCGTCATGCGCGCGCTGATACGCCTCTTTCGCCGCACCAAAGACGCCGAGCGAGCCCGTGAAATGCTGGTGCAGCTGCTCGCCGAACAACCCGGCGATCGCCGCGCGCGCTTCGTGCTCAACGCCCTGCTCGAAGCCGACGAACGGTGGGACGAGCTCGACGCTTCACTCGAAAAAGAGATTCGCCTGGCGGTTCGCCGGGGGGCGCTGCGCACGGCCTCGCGGCTGTCACTGCGCCGGGCGCGCCTGTGGGGTGAGCGGCTCGCCGACCCTGCCCGCGCCGCCCTGCGCTACGGCCAGGCCGCCCAATTCGCCGAGCAGGCCCGCGATCTCGACGCGTCGTTCTTGCTGAGGCTGTTGCAGGTTCACAACCTGCATCGCTCGCACGCGCCGCCCACCGCGCTCGACGACGCCGCCGGGCTGACCCTCGCGCTGGGAGAACGCCTCGGCAAAGCCGAACGGGCCACCGAGCTGTTCAAGCAGCTCGGCTTCGGTGCGTATTCGCCCGCGGGCGTCGAAAAACCCCACGGCGCGAGCATTCGCCCGAAGCTGTTCAGCCCCGCCAAGGCGAATACCGAGACGGCCATCGCCCCGGCGCCGACCCGGCCCGCGGTGCGCTCGGCCGACCGCCTGCTGCTCAACAGCCAGGCCGCGCGAACGGTGGAGATCACCGCGGCTGGCCTCAACCCCAGCTCGACGCAGCGCGAATTGCTGGCGGTGGTCGATGGCCTCACCTCAGCGGCCGCGCGGGCCCCCGAGGTCGCGGCGGTGCTGGCGGCGGCGGTCGACGAAGGGCCTGATCCGCTCCCCGCGCAAAAGCTCGAGGCGCACTACACCGCCCGCGGAGCCTGGCGCGAATTGTCTGAATTTTATCGCCGTTCAGCCAAGCGCGCGCAGAGCAAGCCCGAGCAGGTCAAGTGGGCCGAGAAGCTCGCCGAGGTGCTCGAGTCTGAGCTGCACGACACCACCGGCGCAGCTGAGGCCTGGGGGCTGATCGTCGCGGCCACCGGTGACCCTCGGGCAGTTTCAGAGCAAGTGCGATTGCTCAACGCCAAGCGCGACTTCAGCGGCGTGCGTCAGGCGCTCAACGCTGGCGTCGAGCGGGCCTCCGATGCGCCCGAGCGGGCCCAGGCGCTCGTGTTGCGTGCTGAAGAAGCGCTGAGCCGGCAACAGGTCTCCGCGGCTCGAAACGACTTCGAGAAGGCCCTCGAGTTGGTGCCGTTGCACCCACAGGCGAGCGCGGGGCTGGCAGAGGTGTCGGCGATGCACGGCGAATCGGCGGCGGTGTTCGCCTTCGAGCGTGCGCTGGCGGCGTTGCCGAAGCGAGCTGCGGCGCGCGCGGCCTTGTATCGGCGCCTGGCACACCTGGCTGATGCTCCGTTGCGCGACCCGAAGCTCAGCCGCACCGCGTGGGCCGAAGTCGCCGCCGAGCTGCCGGGTGACGAAGAGGCGATCGGCCGTTTGACCGCGCTTGCCCGTAGCTCGGGCGATGACGATCTGCTCGAGAGCCAGGTTCGCGCGGTGTTGCGCGCCGACCCGATGGGAGACCGCGCACGCCCCGCCCGCATGGAGCTGATCGCGATTCTCGAGCGAACGGGTCGAGCCGACGCCGCCATTGGCGTGCTGCGCGAGTTCGTCAAGCTCGAGCCCGCGCATCAAGAAGCCTGGGTCGCTTTGGCCGATCGGTTGATTGCCAAGGGCCTCGATGACGATGGCGCTCTCGCGCTCGAAGAGGCCGCCGCGGCGACTGAAGGGCCGGCCGAGCGCCTGGCGATTTATCAACGCCTCGCCCGGTTGGTGCGCGAGCGGCTCTACGACGACGAGCGCGCCGACGGGTTCGATGCCCGCGCCGAGGCCCTCAAGCCAGCCGCCGGAGTGCCGGTGTTGCCCCTGGGTGGCCCGGTCTTGCTGCCAAAACCCCGAGCCCGTGCATCGGCGCCAGCGCCCATCGCAGCGCCGCCATCGCCTCCGGTGAAGGCTCCCGCTCGAGAAAACGACTTCGAAGAGGTCGCCGCCGTGCTCGAATCGAGGCTCGAGCCCGATGAAGACGCGCGGGTGAAGGTGCAGGTGCGACACCCGGCGCGCCTGGTGCCCCTGCTCAAGTCATTCGTCGGCGAGAGTGACTTTCGGGAGTTCGCCTTCGGTCATGACGCGCAGGCGCACGCTCGTGCGCTGGCCGAGAACGAGCTGCACGACGACGAAGAAGAAGTGCTCGAGGTGCATACCAACGACTTCGCGCTGCCTGAAGACGATGACTACGGCGAAGACGGCTCGTCAGACGAGACCGCGACCGAAGCGGTGTTGCCCAAGCCCCTCGAGGCGCGACGTCAAACGCTCGAGATACCGACCCACGTGGGCGAAGACTCGGCGTCGTTCGGTACCGCCGCGCAGAGCCTGCGTGACGAGCAGATCGCCCTCGAAGCGCAGGTGGCCGAAGACCCGCTCGAGCCCGAGAGCTACCGCGCCCTCGCCGAGCACTACGACACCGCCTCTGACCCTAATCGCTCGAGCTTGATGCTCGAGATCGCCAGAGCGCTCGACGGAGACCCGAACGCCGCTCCGAGAACGCCGCGGTTGATCTTGTCTGAGGCCGACCGGTTGGCGCTCAAGCACCCGCTGTTGCGCACCGACGCCGGAGAGCTCGTCTCGTTGGTCGCGACCGCGCTGTGTCGGCTCTTCCCCGCGAAGGGGCGCAATGCGGGGTCGAGTGAAGAGTTTCGCCTCGACGGAGGCAAGGGCGCCAAGGTCACCGCCGATGCGCTGCTCGCGGGCGTGCGAATTCTCGGCGTGCGGGCGCCCGACGTGCACTTGTCTGAGGCCGCGGGGCCTCCGTTCTCGGTGGTGTTCGCCGATGGGCCGCGCTTGCTGGTCGGCCGGTTGGCGGTGAAGAAGCCCAGCCCCGACGCCGAGCTTCGCTTCTACGCAGGCCGCGCCCTCTTCACGCTGAGCCCAGACCTGCTGGCGCTGCGAAGCGTGTCGCGCGACGAGATGACGCGGGGGTTGCAGATCATCGGCCAGGTGCTGCAGGGCAAGGCGTCTGCGGTGCATTCACGGCTGGTGGTCAATGACCTGTCGCCCCAGGTGTGGGCCCGGTTGAAGGTGCTCTTTCACACCCAGCTGCGGGTGCTCGAGCTGGGCCCGCTGACCGATGGCGCGCGGCACTCGGCGAACCGGGCGGGGTTGGTGGTGTGTGGCGGAGTCGCTCCGGCGATCGAAGCGCTGCGGGCGAAGAAGGCGCTGACCAGCGAGATGATCGAGCTCGTTCGCTTCGCGGCGAGTGATGCGTACCTCGAGATGCGCGGCCGAACCCTGGGCCGGCGCTAGACTTTTTCGTCTTCGCTCTGCACCAGGCCGTATTTGTGGAGCAGCGAGTACAAATGTTTGCGGTCGAGCGCGGCGTCGCGGGCGGCCTTCGCGATGTTGCCCCGGGTCTTGGCGAGCAAGCGGGTCAGGTATTCACGCTCGAAGGCGCGAACGAGCTCTTCTTTCGAGTCTTTGAATTCACCCGCGTAATTGACCGGCAGGGTCTCGCCCTGAGGCGCCGCGGGGCCGCTGTACTCTTTGAGAAACGACTCGCTCGCCAACTCGGGGATGTCGGCGACGTGCTTGAGCCGCTCGACCGCGTTGCGAAGCTCGCGAACGTTGCCGGGCCAGGTGTGACCGGTGAATTGATCTCGCTGCTTGTCGACCAGCCGGTTCCACAACGGGGCGCCGGCGAGCGCGTCGACCAGAATGGGTATGTCTTCTTTGCGATCTCGCAGGCTGGGCAGGGTGACGGTGAAGACCGAGAGCCGAAAATACAAGTCTTCGCGAAACCGACCGGCTTGCGTCTCCGTCCACAAGTCTTTCTTCGAGGCGGCGATGACCCGCGCGTCGAACTTGGTCGGCGAGGTCGACTGGCCCAGGCGGCGAAATTCTCGATCTTCGAGGGCGCGCAAGAGCTTGGGCTGCAAGTCGAGCGGCAGGTCGTCGATTTCGTCGAGAAACAGCGTGCCGTTGTTGGCGCGCTCGAGGCAACCGACGCGCTGGGCGACGGCGCCGGTGAACGAGCCCTTCTCGTGACCGAACAGCTCGCTCTCAATCAGGTTCTCGGAGACCGAGGCGCAGTCAAACACCACGAACGGGCCAGTCGCTCGGGGGCTCAGCTTGTGAACGGTGCGTGAGGCAGCGCCCTTGCCGCACCCGGTCTCGCCGATCAGCAACAGGGTCGAGTCGGTCGAAGCGATGCGTTGAATCAGCGCGAAGATCTGCCGCATCGGCAGCGACTTGCCGACCAGATCGCCGAGGCGGTCGTTGGTCGCGGGGCTCACCTCGAGCGGGCGCACTTGCGGCTGAAAGCGCATCTGCACATCGCCGACCTCGAGCAACGCTCCGGCCCGCAAGAACCCTTCACGAATCTGCGCACCGTCGACGAAGGTGCCGTTGGTGCTGCCGAGGTCTTGCACCAGAAATTGGTCTCCCTGGCGGCGAACGATGAGGTGATTTCGGCTGACCGTGGGGTGGTCGATGACCACGTCGTTGTCGGGGGCCTTGCCGATCTTCAGCGATTGGCCGAGCGGGTAGCTCTTGCCCGCGTCGTCGGTGTTGATCAGCACCAGGTGGTATTCTTGGCTGGCGATGCGGTCGGTCGTGGCCGCGCGCGCTCCGAGCACCGTGCGTTGCGGTATGGCGGGTTGGGGGGCCATGAAGTCGTCGTGACCTTAGTACGCAGTGTGCATTAAGCACACAGTTCGAATGTTCGCCGTGCAAGCCGAGGCCGTCGGGGCCTTCAAACGCAAAGACTGGGTCGCGCTCATCACGCTGCTGGGCGGCGTGAAAGGGGTGGGCGCGCAGCTCGGAGCCGCCTGGGCCGAGCTCGAGCTTGGGCGCATCGACGAAGGTGTTGCTCGAATTCGTGAGCTCTTCGCGGCTGTCTCAGGCCCGCTGGAGATCGCGCCGACCTTGCCATGGTCGCTGTGGAGCCTGCGCAAACACGTCGGGCCCAGCCGTTTGATGGAGTGGGGGCTGCACGATGCCGTCATCGAGCGGCTGTGGCTCGAGCTGCGTGACCTGCCGGTCGACCCGTCGAATGCGTTCGCCAAGGAGTGGGTCGATGGGGGGCTCTTGGCCTTCATGACGGCGTTGCCTGAGAGGGCGAGGCCTCCGGTGCCATGGCAGTTGGGCGGCGTCGCGGCGGTGCTCAGTGACGAGGCGTGGGCCCAGGTGTTGGCCTGGGCTCGTGGTGAAGCCAAGGCGATTGGGGTCGGTGCACGCAGCACCTTTTGGGCCCTCGAGCGTGCGGCCTCGTCGAGCCCGGGGTCGGTGGGCGAGCGAGTGCGCGCGCTGGGGGCCTTTGGGTACGAGGTGAGTGTGCTGGCCAAAGACGAGGCGATGCGGCGCTTGGGCGAGACCCTCGATGCACGTTTGCTGCTCGAAGATGTACGGCCGCGAGTGCCGGCGGCGGTGCGCGAACGGGTGAAGCGCGTGCTGTTTCGAGCGACGCCGAGACGGGTGGTCGACGCGGTGGTAGTCGAGCTGGTCGAGCCCGGTCAGTTCGGGGCCTTGGTTCGGCATCTCGTACCGGCGGGCGACGAGGGCAAGACGACGGCTGAGCTGGCGTGGGTCGAAGGCTCGAAGGAAGACGTGGTCGCGGCGGTGCCGGCGGGGGCATTTGAAGCGGCAGTGCGGGCCCTCCTCCGTTCGTCCTGAGAGACTCGAAGGACCCCACAAGATCCGAGTGACACCTATCGGACTCGGGGCTTCATCGTTCGAGAGCCTCAGGATGAGCGGCCTGCTCGCTCCTCGGTTTTACTCAGCGACCTCGTTCTTCACAGGCTGCGGCCCGTATTCGATCAGCGTGCACTCGATCGGCCCGTTGAACATCGGAGTTCGCTTGATCGGCCGGTGGTGAAACGCGCTCTCGAACGCCGAGTTGCCCGACAAGAACGCCATGCGCCACCCAGCCCACCGGTTCATGCCCTCACCGAGCTGAAAGTAGAACGTTTTCATGCCCTTTTGGCCACCCGCGCTCAGCCGGTCACCATAGGGAGGATTCGTACAAATCAGCCCGCGGGGCACATCGGCAGGAGGCTCTCCGTGCACGGCGTCGGCCTGCTCGATGCGCACCGACGCCGACAGCCCGGCCGCGGCGACATTGCGCTGAGCGGCCTCGAGCGCCTCTTCATCGCGATCAAACCCCAAGATGGGAAACGGCGCGTCTCGCAGCTTCGAAGCCGCCTCGCTCTTCACTTCATCGAGCAACGCGCGCGCCTTCTCACCCATCGAAGGCCAGCGCTCGACCGCGAAGTGCCGCTTGAGCCCCGGAGGCCGATTGGTCGCGATGTACCCGGCCTCGATCACAATCGTCCCCGAGCCGCACATCGGGTCGGCCAGAGGTTCTTCTCCGGTGTAGCCGCTGGCCATCAACACCGCCGCAGCCAGGGTCTCTTTGAGCGGAGCGGGCGTCGTCTTGATGCGGTACCCCCGCTTGAACAGTGCGTCTCCGCACAAGTCGAGTGAGAGCGAGAGCTTGGTCTTGTTCAAGTGCGCGACGATCTGCACGTCAGGCGACTGCGTATCGACGTTCGGCCGCTCGCCCTTGACCTTGCGCATGCGGTCGACCAGCCCATCTTTGATCTTCAACGCCACGAAGCCCGAGTGCGTGTGCTCGCTGTTGGTGAGCGTGGCCTCGACCGCGAAGGTCGAGGTCGTGGTCAACCAGTCTTCCCACGGCACGCTGACGGCCGCCTCGTAGAGCCCATCAGCCCCCGGGGCTTCGAACTCACCCAACGGGTAGAGCACCCGCATCGCCAGCCGCGAGTGCACGATCAACCGCATCGCCTCATCGAGGTTGGCCATGAACGTCACGCCGCCGCGACCCTGGCGTACTTTCTTCGCGCCCAGCGTCTCGAGCTCGGCCGCGACCAGCGGTTCGGTACCGCGCGAAGCGGTGGCAAAGAGAGGCAATCGTTCAGCCATGCGTTTGCGGATACCACGGTTCGATCTGCTACGGTCCGCCGCGATGAAGCCCGTCGAACCACACGGTGGCAAGCTGGTGAATCGCATCGGCAAGGGCGTCGCCCTGGCCACCCGCGCCGAGGGTCTGCGCCGCATCGTGCTCGACGCCCGTGAGCTCGCTGATCTCGAGTTGATTGCCGTTGGCGCGATGAGCCCGCTGACTGGTTTCATGGGTGAGCACGACTACCGTTCAGTGCTCGAGACGATGAACCTGGCCGACGGCACGACCTGGCCCCTGCCGATCACCCTCGCGGTCGACGAGGCGCCGACAGACTCCGAAGTCGCGCTGGTCGATGCGCTCGATCGCCTCTGGGCGGTGATGAAGATCTCGTCGGTCTATGCGCGCGACCCACTGGTCGAAGCGCGCACCGTGTACGGCACCGACGACCTCAAACACCCAGGCGTGGCGTACCTGAATTCACGGCCGCGCACGTTGCTCGGAGGCGAGGTCGAGGTGACTCCGCTGAGCGACAAGAGCTTGCCGTTCGCCAAGTTCAGGCTGACCCCTGAACAGATGCGGGTGCAGATCACCAGCCGGGGGTGGCAAACGGTCGCTGGGTTTCAAACCAGAAACCCGATTCACCGCGCGCACGAGTACCTCACCAAGCTCGCGCTCGAGGTCAGCGACGGCCTGGTGATTCACCCGTTGGTGGGTGAGACCAAGCAAGACGACGTGCCCGCCGCGGTGCGCTTCGAGATCTACGAGACGTTGATCAAGCGGTACTACCCGACCGATCGCGTGCTGCTGGCCGCCTACCCGGGCGCGATGCGGTATGCGGGCCCCCGCGAGGCCGTCTTTCACGCCATCGTGCGCAAGAACTACGGCATCACCTCGCTGATCATCGGCCGTGACCACGCGGGCGTCGAGGGCTTCTACCCGCCAGCCGCCGCGCACGACATCTTCAAGGGCCTCGACATCGGCGTGAAGCCACTGATGTTCGACGCGACGTACTACTGCAGCGTCTGTGAGCAACTCGCTTCTCCCAAGACCTGCCCGCACGGGCCCGAATCGCGGGTCGAGCTCTCGGGCACGAAGGTTCGAGAGCTGTTGCGCGCCGGCAAGCCACTGCCCCGAGAGTTCACGCGCCCCGAGGTCGCCGATGTCTTGAGGCGGCACTTCAGCACTGGGTACATTCTCTGGTTCACCGGCATGTCGGGGGTCGGTAAGACCACGCTCGCCGAGGCGGTCGTTGATCAACTTCGCGGCGGCCGCCCGATCGAGATGCTCGACGGCGACGAAATTCGGCTCTACCTCTCGAGAGAGCTGGGCTTCTCGAAAGAAGATCGAAACACAAACACCCGCCGAATCGGCTTCGTCGCCCGGGCGCTGGCCCGAAATGGAGTCATCGCCGTCGCCTCGACCATTTCACCGTACGCCGACTCTCGTGAAGAAGTGCGTGAGCTCGCCGCGCGAGACGGAGTCGACTTCATCGAGATTCACGTCGACGCCCCACTCGAGACGTTGATCGAGCGCGACACCAAGGGGCTCTACAAGCGAGCTCTGGCTGGTGAGCTGCCGCACTTCACTGGAGTCAGCGACCCGTACGAGCCTCCGAAGAACCCCGACCTGCGAGTGCCGACCCACGAAGAGACCCAGGAGGTCAGCGTTCAGCGGGTGCTCGAGCTGTTGCGCTCGAAAGGGCTCATCAAGTGATTGGCACGCAACTCGGCGAGTGAGCTCACCTGCACCCGTTGAGGACCAGGGAGAGGGTCTACGGCAATCGCTCCATCGCCTCGAGCTTGGGCTTGAGCAGGGCCGAGAGCGCCGAGGCGTCGTCGAAATACACCCCGGTGAAAATTGCCATGAACACGCGCTTGCCTTTGCGAATCACGAAGAAGTGCCCGACTGGCTTGCCGTCGATGGTGAGCAGCTGCGACTTCGACTCATCGCCCCACGCAAACAAGTCGTCTCGTTTTTCGAGAACGACGTCCTTCGATTCGACCGCCAGCCCCATGAAGCCGCCGATCGCGTGCGACTGCCAGGTGAGCTTCGCCGCGTGCTCCGAAGGCTCGAGGGCCACTTGCGACACCACGTAGAACGGAGGCACCGTCGATTGATACTCGGCGGTCAACGTTGCGCTGCCGTCGACCAGATCTTCACGCTCGGCCGTTGATTCGCGTTGAGCCTGGTACAGCTCGGGCTGCGCCGACATCGCGAACAGGTCGAACGCGGTCACCAACACCGCGCGCTCTTCGGGTGTGAGTGGCCGGCGGGCACCCGTCGACTGAAAGAACCAGGTCAACCCAGCGATGATCATGAACAGGGCCAGCGGCACCGCGATGCCGAGCAAGACCTTGTTCTTCACGGAGCGAACATCTCGGCCTGCACGAGGTGCGGGGCGATCAGCGCCTCGAACGTCATCGGCGCGGTCAGCACCAGGCCCTCGAGCCGGTAGAAAACGACACGCGTGCCCTTACGGCCCAAGAACGCGTACCCGACGGGAGCGCCCTCGCGCATCAACGTGCCCAGCTGTGCTTGATCGCCCCACGCGAAGACCCTCGGCTCGAGCGTGAGCCCCTCGGGCTTCATGTCTCGGTCGGCCAGCTGCGTGTAGGTCGCCTGGGCCTGCATCGGGTCGAGCTCGGCGATCACCCGCGCAGCGATGCGCCACGGTGGGTTCGGAGCAGCGTACCGGTACTCGAGCTCGCGGCCTCCGCGCGAGAGCTTCGACTTCTTGAGCACCTCGGCCTTGGGTTCATACCCGCTGCTGTTCTTCACCAGATCAAGCAGCTCGGGCACGGTGATCAGCATCGAACGGTCGCCCATCGTGACGTTCTGCGTGCGCACGCCCACCGAGTAGAAATAGCCCGCCGTACCGGTGATCAGAAAGAGCAGGGCAGGGCCGCCGAGCAGCACCACGAAGGGCAGGTGCTTGGTGCGCGGCGGCCGGGTCAGCGGCTTCGAGTCTGACATCGGGGCCTCAACCGTCATGAAGCCCCTTTACCAGGCTCACATCGCGTCGGCCCCGGGCATTTGACCGACCTGGCGAATCAGCACTTCTCGCGGCTTGGCGCCATCGGCAGTGCCCACCATGCCGTCGCGCTCCATGCGCTCGATCATTCGCGCGGCGCGGTTGTAGCCGATTCGCATTTTTCGCTGGAGCATCGAGATGCTGACCGTGCGCATCTCGCTGACGATCGCGACCGCCTGGTCGTAGAGCTCGTCTGACAGCTCGTCTTCTTCGCCGCCGCTGGTGTCGCCCTCTTCGTCGCGGGGTTTGAGAATGCTCTCGTCGAACACCGGCTTGCCCTGGGCCTTGAGCATGTCGACGACCTTCTTGATCTCCTGTTCAGAGACGAAGCAGCCGTGAACACGCTGTAGGTGCGCGCTGGTGGGAGGCATGATCAACATGTCGCCCATGCCCAGCAACGCTTCAGCGCCGATGGTGCCGATGATCGTCATCGAGTCGGGCTTGCTGCGCAGCATGAACGTAATGCGAGTGGGGAAGTTCGCCTTGATCACGCCGGTGACGACGTCGGTCGACGGGCGCTGGGTCGCGACCATCAGATGAATGCCGGCGGCGCGGGCCATTTGCGCCAACCGGGCGATCGACGTCTCGACCTCCTTCGAGGCCACCATCATCAAGTCGGCGAGCTCATCGATGATCACCACGATGAACGGGAGCTTCTTGAGGTCTTCTTTCGCTTCGTCGGCTGCGGCGGCCGCGGTCGCTGCGGCTGCTTCGGCCAATGCGGCCACTTCTCCCGGCGTCACCGGCGCTTCTTCGATGCGCGAAGCCACCGCATCGACCTCGGGCTTAGGCTGCAGCTCGGGCGCCGCGGCCAGCACCTCTTCACGCGGGTCTTCAGCCGCCTCTTGCGGAGCCGCTACGCCCATTTCACTCCCGGGGTTCGGCGCGGCCTCGGCCTGGGGCGGCGTCGGGCTCGCGTCGGCCACGTCGACGATCAACATGCGGCGTTTCTTCTTGGGAGGCGGTGCGTCGACAGCAGCAGCGACGGCCACCTCGGGCTCCGGCTGCGGGGCGACCTGCTCGGCTGCAGGAGGAGGCTTGATCACCACCGGCTTCGCGTCGACCGTCATCTTCGAGGCCTTGCGCTTCGCGAGCACTTGCTCAACGTGCACGTTGTAGCCGGTGATGTTGCGCACTCCGGCCTCCGACAGCAGCTTGTAACGCCGGGTCATTTCGTCGACCGCCCACTGCAGCGCGATCGCGGCCTTGCGCGGGTCGGTCACCACCGGCAACAACAGGTGGGGTATGCCCTCGTACACCGAGAGCTCGAGCATCTTGGGGTCGACCATGATGAAGCGAACTTCTTCGGGCGTCGACTTGAGCAGAATCGACATGATCATCGAGTTCACCGCGACCGACTTGCCCGAGCCCGTCGTACCGGCCATCAGCAAGTGCGGCGCCTTGGCCAGGTCGAAGATGTACGGCATGCCCTCGATGTCTTTGCCCAGGCACATCGTCAGCCGCGATTGCGATTTCTGAAACGCGTCTTGTTCCGCGATTTCTTTCAAGAAAACGGTCTCGCGCTCCTTGTTCGGCACCTCGATGCCGACCACGCCTTTGCCGGGTATGGGGGCGACGATGCGAACACGCATGGCCTCCATCGCCATCGCGAGGTCGTCTGAGAGCGAGGCGATGCGCGAGATCTTCACGCCCGCAGCGGGCTTGAACTCGTACATCGTGACCACTGGGCCGGGCCGAATCTCGACCACTTCTCCTTCGATGCCGAAATCGCGCAGCTTGACGGTGAGCTTCTCGGCCGTGGCCAGGTAGACGCTCTTGTCGATTGTGGTGCGCTCCCGAATCTTGGCCTCGAGCAGGTCGACGGGCGGCACCACGAAACTGGTGCGGTCTCCGGTGAACTCGAACTCGCTCTTCTTCTTCGTCGGGGCGGTCGGCTTCGGCGGCGCCTTCGGCTCGATGATCAACGGCATGCGAGCGAGCGCGGTCGCTCCCACACCCTGCGCAACCAACGCCGAGGTTTGCGCCGCGCCCACGGCCGCCGTGTCCATCATCGGGGGCAGTGAGGCCTCGGTCATCTTGGTCGGAGGCGGCAGCGTATCGAGCTTGCTGAACGGTGACGGAGGAGGCGCGACTGGAGCCTCGATGATGTTCGGTTGACGTTTCGCCACCGGTGGCGCCGCCATCGCCATCGCTGGGGCGACGTACGGTGATTGATCAATCGAAGCGCTCAAGCTCATCGCCCACGCCGGGTCATTGCCAAACCCAGGAGGCGATTGGTGGTGCATCGGCGCGGTCGCGCGCGCTTCGTCGAGCAGCGACGGGGCCAACGCCGCCGCCGCCGTCGAGCGATTCGTCTTCTCATTGAGTCGCGCGGTCTTCATCGCCTCTTTCGCCAACCGGGCCGCCTGCACCTCAACCGATGACTTCTCACGCTCGGCCTTCAGGCGCTCCTTTTCAGCGAGATCAGCGAGCTTCGAGTTCTCTTTGTCGCGCTCGAAGCGTTCGGCTTCACCCGCGAGCTGCTCAGCCTCTTGCGCCGCGGCTTCGATCTCCGCCAGCTCGGCCTCTTCAGCCTCGAGGTCGGCCAAGAACGCCGCCTCTTCAATCTTCGCCTGCTCCGCCGCGAGCTTGCGCGCCTCGAGCCGTGCCTTTTGAGCATCGAAGAATTGGAGCCCCCAGACCTTGGCCTTCGCCGCGAGCACCTGCGTGCGCTCCCACAACCAGGCGCAGAACTGCAAGAAGGCGAACTGAGTGCCGACGATGAAAGCCACCGCCGCGATCGCGCTCATCAACACCACGGTGCCGACCGTCGAGAACAGCGCCGTCAAGAACCCGCCGACCTGCCGGCCGATCAAACCACCCGGGGCGTGCGCCCACGACGCGTCTTCTTTGAACACCAGCTGCGCCAGCACCGCGAAGGCGATCAGCAGCAGTGAAAAGGCGACCACCTGCGGCCATCGCCGCTTCTCTCTGTTACCGATGAACAGAATCGCCGAGGCGTAAAACCCGACCATCGGCAAAACGAAGGCGCAGATGCCGAACAACCCGCGCAGCGCCTCGGCGATGGCGTGACCCACCGGGCCGATCGCGTTTCGAAACCCAGGCCCGACCCGGTCTTGCGCGTCGAAGGTCGAGACCGAGAAAAAGGCCAGCACCGACAGCGCGAGAATGATCACCCCCGCGATGGCGCGACGGGGCGCCCCGGGTGAGACCATCTTCTTCGAGTTGAGCTGCTTTCGGCGAACGGCAATTTCCTGCCGCGAAAGAAGTGACCGCTCTTTCGCTCGTTTGGCTGACATGCAGGTACACCCCTGTAGAAGGCTGAAGTGCGCCGACTGTATGGACGGCAGGGGTGGGATCAATTTTTCGACCGCGACTTTCTGTGACGTCGCCGGTCGAATGTGGTCGGGTGCGGGCCATGAACTTTCGATTGGGCCTCCTCCTGCTGGTTTGTGCATGTGCGGCACCGACCTACACGTTCTCATTCGACCTGACTGACCCGGGCGCGCGCAACTTGCCCAAGCCGGGCGACCGAGACTCGATCGAAGATGCCGATGTGCGAACCGAAGTGCTGCTCGACCCGGTGAACTTTCAGGCGGTGCTGCTCGATTTGACCAACAAGACCGGTGATGAGGTCAACGTCGATTGGCGCCGGGTGTCGATGGTGATGCCCGACCACATGCAGCTCTCGCTTCGACCCGATGGCCCGATCGCTCCGATTCAACCCGGCGGGCGGGTGGTGGTGCGGCTGATCACCTTCAGTCTGCCGACGATTGGCGATTCGGCGGCGCGGCTCGACAATCAGACCTTCGAGTTGGTGGTGCCGATGGTGGTTCGCGGAGCCCCGCGTGAACAGCGCTATCATCTGCGCTCACACGCGATGAAACAGTAGACCAGACTTCTTTCGACGGTGACCCGCACATGGATGTCAGTTGCCCGCGCTGCCAGACAGAATATGACTTCGACGAAGCGCGAATTCCCGACGACGGGATCACGGTCAAGTGCACGCAGTGCGGGCACGTCTTTCGCGTCAACCGTCGCAATGAAGCCGTCGCGCTCCCCCCGCCGCCAGTCTCACGGGAGTGGAAGATACGGAGGCGATCGACCGGCACCACCTCGACCTGCCGCGAGCTGACCTCGCTGCAGCAGTGGATCGTCGAGGGCAAGGTCATTCGCGACGATGAGATTTCGCTGACCGGAGACACGTGGAAGCGGCTGGGCGATATCCCCGAGTTGGCGAGCTTCTTTCAGGTGGTCGACGACGCCGCGCGCGGCAGGGCCTACGACTCGGTGCGCACCGCGAGCCAGGGGAGCTCGGTGCAGCCACCTCCCCCTCCCAAGCCCTCAGCCCCCAGCAGCATCACCGAGACCTGGCGTGAGCCCAGCTTCAAGGCCCCGGTTGTGCCGGTGGCTGTACCCCAGAGCGGGCTCGGCAATGAGGCGCTGCGTGGTGGCTTCGCGATACCAGATCAAGGCACCGCCAAACCACTCAACCAGGAGCTTCGAACCGGCGGCCGCCGCAAGCTGCCGTCGGCCGATGATCTCGAGCTCGAGCGGGCACTGCAGAGCTCGGGCAGACGATGGCCGCTGATGATCTTGATCGGCTTGCTGCTCGGTGCCGTCGCAGGCTGGTTCTTCGGTGTGTATCAGCCTGAGCGCGAGCGAAAAGCAGCCGAAGATCAAGCGCGTGCAGACCGTGATGCCGCGGCCACGGCCACGGTGGTCAAGCCGATCGACGCCACGCTCCAAGCCGTGGCCTTCGATGCGGGTGCGGCAGTCGTCGATGCGGGCGCGCCGGCTCCGGTCGTCACCGTGGTCGACGCCGGGGCCCCAGCGCCGGTCGCAACAGTCGCGCTCGTGGAGCAGGTGCCAAAGAAGGTCGAGCCCAAGATGGACTTCGACGCCCTCCAGGCGCGGGGCGAGGTGCTGCTCTCGCAAGACAAGCCAGAGGCCGCGTTGAGCATGTTCGGCAAGGCGTCTGATCTGCGGCCTGATCGCGTCGAGCCGATGGTGGGCCGCGGGTTGTCATTGCTCGATTTGGGCAACGCCGCCGCTGCTGAAGCCGCCTTCGAGCAGGCGATCAAGGTGAACCCGCGCTACGGCCCCGGCATCATGGGGTTGGCCGAGGCGCTGCGCACGCAGGGCAAGTACGACAAGGCCATCGAGTGGTACCAGCGCTACCTCGAAGTTGCACCCGAGGGCACCGAGGCCAACGTCGCGCGCAACAACATCGAACGTCTCAAGAAGTGAAGGCCGGTGATGAAGCTCACGCTCGAACAAGTGCGTCACGTCGCCAACCTGGCGCGCCTGGCGCTCTCGCCCACTGAGGTCGAGGCGTACCAACAGCGCCTCTCGGTGATTCTCGAGGCGGTTGAATCACTGGCTGAAATAGACACCTCAGGTGTCGAAGCGACCTCGCATGTTCACGGCGGGGTCTCGCACCTGCGCCCTGATGTGGCCTCGAACGAGTCGGGTACTCAGCGTGCACTGGCGAATGCGCCGCAAGTCTCAGGCACGAGCTTCGTGATCCCCAAGGTGATCGAATGAACGTGCTCGAGACGGCTTCTGCGCTCGCGGCGGGCGCCGTGAGCGCTGTCGAGCTGACCAAAGCGTCGCTCGAGGCCGTGCGAGCGGGCGATGCCACGATTCGCTCGTTCTTGCGCGTCGATGAGCGCGGGTCGATGGCCGCGGCACATGCCTCCGATGCCCGTCGAGCCAAGGGTCAGGCCCTCGGGCCCTTCGACGGAGTGCCAGTCGCGCTCAAAGACAACATCTTGACCGAGGGTCTCGAGACGACTGCAGGGTCGAAGATTCTCAAAGGCTTCACCCCCGGGTTCGACGCGACGGTGACCCGAAAGCTCCGCGAGGCCGGAGCGGTGATCATCGGCAAGACCAACCTCGACGAGTTCGCGATGGGCTCATCGACCGAGACCGGTGCGTTTCAGAAGACCCACAACCCGTATGACCTCACTCGCACGCCTGGAGGCTCATCGGGTGGCTCTGCGGCGGCGGTCGCGGCCCGCTTCGTGACGGGCGCGCTCGGCAGCGATACCGGCGGCTCGATTCGCCAACCCGCCTCGTTCACCAACACCGTCGGGCTCAAACCCACCTGGGGCCGCGTGTCACGTCACGGCGTGGTCGCCTACGCCAGCTCACTCGATCAAGTCGGTACCTTCACGCAGACCGTGGCCGATGCCGCCGCGATGATCGACGTCATCTCTGGAGTCGACGCGCTCGACTCGACCTCGGCCGATCTGCCCAAACCCAACGCCGCCGCCACGCTCGAACATGGCGTCAAAGGTCTCACCATCGGGCTGCCCGACGAGTATTTCGTCGCGGGCCTCGACCCTGAAATCGAGCAGGCGGTCAGATCAGCAGCGGCGATCTACGAGCGGCTCGGTGCGACGGTCAGGCGCATCTCGTTGCCACACACCAAGCACGCACTGGCCACGTACTACGTCATCGCCTGCTGCGAGGCGTCGTCGAACCTGGGCCGTTACGATGGCGTTCGCTACGGGTACCGGGCCGCTGATTCGAAGAACCTCCGCGAGCTCTACGTTCAGTCTCGAAGCGAAGGCTTCGGCGACGAGGTGAAGCGACGCATCATGCTCGGCACCTTCGCGCTGTCAGCGGGCTACTACGACGCGTACTACGTGAAAGCGCAGCGGGTTCGTACGTTGATCAAGCGCGACTTCGAAGGGGCCTTCAAAGCCGGAGTGGACGTCGTGCTCTGCCCTGCGTCTCCGGTGCGGCCGTGGGTGATTGGCGAGAAGCTCGATGACCCGTTGGCGATGTACCTGGTCGATGTCTTGACGTTGCCGACCAATCTCGCTGGGCTCCCCGCGGTCTCGGTGCCAGCGGGCTTCACCTCGAACGCGTTACCGATTGGCGCACAGCTGATCGGCCAAGCGTGGGGCGAGGCGATGCTGTTGCGCGTGGCCCGTGCCTTCGAGCGCGAGACCAAGTTCTGCGAGCGCGCGCCATGAGCGTCAGTGATTTTCAGGTCGTCATCGGTCTCGAAGTGCACGCGCAACTGCTCACCCAGAGCAAGCTGTTCTCGAGCGCCCCGACGCGGTTCGGCGCCGAGCCCAACGCGAACACCCAGCCGCTGTGCATCGGTTTTCCTGGCACGCTCCCGGTGCTCAACGCCCAGGTCGTTGAATTCGCCATTCGCACCGGCCTCGCGCTCGAATGTCGCGTCAACCAGCGCAGTGAATGGTCTCGCAAACATTATTTCTACCCCGACCTGCCGAAGGGGTACCAAATCACGCAGTACGAGTTTCCCATCTGTGAGTGGGGTCAGCTCGAGGCCGGCGGCAAGCCCATTCGCATTCGGCGCATTCACATCGAAGAAGACGCCGGCAAGCTGGTGCACGACGGCGCGAGATCACTGGTCGATTTGAATCGCGCTGGCACTGGGTTGCTGGAGATCGTCAGCGAGCCCGACCTGCGCAGCGCCGACGAAGCGGTCGAGTACCTCAAGGCCTTGCGCGAAGTCTTGGTGGCCATCGGCGTCAATGACGGCAATCTCGAAGAAGGCTCGTTTCGCTGCGACGCCAACGTCTCGGTGATGCGCATCGGCGCGGGCGAATTGGGCACCCGCTGCGAGCTCAAGAACCTGAACTCCTTTCGCTTCATCAAGCAGGCGATCGAGGTCGAGACGCATCGCCAGGTCGAGGTCATCGAGAGCGGCGGCGCGGTCATACAAGAGACCCGTCTCTACGACACCCAGCGCAACGAGACCCGCTCGATGCGCTCGAAAGAAGACGCGCACGACTACCGGTACTTCCCCGAGCCTGATTTGCCGTTGCTGATCGTCACGGAGCAGCACATCGAGGCAGTGCGCGGCCAGCTGCCCGAGTTGCCGCGAGCGCGACGGGCCCGCTTCACTGAGCATTTGAAGCTGCCGCACTACGACGCCGAAGTGCTCACCGCTGACCTCGCGCTCGCTGATCTTTTCGAGGCCTGTGTCAAAGCGGGAGTCGAACCGAAAAAGGCGTCGAACTGGTTCATGGGCGAGCTCTCTGCCTTGCTCAACGAGTCGAAGCGTTCAGTGCGCGAAGTGAAGTTCACCGCCGCCCAATTCGCCGGCCTGATTCAAACGGTCGAAGCGGGCAGCATCTCGGCCCACGCGGCAAAAGAGGTGTTCGCCGACATGTTCGAGACGGGTCGCGACGCCTCCGTGATCATCGCGCAGAAGGGCCTCGGTCAAGTCAACGACGCGAGCCAGGTCGAGCAGCTCATCGATGAAGTGATGGCCGCGAACGCGCAGACCGTCGAGTCGTACCGAGCTGGCAAGACGCAGCTGATCGGCTTCTTCGTCGGAGCGGTGATGAAAGCGATGAAGGGCAAGGGCAACCCGAAGCTGATCAACGAGCTGCTGGTCAAGAAGCTGGGCGCGTCACCAATCACCTGAGCGAGACTTCTTCTTCTCAGATGTTCGCTTCTTCGATTCGATGCGCCGGCGTTGTGAGCCCCGCGACGGCTTGGTCGGCACCCGGCGTGGCGCGACGTACGAGAGCTTCTTGAGCGTCTCACGCAACCGCTCCAGCGCAGCGCCCCGGTTCATCAACTGACTGCGTCGCTCGGTGGCGCCCACGGTGATGCCAGTCGGCCGATGCGTGAGCCTCACGGCGCTCTCGGTCTTGTTGCGGTGCTGACCGCCCGGGCCCGAGCCGATGTACACGTTCACTTCACACTCGAGCAGCAACGCGTCATCTGACAACGCCAACGCCCTGCTTGCTTCTTGAGGAGTCACGCTCGCCATGACGCCCCAGCATCTCAGAAACTGACGCCGAGGCCGACCCGAAGATCGGGCAACATTCTTCTACCTGCGCGCCCGGGGTCGAAGGTGCCACCGCCGCTCAATTGCAGGTCGAGGCCGAAGTGCGCTGCCAGCCACCAGGTGAAATCGAGGGTGCCCGCGAAGTGAAACCCCCGGGTCAGCTCGCTCGAAAACACCGTCGCCGACTTGTACCCGAACAGCGCCGCCACCCGCACCATCAGGCCGTCGCGCGAATCAACCAACGCGTACCGAGGCCCGGCTCGTACGAACCACGAAGGGTTGAACGCGGCCGCTCCGCCCTCGAGGTCGACGTAGGGTATGGCGTGCACGGTCAGCGAGCCCCCGAGCGTATCGGGAAACCCGGAGCTCACCCGCGCGGTGGCCCACAGCCACGGCTGATCAGCGCCAAGCAGCATCGCCAGCGCCACCGAGATCACTTGATCAAGCCGATTTCACGCAGCCGCTGCTTCAAGAAGCCATCGGCGGTGATGTCTTCGAACTTGCGAGGCTTCTCGGGGGTGACGCACTGATCGAGCACCCGCAAACTGCACTCGGGGTAGGGGTGCACGAAGTACGGCATCGAGTAACGAACCACGTCGTCTTCGGTGCTCTTCGGGTTCACCACCCGGTGCGTCGTCGAGGGGATGACCTCGTTCGTGACCCGCGAGAGCATGTCGCCCGAGTCGACCACGATCTGGCCCTTGAGCGCGTCGACGGCGATCCACTCGTTTTGGCGAGTCAGAATCTCCAAGCCGCTCGAGGTCGATTCGCACAGCAGCGTGATGAGGTTGATGTCTTCATGCTCGGCCGCGCGAACGCCCCCGGGCACGAACTGATCTTTGAGCGGCGGGTAATGAATGATTCGCAAGATCGAATTGCCGTCGTGCGCCATGTCGCTGAACGTGTTCTGCGGCATCTTGAAATAGTCGGCCAGGGCATGGAGCATCACCGCCGCCGCCGAATCGAGCGCGCTGAACAAGGCGGTCGTGTTCGCCTTGAACGTCTCGAGCTCGGTGGGCCACACGTTGTCGCCGTACCCTGAGCGCTTCGCGGCGTCGCCCGCGAGGTCTCGGCCGACGTGCCAGAACTCTTTGAGATCTCCGACCTTTCGGTTCTTCGCGTGCTCCTTGCCGAAGCTGGTGTAGCCGCGCTGACCGCCCCCTCCGGCGATGTGGTACTTCTCTTTGATCGCTACTGGCAACGCGAAGAGCCGCTCCGCGTCGGTGTACGTGCGGCGAATCAGCGCGTCATCGACGCCGTGGTTGATGATCGAAACGAAATCGAATTCTTTGAGCCCTTCGCCCCAGGCGCTCACGAAGCGGCTGCGCTCGGCGGCGGTGCCCTTGCTGTAGTGCGACAAATCAAGTTGCGGGATGTGGCGGTTTGACATGAGCGCGCAGTGTAACGGCCTGCGTTATCGACGCCATTTCAGGTCGCGCGCGGGAGCCTTTGCGCAGCAACACCTACCAACAACCACCCGGCCAGAAAGGCGAGCCCGCCGAACGGAGTCACCATGCCGAACGCGCGCGTGCCAGTCAGGGCCAGCGCGTAGAGGCTGCCTGAAAACAGAGCGATGCCCGCGACGAAGCACGCCGCCGCGACTCGGGTGATTCGGCCCTGAACATGACCCGCCAGCACCGCCAAAAGGCCCAGCCCGAGCGCGTGAATCAAGTGATAGCGGGCCGCGGTCTCCCACCAGGCGAGGCGTTCTGCTGCGTCGGGCATCGCGCCGACCGCTGACTTCAAGGCGTGAGCGCCGAGCGCTCCGAAGGCGACTCCGGTGAATGAGAAAATCGCCGCGAGGGTGGTGAGCAACCGGTTCATGGCTTCGGGCGATAGCAGGTGCGGCGCGAATGGGCACTGGCTGCGCGCCGGTGTAGCCTGACCCGATGCTGCTCGCTTCGACGATGTGCCTGGCGCTCACGGTGGGAGCGACTGATCAGCCCCTGCCGCGCGATGTGCAATTGGCGGTTGGCTCGCTTCGCGACGGTGAGCGCAGGTCGGTCGAGCAAGCCCTCGGCCCCATCGCCAACCTCCCGATGTATCGCGCCGAGCTCGACTTCGACCCGCGTACGCGTGTGGTCAGCGGCACCGTCGTGCTCACCGTCAGCGCGCAGAAAAAGGCCATCGACGAGATCTTCTTGCGCAGCACGCCCAACGCCAACAACGCGGGGTTGGTGAAGGTCACCGCTCCGAAGGTCAATGGCGCCGTGGCGAAAATCGAGCAGCCTGAAGACTCGCTCTTTCGCGTGGTGCTGCCCACCGCCGTGCCAGTCGGCGGCACCGCCACGCTCGAGCTCAAGGTGAGCTCAACCGTGCCTGACGCGAGCGGCGATGGCGACGAATTGCCGATGGACCCGTCTGCCATGGAGGAGCGGGGTGGCGACTACGGCGCGTACTCCTCGACGCCCAGTGTGTCGTGTCTGGCTGGCATCGTGCCGATGATGCCGTTCGTTCGACCCGACGGGAAGTTGGCGGAGGGGCCCTCGGGCATCGGCGACCTGGGCACCTTCGACCCATCGCACTTCGTGATCAGCATGACCGTGCCCACCGGGTACTCGGTCGTCGCTCCAGGCAACCAGCTGGGCGAAGTCGCTGAAGGGCAGAAGACCCGCTTCACCTATACCGTGGCCGCGGCGCGTGAGCTGCCGATTCTCGTCACGCGCGGGTACAACGTCTCGACCGCGACGGTCGGCGACATCGTCGTCGAGTCACACTACGGCGCCAAAGAGGCGAAGTCGGGCCGCCAGGTGCTCGAGCATGCGGTGAACGCCCTGCGGGTCGCTCAGGCCAAGCTCGGCCCATACCCGTATCAGCGGTTTCGCGTCGTCCAGGCGCACCTCTCGAACGGGGCGGGCGGCATGGAGTTTCCCGGGTTGATCACCGTCGCGACCAGCCTCTACCGCGCGGCGGCCGACCCGATGGGCGTGAGCGGTCTTTCGAATGTCGTGCAGAACCCACTGCTTGGGCCCCTCATCGCGCAATACCTGCAAGCGACGTTGGTCAACACGCTCGAGTTCACCGTCGATCACGAGGTCGCGCATCAATACATCGCGATGCTGGTGGGCTCAGACCCGATCGCAGAACCCATCGCCGATGAGGCGCTCACCCAGGCCCTCGCGCTGATGATCATGCAGTGGCAGAACAAGCCCGAGCTCGCCTCGGAGATTCGCACCTCGCAGGTGAAGATGGCGTTTCAGATGATGCGCATGATGGGCCACGAAGACGCGAAGGCCAACCGCCCCACCAGCACCTTCAAGACCAACGGCGAGTACGCGGGGCTCATCTACGGCAAGGCGCCGCTGTACTTCGATGCGGTACGCAATCGCGTCGGCCCCCTCGTCTACGAGCGCGCGCTGCGGCAGTACGTCGACGAAAACCGCTACCGCTGGGTGACCGCGAAGACGTTCACCGCGATGGTCGGCAAAATCGCTCAGGCTGACGGGCCGTATCTCGAGCGCCTCCGACACCGCTGGTGGGACGAGAAGTTCGGCGACGTCGACATCGGCCCGGCTGATCTCGAAGCGTTGATCGGTGGCACCGGTGAAGAGAAGCCCGGTGCGCCCAAGCAGCCCAAGGGCAGCGGCAACCCCTTGGGTGAGATTGGCCTCGATCGATCGGCGATCGACCAATACAACGCGGCAATGAAATCACTGATGGACGAGTGACTTTCTGGGCCCGGCGGCGCTGATCAAGGTAACGAAACCGGGCGTCGGCGGGTCATCGTCAGGTGAATTCGGCCCCTCGTAGGATTTCGTTTCTTCGCATTGCAAACCCGCTTAACCAAGGCTCCTCGAGGGTGTTCGCCGCCCGGGAGCTGACATGTCTGCACTAACCAAATGGGTCATCGGAGGCCTGGTCGTCGCGGCGGGCGCCGGGGCTTTTGCCTTCGTTCGCACCCGTTCGAGCGGTGACAAGCCGCCCAGCTTCGTGACTCAGGCCGTCGAGCGCGGCAACGTGATTGGCAAAGTCACTGCCACCGGCACGCTGTCGGCGTTGGTCACCGTGCAGGTCGGTACCCAGGTCTCGGGTCGCCTCAAAGAGCTCTTCGTCGACTACAACTCGCCGGTCAAAAAGGGCCAAGTGCTCGCGAAGATCGACCCTGAGCTCTTCGACGCCGCGCTCGCGCAGGCCAGGGCCAATGAGCAAGCCGCCGATGGCAACCTCGCCCGCGCGAAAGCCCAATCGGCTGATGATGATCGCAAGCTGGTGCGCGCCAAGCAGCTCGCTGATCAGAAGCTGATCGCCCAGGCCGATCTCGACGCGGCGTTGGGTGCCTCGGAGGTGTCGAGGGCCTCGGTCGCGGCCGCCGAAGGCACCGTCGCGCAGGCGCGGGCCCAGCGTCATCAAGCAGAGGTGAACATGTCGTACACCACCATCTCGTCACCCATCGATGGCACCGTCGTCTCTCGCGCGATCGACGTGGGGCAGACCGTGGCGGCTTCATTGTCGGCTCCAACGTTGTTCACCATCGCGCAAGATCTCTCGCGCATGCAGGTCGACACCAATGTCGCCGAGGCCGATGTCGGCAAGCTCAAAGAGGGCCTCGACACCACCTTCATGGTCGACGCATTTTCGAACCGCCCGTTTCATGGCCGCATTCGGCAGATTCGCTTCGCCGCCCAGGTGGTCTCGAACGTCGTGACCTACGACGCGGTGATCGACGTCAGCAACCCCGAGCTGCTCTTGCGGCCCGGCATGACCGCGAATGTCACCTTCATCTACGCGCGGGCCGATGACGTCATTCGGGTGCCGAACGCGGCGCTGCGTTTTCGGCTCGACGCCTCGGCTGGCGGCGGAGGCAAGCGCGGGCGCTCAGACGGTGGAGTGCCCCCTCGGCAGGTGTACGTGCTCAAGGCCGACCAACCCGTCGCCGTACCGGTGACCACCGGCATCACCGACGGCAGCTACACCGAGATTTCATCGGGCCTCGAAGAGGGAGATCTGGTGATCACCGATCGCCTCGGCGACACCTCCAAGAGCCCCGCTTCATCGCCTCCGCCGGGCGGCAGCCCTCCTGGCGGCATGCGCCGGATGTTCTAAGTCATGGCGCTGATCGAGCTCACCGACGTCGAGAAGACCTACCGCATGGGCGACGTCGACGTGCGTGCGCTCCGCAAGGTGTCTCTGCGCGTCGAGAAGGGTGAATTCGTCGCGATCATGGGCGCCTCGGGCTCGGGCAAGAGCACCATGATGAACATCATCGGTTGCCTCGATCGGCCCACCGCGGGTGACTACAGGCTCAATGGGCGAGACGTCTCGGTCGCCAGCCGCGCCGAGCTCGCCGGTGTGCGCAACCAGCTGCACGGCTTAGTGTTTCAAAGCTTTAACCTGCTGGCACGAACCAGCGCGCTCGAGAACGTCGAGCTGCCGCTGCTGTACTCGGGGGTCGGCTCGAAAGAACGCAAGGCCCGCGCGACCGAATCACTGCAGCGTGTCGGGCTTGGAGAACGGCTTGATCACCATCCCTCCCAGCTCTCTGGTGGCCAGCAACAGCGCGTCGCGGTGGCCAGGGCATTGGTCAACCGCCCCTCGCTGCTGCTCGCCGACGAGCCGACGGGAGCGCTCGACTCGAAGACCAGCGTCGAGCTGATGGCTCTGCTCCAAAGCCTCGGTGACACCGGCATCACCGTCGTGCTGGTCACCCACGAGCCTGATGTCGCTTCATATGCGCGCAGAGTGATTGTGATGCGCGACGGCCACATGCTCAGCGACGTCAAACAAGAACCGGTTCGCGCGATCGTGACCGCCGGAGAGACCGAATGAGCCCCTTTCAAACGGTACGGCTCTCGGCCCGCGCGCTGTTGCGCAACAAGCTGCGGAGCTTCTTGACCGCCCTCGGCATCATCATCGGCGTTGGCGCGGTGATCGCCGTGGTGGCGATCGGCGAGGGCGCCAAGAGCCAAGTCGAAGAGACCTTCGCGTCGATGGGCACCAACCTGCTCATCGTCATGTCGGGCTCGAGCAACGCCGGTGGCGCGCGGGGTGGGTTCGGCTCGCAGCCCACCATCACCTACGACGATCTCAAGGCCATCAGCGACGTGACGACGGTCGCCGCCGCGGCGCCAGTGCTCAGAGTGAATGCCCAGCTCCAGAGCGAAGAGCAGAACTGGATGACCGGGGTGCAAGGCACCACGCCCAACTTCTTTCAGATTCGGCGGTGGGGTGTGAGTGGTGGCTCGCTGCTCACCGATTCAGACAATGACTCCGCGGCGAAGGTCGTCGTGCTCGGTGCCACCGTCGCCGAGAAGCTCTTCGGTGCCAACTCCGACCCGGTCGGGCAGAGCCTCCGCATCAAGGGCGTGCCGTTTCAAATCGTTGGCGTACTCGAGCGCAAGGGTCAAAACCCGATGGGTCAAGACTACGACGACACCGCGCTGGTGCCGCTCTCGACCTTTCGCATGCGGCTCTCTCCGAGCCTGGGCAATTATCTTCAGGGCGTGATCTACGTCTCGGCGCAGCCCGAGCAGACCGCGCGTGCACAGACCCAGATCTCCTCGTTGCTGCGAGACCGTCACCGGTTGTCGTCGAACAGCGACGATGATTTTTCGATTCGAAACCTGGCCGAGGTGGCTTCTGCACAGGCGCAAGGCGCCCAGACCCTGAGCCTGTTGCTGGTCAGCATCGCCGCGGTCTCTCTGGTCGTCGGAGGCATCGGCATCATGAACATCATGCTGGTGAGCGTCACCGAGCGAACGCGTGAGATTGGCATTCGCATGGCCGTCGGCGCGACCCCTTCGCAGATTCTCTGGCAATTTCTCACCGAAGCCCTCTCGCTCTCGGTCATCGGCGGGCTCATCGGAGTCGCCGGAGGCGTATTGATGGCCCGGCAATTGTCGCACCAGTTCGGGTGGCCGCTGCTGATTCGGCCCGAAGTGATTTTGGCTGCAACGGGGTTCAGTGGCCTGGTCGGGGTGGGGTTTGGCCTCTACCCCGCGCTCAAAGCCAGCCAGATGGACCCCATCGTCGCATTGAGGTTCGAATGAAATCGACTCTGATCGTGGTCTTGCTCGTGGCATCTGCGGCGTGGGCCGAGCTGCCTGATTCGGTGTCGCTCGAAGAGGCTGTGGCGCACGCGAAAGACACGCAGCCGACGTTGCGTCAGGCCCGTGCGGTGAGCGAGGCGGCGGTGGCGCGCACCGAGCAATCGTTCGCTCCGATTTTACCAACCGTGACCGCGCAGCTCGCCTATCGCCGCGCGACCGGTAACTTCGTGGCGCAGCAAGGCACCGTGTCGAGCAACACCAGCAGCACTGCGACCACGACCTCGGTCATCACCTTCAACTCGTACGATTATTTCTCGGGCAGCCTGATCGCCTCCGCGACCCTGTGGGACTTTCTGCAGAACTGGAACCGGTACAAAGCCTCGCTCTCGATCGCCGATGCGCAGGCCGCCCAGGTACATGCCGCAGAGGTCGCTGCGATTCTCAATGTGCGAACGGCCTGGCACACCGCGAGGGCCCAGAAAGATCTGGTCGCGGTGGCCAAGGCAACGTTGGCCAACACCGAAGCGCACTTGCAGCAGATTCAAGGGTTCGTGACCGTCGGTACCCGGCCTGAAATCGACCTCGCGCAGAGCAAGTCGGAGCGAGCGAACGCGCGGTTATCACTCGTGAATGCCACGAATAATTACTCGGTGGCCCGCGCGCGGCTGAACCAGGCGATGGGCATCGAAGGCCCGGTCACCTACGACGTCGTCGGCGACCCGGCGATACCCGTTGAAGGTGAAGAAAAGACCGCTGACGGCTTGCTTCAAGAAGCGCTCACCTCGAGGCCTGAAGCCGTGGCGCTCGAGGGTCAGGTGAAGGCGCAAGACTATCTGAACCGCGCTACTCGCGGCGCGTACCTGCCGACCTTGAGCGCGGTCGTCAGCGGCACCGTCGCGGCGCCCTCACTCGACAAACCCGTGCCGAACATGTCGGGGCAGCTGGTGCTCAATTGGCCGATTTTTCAAGGAGGCTTGACCAACGGTCAGCTCCGCGAGGGTGAAGCGGTGCTGCGCCAGCTCGAGGCGCAACGCGATGGGTTGCGGTTGCAAGTCAGGCTCGACGTCGAGACCGCCGTGCTCGGAGTCGCCGCCGCCAAAGAAGCCGTCGAGGTCGCTGGTGAGGCCGTCGACGCCGCCCGTGAAAGACTGCGCCTCGCTGAAGGCCGCTACCGCGCCGGAGCAGGCAGCTCGATCGAGCTCGGTGACGCGCAGATCGCCTCGACCAGCGCCGAAGCCCAGGTCGTTCAGGCCAAGGCGAACCTGGCCATCGCTCGCAGCCAGCTCATCGCTTCGCTGGGCCGCTTGTAGGCGCGACCCACCCGGGCCATTCGAACGGAGCCACGCGCGAGACCGCTCCATTCCACGAGTCGCCTGGTCTCAGCAGCAACGCCCGCTTCGGTGCAAGCACGCTCAACACTTCAGGAAATGGGTCGGCATCATCGTTCTCGTCGTGGGTCGAGGCGCCTTCGACGGGCACTCCGGGGTAGCCCGCATACCGGGGCCCCATGCCTTCGCGCCAATACCAGGGCGCCCCACCATCGGCACACGGCACGACCCGGCGGGCCTTCAACAACCGGCCATACTCGAGCGCTTCAGCGGCGTCGGCCATCAGCTGCTGCGGCGTCGTCACGTCAGCCATCGGCACGTTCACCAGATACGCGTCGAGCGTGGTGAACGAGAAGAAGATCGGCTTCACCCGAAACCCGCGCACCCCGCAGAACAAGAGCTCGACCGGCGAGACCTTCTTGCACACCGTTCGCATCGAGCCGCGAGCGTCTGCGCCAGCATCGGCAAAGAAGGCGCACGAGACGCCAGGCCCTCGAATCGCCCAGGTGCTGCCGATGTTGAACAGACCGGGGTACACACCCTCGCCGCTGGTCGGCTGCTCTCCGTAGAAGGGCAGGGCGTGCACCTCGAGATCACCAACTTTGCGGCTCTCGTACCAAGGCAACGCTTCGACGCGGGTGAACCCCAGTTGCTCCAGGCGTCGCACACAGTCGGTCGAGAACAGCGTCTCCCGCTCCACCGGTGGCACGAAGATGTGGGTGTCTCGCGAGAGCTGGAGCAGCGAGCCCAAGTGAAAGTGGTCTCCGTGCGAGTGGGTAATCACCACCGCGTCGACCGGGCCCACGTCTCGTGGCTGCATCGGCTGGTAGCTCGGCAAGTCGAGCATCGACGCCGGGCGAAAATAGGGGTCGACCAATACGCGCGTGGTCTTGCTGCTGACCAGCGTGGTGTTGTGACCGATGAAGATCACTCCGGGCGTGGGCGCCTTGATGGGCGCCTCGAACCGCTCCAACCACTTCGCCCCGAGCAACGTCTCGAGCAACTCAGGCAGCAACCCGCGCAGCTCTGTCTTCGTCGCCCCTCGAGCCAACGCTGTGAAGAACAGGCTGTAGAGCGGCCAGTCGGCAGCGCGCACCGGCACATCGAGCCCGAGGGCCTCGCGGCGCAGGTGCAGCACGCGGGGTCGATGCCGCTCGGTGTCGAAGGTCAGTACCTCATCGCGAAGAATCAGGCGACCGCCGCGGCGTTGCTTGCCACGCGCCAGCGCACGGTAGGCCGGCGTGTCCTCCAGCCAGCGCACCAGCTTCGGCGCGAGTCGCAGCGACGCTTCGGCGCCGAGCGCATGCACCTGACGTTTCAACGCCAGGTGCGCACGTCGAACCGGTCGCGAGGCTGGGCCCAGAATGCTGCAGCCCAGATCTTCGTGGTGATCTGCCTCCGAGCGGGCCTGGGCCAACACCGCCAAGCTCACGTCTCGTCGCAGCGTCAGCAACACGTCGTTCAGCCGTTGACCGAGATGCCCCAGAACAACTTCATGAACGTCGGCATGTCGAGCTTGAAGATGCCGTCGTCTCGCCCATTGCCGACGGGCTCGCTGCTGCCCCACGGGTTGCGCAGCTTGACGTAGTTCACGCCGCCTTCGCGCGACGTGCCCAGCACCACGTAGGTGTGATCAGTGTGAATGTTGGTGCCGGTATACTTCGCGGCCGAGCTGTCGCCGTAGGTCGCGGCAGTGGTCGGCTTTTTGGCATCGACCGCCGCTTTGATCTTCGCGAACATCACGTCTTCTTTGATGCCGCCGCCCCGGGTGAGCGTGTCGACCGACTTCTTGCCGGTCAGCTGCTGCATCGCGTCGCCAGACAACCCGCCGTTGATGCCTTCGTAGCTGTTGCCGGCCTTCGCGGCGAACGCCTTCTCGAGCAGCGCGGGCCAGATCTCTTTCGAGTCGTGCGCGCGGGCGTAGTACCAGCCGTACCAGCTGTTGCGCGGCAGGTCGGTGTCGATGGTGACCTTCTCGACCGCGCCTCGCTTGGTGAACATCGAGACTTCGTAGTTGTCGCCGACCTTCTTGAACGCCTTCTTGATCACCTCGGGGTGCGCGAAGGCCACCGCGCTCATCGCCGCGACCAGAAAGCAGTCGCCCAGGTAGAGCTGCTCGGGGTCTTTCGCGTTGATGCCGTTGCGAAAGAGCTCGGCGTTCTTGACCATCTCTTGCTCCAACCGGTCAACGTCGGCGGCGGCCGGAGTCGGGTCGGGCAAGCCACCCGGGTTCGGGCGCGGGCCGGCATCGAGCACCGTGTTGCGGCGAATGATCTTGGCGAAGTCGGCGAAGATGACCGTGGCGCCCGGGTTGAAGAGGTCTTTGTTCAGCGCCATCTCGCGCCGAAAGGTCTTGGCCTCAGACTCGGTCAGCTTGTTCTCGCGCACCCGCCGAATGATGCTCTTCGCTTCGGGCTCGGTGATCGTCTTGTCCTTCGCGGCTGCGGCGAAATCACTCTTCACTCGGGAGATGTCGTTGGCCATGCAGAGGTTGTCGAAAACCCCTGCCCATGAGTTGCAACTGCCGGTGATGGTTGAGCTTTTCTCAATAGCCGAGAGCGCCCGGGGCCCTGAATCAGGGCGCTTAGAGCTGCCCGCGGGCGATCGCCAGCATCGCCTCGATGGCCACGTCGGCGATGAGGGCTGAGCGCAGATTCAGGTCTGTCTCTCGAGACGGTCGAGGCGAGCGCTCGAACGCGACAAAACCAGTCACGCGAGTGGTTTATGATTTACGAGGAGCATCATGAGCAAGGTCTTCGTCGCCGGCGTCGGCATGATTCCGTTTCTCAAGCCGGGCGCCAGCAAGCCGTACAACGAGATGGGCACCGAGGCCGCCAAGTTGGCGCTCACCGATGCGGGCGTTGCTTACTCCCAAGTCGAGCAGGCTTACGCCGGGTACGTCTACGGTGACTCGACCTGCGGGCAATTGGCGCTCTACCCGCTGGGCATGACCGGCATCCCCGTCATCAATGTGAACAACAACTGCTCGACCGGCTCGACCGCGCTCTTTCTCGCGCGCCAGGCCATCGCCTCTGGGGCGGCCGAGTGCGTGCTCGCGCTGGGCTTCGAACAGATGAAGCCCGGTGCGCTGGCCTCGGTGTTCACTGACCGCCCGAGCCCCTTCGACGCGTTCGACAAGCTCTGTGACGAGCTGGTCGGCATGCCCAACATACCCCTCGCGCTGCGCTACTTCGGTGGGGCGGGCCTGGCCCACATGAAGAAATACGGCACCAAGCTCGAGACCTTCGCGAAGATTCGCGCCAAGGC
>JANLPS010000034.1:0-3811 GCA_031367385.1 Archangium sp. | reverse complement strand
GGTGCTGGCGGACGAGTTGGAGGAGCGCGGCGATCCGCGCGCGGAGCTGGTGCGTGCCCAGCTGAAGGGCCGCGAACATGGCGAGCTGCTCCGCACGCACTGGCGCCAATGGGTCGGCAACCTCGAGCCCCAGTCGGCGTTGCTCCGATGGAAGTGGGGGCACTTGCTCGAGGTCGGGGTGCGTGCGGCGCCGGCAGGCTGGACGCCCGAGGACCTGCTTACGAAGCCGACCGCCGAGTTCCTGGAACGGCTCGCGCTCGGTCCGAAGGTGCCGAGTCGCGGTCTGGAGCATGCCCGGGGGCTGCGGCACCTCATCTGCTTTGGGTTGCTCGAGTCGAATACGCTCCCCATGGTCGAGACCCTGTCGATGGACCTCGACAGCGCAGGCGCCCAGCGCCTGCCCTCTCTTGTCGCCCCGCGGCTGACCGCACTGCACACGCGGGTCGCGGCGCAGGGAGAGGCGCTGCTGTTCACGTCGCTGGCTCGGGCACCCTGGTTCGCCGGGCTGCAGACCTGGACGCATCGGGTTGCCGCGACGGGGAGCCTCGCAGCGCTGCTCGCGAACGGTCCGCTCGTTGCGCGCGGCGGGGTTGGGCTTCAACTCCTCTGCGCCGAGCCCGTGCTCAAGGGAATCAGCGACGAGCTGCGACGCGCGCTGCCACTCGCGAAGTTCGCGCTCCTCCCGACGCCCAAGCGGCCACATGACCCGGAAGACTTCCATGGCCCGATGGTGACCCGCGTCGTACCGGGCTCGGCGCCGATGGACTTCCGTGCTCGGCAGCCCATAGAGAAAGCATCCACGCCAGGCGCTCAGAGCGATGAGCCCGAGGTGACCACCGTCGGGGCTGGCTTTCCGCTCGGGCCCTCCTTGTTCAGCACCTGCAGCTGGTGCGGCAGTGCGAACACGTTGGGAATCGCGTCAAGCACCTGGTCCCTGTACTCGCACTTCGAGAGGACCTCGTATGAGGACTGGGAGTACGAGTGTCACGACTGCGGGTTCTTCACGGGGATGCGCAGCGCGCGCACGCACTGACGGGGGCCCGGAGGGTCTTCTGAGCGCTGGTCTCAATTGGATGGTGCAAGGTCACGCGAGCCCCTGCGCCGCCCATTGCTATCCGGACGACAAAGTGGCGCATGCCGATGCGGCTTCGTTTGCCGCGTGCCGCTCAGTCACCTTTCCCCAGCGGCCGCTTCAGACGAGGGGCAGCACTGAAATAGCAATGACCATTGCGAGCCACGCCCAAGATGACCGACATTTACACTCACCTCGCGCCAGACTACCTGCGTGCCGAAGTTCGCTGCGGCACCACCATTCGCATGAAGCGCCAGGGCGAAGCCACTCGCTCGACCTACTTCTGCCCCTCATGCCCAGCTGGATGAGCTCGGGGCGACGCTGCACTCGGGCGGCCCTGATTTCTGACGAACTCAGTGCTCGGGTTCGTTCACCGGTAGTTGATGCGATTCGAGCGCCTTGAGTCTCGTCGTGTACATCGTCGCGGCCTTTACGCCTCGCCTCGTCGCGGCCAGTTCCTGTGCCTGCCGTTCGAGCTCGACCGCTTCAGGCCACTGGTTGACGCCGCCCAGTGCATTGGCCAGGGTATCAAGGGTCTCTGGCTTTTCGGGCGCAAGCACGACTGATCGACGCGCGAGTGGTATAGCTTCCGCGAACTGCGAAGCGAGCACGTACTGCCACGCGAGCGAATTCAGGGTGTCGCTGTCGTCGGGGTCGAACGCGATCGAGTGCTTCATCGCCTCGATGCGCTCCGTGCCGCTTGGGAGCGTCGATGCCAAAACCTTCCACGCGATCGCGCTGGTCGGCGCGTCGAGCGCCCGCTGTCGTGCATAGGGCGCTCGCTGCTCCTTCGGCAGGAGCCAGGTCTTCATCGCATGCAACTCGACTGAATTGGGGTCGTTCGCCAAGCCTGCGTTGACCGCTTCGAGCACCGCAGGTAGGTCGTCGTTGGCCGAAAAGACCATCATCTTCAGCGCTGACCAATCGGTAGCCGAGACCCCGTTCTCCTGAGTCTCGCTCGCCGCCTCACGCGCGGGTGACACCGTCACAACCGCGAACTGACCATGCTTGGCGTATTGGCTAAGCCGCTGCTGCAATTCGTCAAACACATAGTCGGGAAATGCGCTTCGAAAGGCTGGCTCGAGCCACCAGCCCTTCGAGAGCAACGAGAGAAATACGGACCATTGAGCAGGTCGTTCGTTGATGAGCGAATGCACGAGCACCCAGCTGGTGCCGTAGTAGGCCCAACTTGTGACATCGCTGTTCCATTTTCGACCATCGAAGAGGTCACCCAACCTGATTTGCGGCCGCAGCACCCTCGAGCGCAGATACGCCTGCCACCACCCGGGGTTTGCGCCTCCGACGATGACCGTATTGGGCTGAGGCCCGACCTCGAGTGATTCGAGATAAGCGGCAAACCCTTCGTCGAACCAACGCCCGTGCGGACCAGCAAAGCGGCGACTCAAGAGAATGTGGGCGAACTCGTGACGGGCCGTTGATTCGTCGCCAGGCGATGACAGACGTCGACGCTCGTGATGCCACTCCTCGGGAGGGCCGAACATATACATGACCGGCCTCTGCTCATTGCCCCACCCGAAAAATCGAACAAACCCGATCGCGCTCGTCTGGCGCACCAGGTGCAGTGACTTGAACTCGATTGAGCTCGAGAAAAGAATGATGGTCACGGGCTCGCCTTCGACTTCTGGCACTCCCCCGAGGGCCGCATCGATGGCACGGTATTCGGCACTCAAGGTCTCGAACGCTCGACGCGCGGTGGTCGAGTCGAAGTCGGTGAGCAACTTCAGATGCGAGTCTTGAATCGTGCGCCAGCGGTTCTGGTTTTCGTCGCGCATGAACGAGTGGGCACAGCCCGAAAGCAAACACGCCGAAAGCAGAATCGCGGTCAGTCTCATCGCGGGCAGAGCCGATAGCACACACGAGCTGAAACAACTCGGCGGTAGCGGGGGCCGTCTGATGGCCGTTCGATTTCATCACCGTAGTCTCGAGCCGAGGGCCTCGGAGCCTTCGTCGGCGTCGCCGAGCATTCATCCCAAGTGGCGCGAACGGGACGGAGACTGCTCGTAGACGCGACCTCCAATCATTTCGCCAGCTTCACTTCGGCACGGTTCTGGCTCTACGGCCGCGCATGAACAACCCGCCCCAATTTAGAAACGTCATCGAGGCCGTCGCCGCCGAGATGACCAGTCTCGGGAGCTCACTCAAATGAGAGCGCTCCCCCTTTCGACGAAACTGATTCTCGTTTGGCTGAGCGTCGTGTCTCTGGCGCCCGCCGTCGTCTACGGCTGCGAGGCCGTCGACATCCTCCCGGCGGGACAAGTGCCAGCGACGATTTTGGGCTCAGCCCTCTCGACCGTCAGCGGCCTGTTGCTCTTCGAGCCGCCTCGCTCGGCGAATCCCCGCGCGTGGCTCGGTCAGCTTGTCACCCGCTTCACCCCTCCACCCTCTCCTTCCACCCACTCGGAGCCGTAACCATGTCCACTCAGTCGCACGCCGCAACCCGTCGATTCACGCAAGTCACCAGCCGCGCCGCTTTTCTCCTCATCGCGGTTGGCAGCGCGGCACCCGCGTATGCCCAATCGATGGTCGGCAAGAGCCTCCTCGACTTCTGCGCCAACTACGTCATCGGTCCGCTGGGCATCTTCGCTGTCGTCGTTGCCCTCGCCGGCTCCATCTTCCGCCCCGACCTGGTCCGCAATGCCATCTACGCGGCCATCATTTGCGCGGTGCTCTTCTTCATCATCAAGAGCTCCGACTCTCTCATCGGCGCCTTCAGAAACT
>JANLPS010000003.1:0-2750 GCA_031367385.1 Archangium sp. | reverse complement strand
CGTGAACACACGGTTCGCCGCGGTGGGCGGCGACAACGGGTCGATGGTCGCCTTGGCCGTGTACGTCTGTGAGGGCACGAAGACCGGCGCGGCCTGCACCTGCTTGGGCGCGGTAATCGGCGGCGGCGACGGTCTGACCGGTGGGGGGTGCCGCCCTTCGAGCGCCAAGAAGCCAAGGCCCGCGGCGATGAGCGCGACGGCTCCGGCGATGAGCCACCGTCTGCCACGGGTGCTCTCCTGCGTCTTCTGCCGGTAGAACGCGAGGTCATCCGGGTGCACCTCGAGCGCCCATGGGTACCCGAGCTCCAGCAACGTATTCACCGCGCTCACCCGGCACGACACACCGTCGACGTCGAAGGCGGCTTTGAAGGCCGGCTCGTCGAGCATCTGCAAGACGGCTCTCGCCACCGCCGGGCGCTCATCGGGGCTCGAGGTCTTGGTGACCGAGGCCAGCACCGTGTTGATTCGCTTGGCCGCTGCGAGCCGCCGCTCAGCCTGCTCGAGGCCGACAGTCGCGACCCGGAGGCGCTCGACGGTCTGCGAAGCGGGCCCGAGCCCCTCGATGGGTGCCTGATGCTCGCTGAGGTCGTCGAGGCGCTCCATGATTTCGACCATAAGAAAACACAAAAGCCGCCCTCGTGGTGACGAGGAGCGGCTTTGCGCGAATCACCCGAAAGTCGTTACGCGGCTTGCGACTTCTTGCCCGCAAGCTCAGTGACGAACTGCTGCGCCAACTGCTGGTGCTTGGCGTCGTCCATTCGCTCGCTCAAGAGCTTCTCGGCGATTTGAATCGACAGCTTGACGGCTTCGCCACGCAGCTCGGCGACGGCCTTGGCGCGCTCTTCTTCCATCGTGCGGCGGGCGTCGACCTTCAAGTCGTCGGCCTCTTTGCGAGCCTTGCCCATCAGCTCGTCGCGAAATTTCTCCATCTCGCCCTGGGTCTTGCGCACGGCCTCGGCGGCCTCTTGGCGAGCCTGGGCGATGGCGCTCTTCTGCTCGGCGAGCATCTTCTCGGCCTCGGCGCGCTCGCGCTTGGCTGAATCGATGGCGTCTTTGATCTGCCCTTCGCGGTTCTTCAACACCGCCAGGGTCGGCTTGATCGCGAACCGCGACAAGATGATGAACAGAATGATGAACGTGACGATGGTCATCGCCAAGAGGCCGAGACCGAACTCGGCGGGGTCGCCGTGCTCACCAGCGCTCAGGGTCAAGTTCGTCAGCTCGTGTACGGGCAAGATCATGGTGCTTCTCCAGATGATGGTTCTACTGAAAAACAAAACGCAGGCACGGTCACCCGTACCTGCGGTGAGGCTGTTCTTTAGACCTTCGACGCGAGGTTGTTCGCGACGACGAACGCGAACAGCACGGCGCCTTCGATCAGACCGGCGGTGATGATGGCGGTGATTCGCAAGTCGCCTGCGACTGACGGCTGACGCGCTCCGCCTTCGAGCGCCGCGGCGGCCAGACGGCCGATGCCCAAACCACCACCCAATGCCGCCAGACCGATGGCGAGACCTGCACCCAGATATTCGTGACCCATTGTGTTCTCTCTCTTTGCTTCGGAAGTGACCCACTTGAGCGGGGAGTCGTGATGCCGCGGTGCAACCTCCACCCGCTCACCGTGAGCGGGCAGGTAGACAGTTAGTGGTGGGCCGCCTTGGCTCCATCGCCCTCGTGCGCGTCGTCGTGCCCGTGGTGGCCCATGTCGACGGCCAGCCCGATGTAAATCGATGACAGCAGGGTGAAGATGAACGCCTGCAGCAAGCCCACGAAGGTCTCGAACACGTAGAGCACGGTGCCGACGACGGTCGAGACGCCGTACCACACGCCTCCAGTGGTGATCGCCAGCGCCAGAATGGTGAACAACACCATGTGGCCGGCGAACATGTTGGCGAACAAACGCATGGTGAGCACGAACGGCCGCACCAACAAGCCGACGATCTCGATGGGTATGAAGAGCAGCATCAGCACGAAGCCGATCAGCCGCAGGTAGATCGGCCCCTTCATCACCATGTCGATCATGCCGCCGGTCAAGTGGGCCAGATACCCACCGATGCCTGCCGAGCGAATCGCGGCGATTTGGGTCAACACGAAGGTGCAAATGGCCAGGCCGGCGGTGATGGCGATCGACCCGGTGGCGGTGAAGAACCCGGGCACGAGCCCCAACCAGTTCATCGTCAAGACGAAGATGAACAAGGTCGCCAAGAACGGCACGTACTTCTCGCCCAGCTCGGGGCCGATGTTCTTGATCGCCATCTCATCGCGAATGAACTGAATGTAGGCCTCCCACAGGTTCTGCCCGTGGCCCGCCGGCACCAACGCATCTTTCTTGCGATTGCCGAACGCGAAGCCCATCACCAGCACCAGAAAGGCTGCGATGAACATCATCAGGTGCGCCTTGCTCGGCCGCATATCGAAGCAGCCGTTGGCCGCGACGCCGATGGCCTTGAGCGAGTTGTAGGCGGGGTCGATCGGTCGCTCACAGGCACCGGGGGTGCGCTCGAACTTCAGAAACGAGAAGGTCTGGCCCATGTGCACCACGATGGGCGCGGCGTGCACGAAGCCCGGGTACTCGAAGACGTAGTCGTAATTGTCTTCAACGTGGTGGGCGATGTACTCGTTCGGGGTCATCGCGTGCTCGTCGTGGTGCCCTGCGACGGCGTCGTCTTTGCCCTCACCCGGCACCCGCACGCCAGGCAGCTCACCCTCGGGCTCGTGTTCTTCGGCGAACGCGACCGCGCCCGTCAGGC
>JANLPS010000552.1:0-7426 GCA_031367385.1 Archangium sp. | reverse complement strand
GTTGCCGGGCGGTCGCACGATCGAGGTGAACGCGGCCAACGCGCCCGTGCCCGAGACGCGCAAAGTGGTACTCGAGGGGCTGCCGACCTGGAGCGCGCCGGTGCCCGTGTTGATCTTCGAGTCGGTCGACAGCACCAGTACCGATCGCGAAAGCATCGGCACCATTCAAGTGGGCGCGGAGTGGCGGGCTGGGCAGGGAGGCGCTCCCACGCTGGAGCTGACGCTCAGCCCAGACTTCGTGATTCGGGCCAAGCTTCACGCGCATGGCGGGCACGGCGCCGACGTCACCATCGTCGATGCGAAGCCGTTGACGCGCAGGTGAGCGGCTGCGAATTGCATTCAGATTTCTGAATGCATGCATTCAGCTCGAAAAAAGGGCGCCGCGTACGAAGGGGCTCGCGAGCCATTGCGCGATTTCTTTTTTTCGAAAAAGAACTGAATCGGTAAATCGAAAACAACGCGTGTGCGTGAAAAGCGCAGGCCTCACATCTCGTGAGCGCCTTTTCCAACGGAGCACGCCATGTCTGATGCCTCTTCTGCCACCCAGCCCGTCGTCGTGAAGGTCGATGCCAACCTGAAGCGGTTGTATCAGGCGGCCGTTCACCTGCTCGCCAGCGCGACGGCCGCTGGTGCCATCGCCTGGCATCGGAAGTACGAAACGGTCGCTGACATCATCGAGCACAAGCCTCCGCTGTATTTGGCTGGTGGCTTCTCGACCGACGCCGCGTTTTGCACGGCGATTCTCGATGAGAGCCAGCAGTCGGTGATTCGCAGCATCAAGGTTGCGAAGCTCGCTTCGGCCGGTGACGTGGCGAAGTTCTCACCGACCAAGCTGAGCTACGCGATTGCGTACGTCGAGGCGAAGAACAAGGCGCCCATCGAGGGCCGCGGCGCTATCGACTTCGACACGCTGAAGATTCAATACAAACACGGCGACAAGACGGTAACCAAGTCGCTGCTGACCATCACCCGGCCGGAGTTGCTCGAGGCGATTGGTCAGGTCAGTGGGCACGCCAAGCCGGTGAAGCAGTCACCGGTCGCCAAGGCCGCCGTCGCGGTGGTGAAAGAGGCGGCGGTCGAAGGCGTTCAGGCGACCGTCACGAAGACGCAGATCGTGCTGCGCGTGCCGTTCGAAGGCCTCGCGGCGATCGGCAAGGCGTTCGCAGACTTCAAAATGCCAAGCAGTTGATGATGGCTCAGGTTGTGAACTCACTCGGGCTCCAGCGATGGGGCCCGAGTTTTTTACCGGTAAATGCGTTCGCTGACTTCAAAATGCCGAGCTGTTGATCGGGGCGTTCAGATTTTGGAATTCACTCAAGCGTTATGGGTTTCGACGCGGCGGTCGCCTCATCTCCATTCTCGCGATGGCCTCCGAGCTCTTCGATGCCCTCAGCAGCGCGGCCCAGTCGTCGGGAGGATTGCCCCTCGCGAGCATCTTTCGGAAGACGGCGTATGCGTCGGTCTTTGAGCCGTAGGTTCGCTTCGAGTTTTCGTCGTTGACCCAGGCGTAGACGATGACTTTCGCCTTGGAGTCGTACCGGAAGAAGAGTCGAAACCTCTCGCCGCCGAACTTCGCTCGAAACCAATGCTTGTAGTCGTCGCCAAGCGTGTTGCTCTGGCGATACTCAGGCCGCGTTGGGTCGGCGGGGATTGTGACGAACATCAGCTCGTACAGCGCTGCGAGCAGTTTGAAATTGGCGGTGCTGTTGTACTCCGCGGGGTTCTTTGCTTTGGCCTTCGCCTTCTCGACCGCCGCCGCGAGCCTCTCGAGCTGGTCGAGCAGGAGTGGGTGAGCGAAGAGCTCCCAGCCGCTGACCTGCATCGTCAGAGGTCCACGTCGCCGTCGATCGGAGCGGCCAAATCGACCTTCGTGCCCTTCACCAGGGCCGCCATCCGAGCCGCGAAAACCTTAGAGAGAGGCTTGAGCGCCTCCGGGTGCTTCTCCATGTCGTTGGCCAGAAACGCGAGGAACTTGCCGACGACGGGGTCCTCGTGAGCGGCCCAGACCGGGACGACCGTCACGCGCTGACCCTCTACGCGGAACGCGATCTCGTCGCCCTCCTTGACGCCGAGGATCTGGCGAACAGCCTTGGGCACCGTCGTCTGACCCTTTGCGGTGATGGTGCTTCGCTCTTCGATGATGGCCATCTGAAACCTCCACAGCCAAGGTAAGGAACTTTCCTTACCTCGTCAACCCGAGCGGCGAGGTGGTTCGCATCACCCACGAAATGAACGTGGTTTTAGGGATTTAGGTGACCACTCGAGCCGAGGTACTGAATGCATGCATTCAGAAATCTGAATGCAAATGTTCAGCGGGTCAGCAGGGCGTCGTAGCCGCGTTCGCTCATCTGAAGCAGGCACAGCCCATGACCGAAGGGGTCTCGCAGGGTGGCCAGCCGACCCCACGCGTGCGCCGAGATGGCGCTCTCGAGCGTCGCACCGGCTCCGACCGCGCGACCGACGGCGGCTTCGAGATCATAGGTGACGAAATCGAGGTGCACCGGTGACCAATGCGGCTCGTCGTGGCGCTCCACGCGATCGTTGCCCGTGATGGTGATGGCGTCACCGAAGCGGCGCCCGACGCGAAGACCGAGGCCAATGCGTAGAAGGCTTCGGCCTTGGCGAGATCATCGACGTCGATGCAGACGAACAGCTGCACCGACGGGGTCATGATTTTTAGAACGTGGTCTTTGGGGTGTAGCTGCCCGCGGGCGCAGTGCCCACGCCCACGCCGCCGTTGCCAGGCGTCCCGGTGCCAATGAGCGAGAAGACGCTATCGGGAACCGTGGATGCGCTATTTCGCGCGATGCCGAAGACTGAGCCGCCTGAGCCTGCTCCTCCCGCGCCGCCCGCAGTGCCATTTCCCCCGCGGCCGCCGTGACCACCCAGGGTCGCCTTGTTGTTTCCATCCAGTGGGAAGGAATCGCCGGGGTCACCGCCAGAGCCCGCAGGGCCTGGCGCACCGCCATTCCCTCCGTTGCCTCCATTGCCCGGGCTCGCAATACAGTTGTTGCCGGTGATCGTGGAGTTCGTGACGAACAAGGCAATCGAAGCCCCGCCGCCTTTGCCACCTTGACCGCCAGCGCCACCGCACCCGCCACCACCACCGCCGCCTCCGGCCGACCCATATGATTGGCATGAATTGCCAAGCTGGCTTCCTGTCAGTGGCAGCCACCCACCTGCCCCACCACCACCGCCGCCGCCACCCTTACCGGGGTTGCCATTCGCTCCGGGCGTACCGCCCGTCATGACCCAGCCACTGGTGCTGAGGAGCCCGGCGGAACCGTCAGTCCCGTTGGTGCCGGCTACCGTCGCAGCGCTCCCATCGGTACCGAAATAGGGTGCACCGGTAGGTGTAACCATTCGTGAAACGCCGATACCAGCTGCTCCGTCTCCGCTCGGCGCGCTATGCCCCACGTCGCCATTGGGGGCCGTTGAGACCGAGTCGTTCGTTGAGTTTTCCTTCGACGGTTGACCGCCTGATCCGCCCGGGTAGCCGCAACCGCTCGGTCCCCCCGCGCCAGCCGCGGGTCGGCTGCCGTCGCAGGTGGTGGGCGCGAAGAAATTGCACAGCGTCGCGAAGTTGCCCCCGCGATCATCTTGCGCGCAGGCCTGGCCGCCACGGCCACCGGCACCACCGGGTTGTCCCGCCGCTCCCGCTGCCCCCGCTGCGCCAGGCTGCCCGTTGCCAGCTCGAACCTCGATCGCTTGCAAGCTGACTCCATTCGAACTTTTGATCGTGGCTCCATATGCGGTCATTTCAAGGGGCGTCGCATCTGAGCCCTTGAAGGTGATCGCCTGCACCGAAATGTTCGTGGCGCTGTCAACAACGAGCGCGGGGTTTGAGCCCTGCACAATGGTTTCGTAAGTCACTTTTCGATCGGTGAACGACGCGTTGTAGCCGCCAGCCACGTTGATGCCCGACGCCCCGGACAACCGAAGCTGCTCGTCGTAGGTCCCGGTCGCGACGTAGACATCGCGTCGAGGCGTTCTGACCGCCAAGTAGATCCCTCTCGCGATCGTTTTCACGGCTGACGTGGGGGTAAGGCCGTCCTTCAAATCGTCGCCGTTTACTGAGACGTAGATGCCGTTTGCGACCTCACCATCGAAGCCGTCGCAGTTGGCATCCTTGAACCCGGGCGCATCGGGCAAATCGGTAGAATCGCAGTGGAACTCACAGCCATTCGTCCGGTCGCCGTCGTAGTCACGCCACGTCGGCTCGCACGCCGTGTAGTCACAAAGCTTCGTCGCGCACGACAGACCGGTTGCGTGCTGCACGTGCTCAGAACACTTGTAGCCGCACGCGCCGCAGTTGTTCGGGTCTGAATCAACGGGGAAGCCGTTGTCGACTACGCCGTCGCAGTCATCATCGATGGCGTTGCAGAGCTCATCGATCGGCTGACCAGGCTTGCACTCCGAAGCGACGCCGCCGGCGCAGGTGCTGATGGTGCGTTTGCATGCGCCAACGCCGCAGCTCTTCATCTCGTCGATCTCGTCGACGTTGCCGTTGCAGTTGTCGTCGATGCCGTTGCAGCTCTCGACCGCGGGCGCGTGGGCGCTGCAGGTGACCGTGTTCGACACCAGGTCGCAGGTCTTGATGCCGCCGCAGGTGCCGTACGAGTTGGTGAGCGAGCAGGGTTGGCTCAGGTCACCGCGCGCGAGGCAGGCGCAGCTGGCGACGGTGGGCGTGCACTGCTGCAGCTTCGCCTTGCCATCGGTGCCCAGCGCGTTTCGGCACGAGTACCCGTTCGGGCAATTCTGATCGAACGCGCAATCTCGGCCGCACACTTTTTCGCCGTTGACCACCACGCAGCGGTCTGACGGGTACGGGCAATCGGAGTCGATCTGGCAGGCGTTGCACAACTTGCGCGGGTCTTTGGCGCAGCTGAACCGGCTCATCGTCAGCTGGGTGCAGATCTCAGTCTCAGCACAGCCATCAGCGCACTTCTTCACGCACACCGCTTGAGCTCCGGGTATCGCGTCGCACAGGCCGGTTGCGCAGCTGTCGTCGGTGGCGCAGGCCTCGCCCAGTTTCTTGAGCGTCGGCGCGACAGGTTGTCGGTTGCAGGTACACGCAGAAAGGGTGAACGCAGCGGCAACAATGAAGAGTGAAAATCGGCGCATCATACGGGCAGCCTTCGGCAGATCCGGCAGTGAGTGGGGACGACTTCCTACATTGGACACGGGTGCAGGGATAGGTGCGCAGGACACCCTTGCTTGTCGGGCCCTCAGCTCGAATTGTTTCGGCTACTTCCGTAATACTGAAACATTCCGCCGTGATCCGCTCAGCGGTGAGGTCTCACTCTCAAAAGCAGAGAAAACTGACCTGGCACGGCAAGTCGTCTACGGTCGCCCGATGCTCGTTGTGACCGTGATGTTGAGCGCGTTCGTCGCAGTCACCGACGCCGCTCCACCGACTGATCTCGCTGCCGATGTGACCACGGTTCGAAACCGAAAAATCGAACGAAATCAAACAGTCGCGAAGGCGCTCGCGTTGAGCGGGCTCGATGAGACCACGCTCGAGGCGGTACAAGGCGCGCTGGCCGCAGCGGAGTTCAACTTCAAGAAGGCCCGCCCCGGTGATCAGCTGAGGTTGGTGTTTCGGCACGGGCAGCTCGATCTGCTCGATTACCGTCGCAGCCAACTCGTCGAGTGGGCCGTGCGGCGCGACGGAGATCATTACGTCGGCAAGAAGCGTGAGGTCGAGCGCGAGATGCGGGTCGAGGTGGTCGATCTGACCGTCGACTCCTCGGTCTGGGACGCCGCGATCGCCGGCGGAGAAAACCCCGACATCGCGATCACCCTTTCAGACGTCTTCGCGTGGGACATCGACTTTTACCGCGACGTGCAGAAGGGCGATCGCATGCGGGCGGTGGTCGAGAAGACCATGCACAAGGGCCAGGTCATCGAGTACGGCAACGTGCTCGCCGCCGAGTACATCGGCTCATCGGTCGGCACCAAGAAGTCGTACCGCTACAAGTTGCCCGACGGCACCGAAACCTACTTCGCCGAAGACGGCAGCTCGGCGCGCAAGACCTTCTTGAAGACGCCGCTCAAGTTCGCGCGCGTGACCAGCGGCTTCGGCTCGCGCTTTCACCCGATCTTGAACTACGTCGGGTCGCACAACGGAGTCGACTACGGCACGCCGCAGGGCACTCCGGTATGGGCGGTGGCCGACGGCACCGTCACCCGCGCCGGGTGGGACAATGGCGGCGGCAACATGGTGTGCGTGAAGCACGTGATGAGCCTCGAGACCTGTTACCTGCACCTCTCGAAGATCGACGTCACCGTGGGCTCGCGCATCGCGCAGAAGACCGTGGTCGGCGAGTCGGGCACCACTGGCCTCTCGACCGGGCCGCACCTGCACTTCGCGATGAAGCGCGGTGGCGTGTTCGTCAACCCGCTGAATCAGAATTTCCCCCGGGCTGAGCCTTTGACCCGAGAGCTGCTGGCTGATTTCAAGTCACGCATCGGCGATGTGGTCGCCCGGCTGCAGGCGAAGCCGTTCGCGGCGTTGACGTTGCCGAGAAAGTAAGTGGCTCGCGCGGCACCGTGGGTGTTCGCGCTCGCGGTCTTCGTGATTCACGCCATCAGCCCGATGCGCGTGCAGAGCGATTCGATCTGGAACGTGCCGGTCGCGCTGTCGGTGCTGCACCACGGCGACTTCACGCTCGACGAGTACACCCTTGCGCTCGCGAAGACCGAGCACGGCGTCGATCACCGAAATGGGCACGCGTACAACACCTTTCCCGTCGGGCCCTCGCTGGTGGCGTTGCCCTTTCTGGCGATCGCCGAGCTGGCACCGAGTCAACGCTGGCAATCGAACGCGCACGCTGAAGCGGCGCTGACGCTCGGGTTCTTCGACACGACCGAAGTGCTGCTCGGCTCGATGTGTGTGGCGGTGTCGGTGCTGTTCGTCTTCTTCACGGCGAAGGCGCGCGCGACGCATCGGGCGACGCCGTGGTTGGTGGCTGCGGTGGTGGCCTTCGCGTCTCCGGCCTGGTCGACCGCGTCGAGGTCGTTGTGGCAGCACGGCCCGGCGATGCTGTTTCTGTCGGCGGCGATCTGGGCGTGGCTTCGAGCGAGAAACAACGTGCTGCTCGGCGTCTTTCTCGCGTGCGCCTTCGTGTGCCGGCCGACCGCGGCGATACCGATTCTGGCGATCTTCGCGGCGATTTCGCTGACTGACCGAGGTCGCCTGCCCTTCGTCGCGCTGGGGGCGGTGCTGATCACCGCTCCGTGGGTCTGGCTGAACTTCACGATGTGGGGCGAGGTGTTGCCGCCCTACTATCTGCCGTCGCGGCTTGAAGGAGGCACCTTCTTCGAAGCGCTCGCAGGCAATCTCGTCAGCGCGGGGCGCGGCGTGCTGATCTTCTGCCCACTGCTGCTGTTGATCATCAAAGGGGCCCGGCGCGACCTGTTCACC
>JANLPS010000557.1:0-5284 GCA_031367385.1 Archangium sp. | reverse complement strand
ATGACGGCGTCGGCTCCCTTGGGCGTAATCGACGCGATCGGCGCCTCATCGGTGCTGTCTAACGAGATGCGGCGTTGGTCGTCGCGCTCATCGAACGACTCGTCTTGCAGGTACAAGCCATACTTCTGCCAGTCGAACTTCGGGTGCTCGGCGATCGAGCTGCGCAGCTTGGCTTTCATGGCGCCTGCCGCCGCCGACAGAGGCCCCACCGGCCGCAGCGAGATCGGTCGCACGAAGTCCAACGGGCGCTGCCACTCTTCATGCTTCGGCTTCTCGCACGCCGCCACCGCGTCAGCGAACCGAACCCGGAGCGGATCCTCGGTCCAGAAATCGCGCCATTCTTTCGGGTCGACCTTGGCGCCTTTGAACACCTTGGGCGCCACCGCGCTGAGCGTCTGCCGACAGCTGGGCGTGGGGGCACCGGTCGCCGAGGTCAACGCGTCTTGCTCGACCGAGATCACCGCCTCCCAGGCAGCCTCATTGGCCTGCCGCGACGCAACCCACTTGGCGTAGCCCAGGGCGGGCGCGTCGATCAGCACCGGCTTGAGCGTCGCGTTGAGCTCATCGGCCCAGGCCTCTTCGGCGAGCCGTTGAGATCGCACCACCTGCGCCAGCGTCTCGCGCGCGACCACCTTGGCGGTCTCATTGAACCGCGCGTCGGCCTTGAGCTCTTTCTCGAACGCATCGGGCTTCACCTGCGCAGTTCGCACTCGGCAGGTGGCGTAGTTCGTCGCATGCGAAGGGTCGACCCGGTCGCGATCGCGGTCACCGAAGCACATGTCAGCGTACCCGACGAACCACAGCGCGGAGTGCTGCTCGGACTGATCAGCCACCGCATCGATCTTCTCGCCATCGAGCTTCGACTCGCAGCCGATCAGCTCGCCCAACACCGCAGCCTCAGCGGCGGCCATGCCATTCTCAGCGGTGTCTTTGCTCAGCGCCTTGCAGCTGGCGGCGATCGCGGCCTCGGCCTTCTGGTTATCGAGGCGAATGCGCAGCGAGTCGATGGTCATCGCCGGCGTGATGCCCAGCTTTTCGACCATCGCCTGCCGCCACTTCGCGACCTGGGCCTGCCGGGCCGGGTCGTTCGGCTTCTCGCACCACGATTCGGCGAACAGGTTCATCGCCTTCCAGCTGACGCCGTTGTTGCGCAGCTCCATCTCGGCGAAGGTGGCGCGCTCCTGCGGGTTGGGCACGAAGCCCTCGCAGAACGGAGGCGCCTCGGGCTGAATCTGCGCCAGGGCCAAGCTGCACATCGTGCCGACAATTGAGATCAGGTGCATGTGGCGCGCGACCCTACCCGAGCCTCACGCGCAGTCGCCCGTGCGAACCCGACGAAAAATCGAAAATTCGTCAATCGACACGCGCCATCGCAACAAACGAAGCGCGCGGCCCTCTTTAGATCTTCGCTTTGATGATCGCGGCGAAGTCAGCGGCCTTGAGGCTGGCGCCTCCGACCAGGGCTCCGTCGATGTCAGGCTGCGAGAGCAGCTCAGCCGCGTTGTCAGCCTTTACCGAGCCGCCATACTGAATGCGAATCAGCTGGGCCACCTCGGCGCCCCACAAGGCCTTGAGCAGCCCGCGAATGTGCGCGTGAACGTCTTGTGCCTGCCTCGACGTCGCGGTCTTGCCGGTGCCAATCGCCCACACCGGCTCGTAGGCGACGACGAACTGCCTCGCCTCTTCAGCCTTGAACCCGCTCAGCGCGCCATTGAGCTGCTTGGCGACGACCTCGAACGTGGTGTTGCCCTCGCGCTCGGCCAGCGTCTCACCGACACAGACGATTGGCTGCATGCCTGCCTTGAGCACCGCGGCGATCTTGCGATTCACGCCGGCGTCGGTTTCTCCGAAAAACTGCCTGCGCTCGGAGTGCCCCAGAATCACCCAGCTGCACCCGACGTCTTTGAGCATCGGAGCCGCCACCTCACCAGTGAACGCCCCCGACTCGCTCGCGTGGCAGTTCTGCGCAGCCAGCGACACGTTCGAGTCTTCGAGCACCTTGGCCACCGCCTGCAGCGCGGTGAACACCGGAGCCACCGCGATCTCGACCTGGGCCCGCGCCGACGCCACCGCGCTGCGAACCTCGCGCGCGAGGGCGACCGACTCCGTGGCGTTCTTGTTCATCTTCCAGTTGCCGGCGATGAAGCAGCGTCGTGCCATGTTTTTTTCAAAGCTCCTTATTGTTCGAGTGCGGTGATGCCGGGCAGCTCTTTGCCTTCGAGCAATTCGAGCGCCGCGCCGCCACCGGTCGAGACATGGGTCATGCCATCGGCCAACCCGAATTGGGTCACCGCCGCCGCCGAATCGCCACCGCCGACCACGGTCTGGGCATCGACGTTCTTCACCATCGCCTCGGCGACGGCCCGGGTGCCCGCCGCGAACTTGGCGACCTCGAACAAGCCCATCGGCCCGTTCCACAGCACGGTCTTGGCGTTGCGAATGTGCTGGGCGAACACGTTTCGGGTCTTGCCGCCGATGTCGAGCCCCATCATCGCCGCGGGTATGGCCCGGTCAGGCACCTCGCGCGCCTCGCTCTTCTCATCTGGAGACGTGCCGCAGATGTGATCGACCGGCAGCACGATCTCGACGTGCAGCCGCCTCGCCGACTCGAGAATCTTGCTCGCCAAGGTGAGCTTGTCTTCTTCGACGCGCGACTTGCCGACCTCGACGCCCTCGGTCTTCAAGAAGGTGTACGCCATCGCGCCGCCGATCAGCAGCGTCTGGCACTTGGGCAGCAAATTCTCGATCACCTTGATCTTGTCAGACACCTTCGAGCCACCAAGCACGACGACGAACGGCTTCTGCGCGCCCTTGACGAGCTTGCCGAGCTGCTCGATCTCTCTGCGCATCAACATGCCAGCGCACTTCTCTTTGACGAACGGCACCATGCCCGCGGTCGAGGCATGGGCGCGATGCGCGGTACCGAACGCGTCATTGCAATACACGTCGGCCAGCTGCGAGAGCTCGCGCGCGAAGTGCTCGTCGTTCGCCTCTTCTTCTTTGTGAAAGCGGAGGTTCTCGAGCAGCAGCACCTGACCCGGCTTCAAGTCTTTGGCCATCTTCAACACGCCGTCGCCGATACAGTCATCGGCCATCAGCACCTCGTGCTCAGACCCGAGCAGCTCAGAGAGCCGCTTGGCGACGGGCATCAGCGAGAGCTTGCCGTCAGGCCCCTTCGGGCGCCCGAGGTGCGACGCCAAGACGACCTTGCCTCCCAACTGCAGCGCCTTCTGAATCGTCGGCAGCGCCTCGCGAATACGGGTGTCGTCGGTGATCTTCTGCTTCTCATCGAGCGGCACATTGAAGTCGACGCGAATGAAGACGCGCTTGTTGGTCAGCTGCAGGTCGTCGAGGTATCGAATCATCGCTTTGCTCACCTGGTGGCGATGAAGTGAGCGACGTCGACCATGCGGCTGCTGTAGCCCCACTCGTTGTCGTACCAGGCGAAGACCTTCAAGAAGTTGCCGTCGATGAGCTGAGTCTGGGTCGAGTCGAAGATCGAGCTGTGCGGGTTGTCGTTGTAGTCGACGCTGACGGTCTGCTCGGTGTTGTACTCGAGCACGCCCTTCATCGGGCCATCGGCGGCCGCCTTCATCGCCGCGTGAACCTCATCGACGGTGGTGCTCTTCTTGAGCAGCACGGTCAAGTCGACCAGCGACACGTTCGGGGTCGGCACGCGAATCGCGGCGCCGTTGAGCTTGCCCTTGAGCTCGGGGATGACTTCTCCGATCGCCTTCGCGGCGCCGGTGGAGGTGGGGATCATCGACAGCGCGGCCGCGCGGGCCCGGCGGAGGTCTTCATGCACCAGGTCGAGAATGCGCTGATCATTGGTGTACGAGTGAATGGTGGTCATCAACCCGCGCTCGATGCCGAAGCTGTCGTTGAGCACCTTGGCGACGGGTGCCAGGCAGTTGGTGGTGCACGAAGCGTTCGAGATCAGGTGGTGCTTGGCCGGGTCGTACGAGAGGTGGTTGATGCCGAAGCAGGTGGTGAGATCGATGCTCTTGCCGGGAGCGCTGATCAGCACCTTCTTCGCGCCGGCCTTCAGGTGCAGCTCGGCGGTTTCTTTCGTGGTGAAGCGGCCGGTCGACTCGATGACCACGTCGACGCCCAGCTCCTTCCACGGGAGCTTGGCGGGGTCTTTCTCGGCGGTGACTTTGTAGGTCTTGCCGTCGATCACGAAGCCGTTCTCGGTCGCGCTGACGGTGCCGGGCCAGTTGCGGTGAACCGAGTCGTACTTGAACAGGTGCGCCAGGGTCTTCGGCTTGTCGAGGTCGTTGATGGCGACGATCTCAATGTCTTTGTCGTGCCGCATGAGGGCCGCGCGCAGCACCATGCGACCGATGCGACCGAACCCATTGATTGCGAATTTGATGGCCATGATCTGTGACTCCAGGAAAGAGGCAGTTCTTTGACTGACAAGTCCCTATAGGAGTCGTGCCCAGAGCAGTCAACGAGTGAGCACCACCGACTTCACCGTGCCTTCAGTGAAGCGCTCGGTGATTTTCATTCCCGGCGCTCCGCGGCGGAGGTGCGATTCGAAATCGGCTTGGGTCAGGTTTTCGACATTGCAAATCGCCAGCAGCAGGCCCTTGGGCGCGACCACCTGTTCGCAGGCTCGAGCGAGCTTCCAGTAGTCGTTCACCGCTGAGAACCGGCTGGTCTTGGTGGTGGCGAACCCGGGCGGGTCGGCGATGATCAGATCGAACTGCTCTGTCTTCTTGGCGAAGCGGCGCAGCCAATCGAACGCGTCTCCGGCGATGTAGTCATGGCGGTCGACCGGCAGGCCGTTGAGCTGGGCGTTGTGCTCGCCCCAATCGAGCACCTTGCGCGAGGCGTCGACGTTGACTGCGCGGGTGGCACCGCCGAGCAAGGCGTTGAGGCCGAAGCCGCAGGTGTAGGCGAAGAGGTTGAGCACGGTGCGGCCACGGGCATTGGCTCTGACCCACGCGCGGGCCTGGCTCGAGTCGACGTAGAGACCGACCGAGATGCCGTTCGCGGGGCGAATTTCGAAGGCGACCGAGGCTTCGTGCACGACCAGCGAGTCGACGGCGGTGCCGAGCACTGGAGTGACTGGGGCCTCGTTGGGTCGGTGCTTGACGTACACCGCGCGCAGCGGGCGGGCGGCGGTGAGCTGGGTGGCGACGGCTTTGAGCTCGACCTCGTCGATGGGGCGATAGGCGTTGATGATCGCGACGTCACCGAAGAGGTCGATGACGAGCCCCGGGAGCGCTTCGTCGCTCCAGCGAAAGGCGTCGGTGTTGGGGGGGGTTCGTGGTCGTGG
>JANLPS010000511.1:0-38987 GCA_031367385.1 Archangium sp. | reverse complement strand
TGCTGCCGCTGCTGCTGATACTGTGTACCGTCGGCTGCGCCGGCGAGTTGAAAGGCAGACGCTTGCCAGAGGCCGCCATCACCGGTCGCGCCGAGCGCTACTTCAATGGCTACACCCACCCCGGCGTGCAGTGTTGGCGATGCCACGACGGCTCGGGCACTGGCACCAGCGAAGGCCCGAGCCTGTTCGTGCGCGTGCCTCGGGTCTCGCGGCTGACGATGCTCGCGACCGTCACCCGCGGTCGGGGGAGAACGCCGAAGTTGCAGGCCGACGTCTCAGAGGCAGATGCGAACGAGCTGGTCACCTGGCTCAAGCTCAAGTTCGGGCCCGTCGAGTAGTCGAGCGCTCAGGGCGGGCGACGTCAGCTTCAGCTTTTGCACACTGAGAGTTTCAGAAGTCGAACGTGGGTGGGTGCTAAGGTGCGCGCCCTATGTATTTTCAGGACTTGTTGCTCACCTTGCAGAACCACTGGGCGAAGCTCGGCTGCATCGTCACCCAGGGGTACGACACCGAGGTTGGCGCTGGCACCATGGCCCCGTACACGTTTCTGCGCGCCCTCGGCCCCGAGCCGTGGAACGTGGCGTACGTGCAGCCCTCGCGACGCCCGGCCGATGGTCGATTCGGTGAGAACCCCAATCGCCTCTTTCAGCACCACCAGTTTCAGGTGTTGCTCAAGCCGGCGCCCAAGAACGTGCAGGCGCTCTACCTCGACTCGATTCGCGCCTTCGGCATTGACCCGCTCGAGCACGACATTCGCTTCGTCGAAGACGACTGGGAGTCACCGACCCTCGGCGCCTCGGGCCTGGGCTGGGAGGTCTGGTGCGATGGCATGGAGATCACCCAGTTCACCTACTTTCAAAAGTGCGGCGGCTACGAGTGCAAGCCGGTCGCGGCTGAGCTGACCTACGGGCTCGAGCGCATCGCGATGTACTTGCAAGGCGTCGAGAGCGTGTACGACATCGAGTGGGTCAAGGGCGTGAAGTACCGAGAGATTTTTCACGCCAACGAGGTCGAGATGTCGCAGTACGCGCAGCGCGATTCTGACCCCGAGCAGCTCGAGATGCTGTTCAAGAGCTACGAGGCCGAGTGCAAGCGGTTGATCGTCGAGAAGCAGCTGCCGTTGCCGGCGTACGACTTCGCGCTCAAGTGCAGCCATGCCTTCAACCTGCTCGACGCGCGCGGGGCCATCTCGGTGACCGACCGGGCCGGGTACATCAAACGCGTCAGAGACAACGCCGCGCTGTGCGCCGAGGGGTACTTGAAGATGCGGCAGAAGCTCGATTGGCCCCTGTGCAAAACCGCGTGGACGGTCGGCGAGCAGCTGCCGATGCTCGAGGGCAAACCCGCCAGCGAGATGTGGAAGACCATGTCGTTCGAGAAGAAAGAGAAAGAGGCGCCGCGTGGCTGAGCTGCTTTTTGAGCTGGGCTCTGAAGAGCTCCCGGCCCGGTTCGTGGTGCCCGCGCTCGACGACATCGAGAAGACGTTTCGCGAGCAGTGCGCGGCGTTGAACATCACCTTCGGAGAGGTCAAGCGCTTCGCCACCCCGCGGCGCCTGGCGTTGCTGGTCAATGGAGTCGCCGAAAAGACCGACGACGTCACCAAAGAGGTGCAAGGCCCGTCGGTGAAGGCCGCGTTCGAGGCTGACGGTACGACGCCGAAGACTCCGGCGATCAAGTTCGCCGAGAGCGTGAAGCTGCCGGTCGAGAAGCTCCGGCGGGTGACTACGCCCAAGGGCGAGTATCTCGTGGCGACGGTCGAAGAGAAGGGCCGGCGCACGTTCGAGCTGCTCTCCGAGGTGCTCAACGGCTGCGTGCGAAAGATCAACTTCGCGAAGTCGATGCGATGGGGTGACGTCGAGCAGTCATTCGGCCGCCCACTGCAGTGGATCGTGGCGCTGCTGGGCACCGAGGTGGTGCCGGTCACGTTCTCTGACGTGAAGAGCGGGCGCGTGAGCTACGGGCACCGATTTCTGGCTCCGGCGGCCATCACCATCGACAAGCCCGCTGACTACGAGGCAGCGCTCGAGAAGGCGCACGTGGTGGCCGATTTGACCAAGCGTCGCGCGCTGCTCAACGAGCGCATCGCGGCGGCGGCGAAGAAGGCAGGCGGCACGGTATTGCAAGACGAGGCGCTGGTTGATCAGGTGCTCAACCTGATTGAGCTGCCGAACCCGGTGGTGGGCACGTTCGAAGCGCGACACCTCGATCTGCCCCCCGAGGTGTTGATTCAAGAGATGAAGAGCCACCAGCGCTACTTCACCCTCACCGACGCGGCCGGCAAGGTGCTGCCCAAGTTCATCGCGGTCTCGAATACGCCGGTCAAAGACGAGGCATTGTCGGTGCGCGGCTACGAGCGCGTGCTGCGTTCGCGCCTGGCCGACGGCCGGTTCTTCTTCGACGAAGATCGCCGCACCACGCTCGAGAGCCGCCTGCCCAAGCTCGAGCGCCGCTCGTGGATCGACAAGCTCGGCAGCATGGCCGAGAAGACCAAGCGCATTCAGGCACTCGCCGGGTACCTGGCGAAGGCGGTGAAGCTCGAGAAGATCGTGCCGACCGTCGAACGCGCGGCGTACCTGTGCAAGGCCGACTTGCAGACCGGCATGGTGGGCGAGTTCCCCGAGCTGCAGGGGGTGATGGGTCGTGAGTACGCGCTGCACGACAAAGAGACGCCTGAGGTCGCGACCGCGATCTTCGAGCACTACTTGCCGCGCGGAGCAGGCGACGGCCTCCCAACCCAAGACGCCGGCGCGCTGATTGGCCTCGCCGACCGGTTGGATTCGCTGTGCGGCCTCTTCGGCATTGGGAAGAAGCCCACTGGCGCGAAAGACGACTTCGCGTTGCGCCGCGCGGCGATCACCTTCATTCGCATCGTCACCGGCAGGGGGTACCGCTTCTCATTGGCGGCCGCGATCGACGAGGCGCTCAAGGCGCTCGAGCCCAAGTTCGCTGACGTGAAGAAGAAGCCCACCGATGCGCCGCTCAAAGATCAGGTGCTCGAGTTCATTCGCGGCCGCCTCGAATCGACCTGGCGTGAAAATCACCGGGCCGACGTGGTCGATGCGGTGCTTGCGGCGGGGTTCGATGATCTGGTCGCTGCCCAGAAGCGGCTCGAGGCCATCTCGAAGTACGTCGGGCAGCCCGACTTCGCGGCGCTGGCGGCCACGTTCAAGCGGGTCGCGAACATCGTCGAGAAGCAGGCCAAAGACGTGTCGAAGGCTCCCGTCGACCCGGCCAAGCTCACCGAGGCGGTCGAGAAGACGCTCTTTGCCCAGGTCTCACAGGTCAGCGACGCGGTCTTCGCCGCCGTGAAGGTCGACGACTACGCTGGAGCGTTGGCCAAAGTCGTGCCCCTCAAGCCCCACGTCGACGCGTTCTTCGATGGCGTGATGGTCATCGCCGATGACCCGGCCGTGAAAGCGAACCGGGTGCGGCTGCTCATGGAGATCGCCGGCCTGTTCGGCACCGTCGCCGACTTCTCGAAGATTCAGGCCGAGGCCAAAACAGAAGGGTGAAGGCGTGCGATTCGGGTTGCTGCTGCTCACACACTCGTGCGCGACGCTGCACCCGAAGTCACCCGGCGGCACCGCCGCGCGGCCTGGTGGGCGGCTGCTGTTGACGGTCGTTGGCCCCGGAGGTCGCCCCCCCCGCGAAGCCGTCGGGGCGGCACAGCGACAGTCGTTGACGCTGTGTCGCACTCGGCTCGGGTATTGGGCGAACCGTCGCCCTTGGGCGCTATTTCGGCTTTGGCGGCGCTTTCACGCGCGGCAAGAAACCTTCGGTCTTGTCGAGCAACGTGCTGGCCTCTTTGAGCTCGCGGGTCGCCTCGACGCGCTGGGCCTCTGAGAATTGATACAGCGGCTTGTTGAGGTCGCGCTTGAGCTCTTTGATTCGGTTCAGCAGCGCGCTCTGCGCGGCCCGGAGCTCTTCGACGTGGTTCCATTCGCGGCCGTGCTTCTCGAGCAAGGTGCCAGTGTTGGCCTCGACGCGAGCGGCATCGAGCTCGCCGTTGAAGACGTGCTCTTTGATTCGGTGCGTTTCGACCGGCTGGGCCGAGCGCGTGCTCAAATTCTGTCGTCGCGCCGCCGGAGCCGCTTGAGGAAACGGTGACGGAGGACGAACCGGTCGCACCCGGGCCACCGTCGCGGTCACTTTGGCCGCAGCCGCCGCATCCGCCGCCGCAGCCGCCCCGGCGGGAGCTGTCGTCGCAGCCGCAGCGGTCGGAGCCACAACAATTGGAGCCGCGGCCGGAGCCGCCGTCACTGCCGTTCGAGCTACGACGGGAGCCGCAGCTGCAACAGCCGGAGTTACGGCGGGAGCCGCCGTCACTGCCACAGCGGTCGGAGCCGCCGTCGAAGCCACAGCGGTCGGAGCCGCCGTCACTGCCACAGCGGTCGGAGCCGCCGTCGAAGCCACAGCGGTCGGAGCCGCCGTCGAAGCCACAGCCATCGGAGCCGCCGTCGAAGCCACAGCGGTCGGAGCCACGGCCGGAGCCGCCGTCACTGCCGTTCGAGCGACGACAGGCGCCGCCGTCGCAGCCACTGGAGTCCGCGCCACGGCTGGAGCCGCTGCGGCAGTCCGCGCGTGAGCGGCCGCTGCCTCGGCCGCGACAGGAGCAGCTGCCATGCGTTCAGCCGCAACCGCGCGCGCAGCCGCCGTCACCGTCGCCGTGGCGCGAGCTGAGTTGAGCGCAGCGCCAACAGGAACGACGAAAGACGCGAGTCGAACTGCCCGTTGCGCGCTGGCCTCGGCCTCAGAGGTCGCGTCAACGTGGCCGTCAGTCTTGAACGCGGGCACACCCAGCGGCGTCAGCACCGCATTCGTCGCGCGATTGACGAGGTTGGCCGTGTCGAGCACGACGTTGACGGCACCCGTCGCGTAGCCCTTGGGCTCCGTACGTCGCAGCCGCAAAAGCGCTCGAGCCGTCGAAGCCCTTCTTCGCGACGCTCCTCGACTCCGCTCAGGTCTTTGGGCAACCAGCCGACGTCGAGCTCGACGGTCGCTCGGGCCTCGCTCTTCGCCTTGAGAATCGCCGCACGCGCCGCAGGGTTCTCGAGACGCGGCAACAACGTCAACGCCGTTGCGAGATCAAAGCTGCGAACAGGGGACACCGACACGCGAGCGTCGGTCGTACCAACCCCGCCCCTCACTGACAACTCGACGGCCTTCTCAAAAGCCGAGAATGATTTCACTGCAGCTTCAATCTGCCCGGGGCAGTCGATGCCCGCAGTGTGACGACAGAGCGAGAGCCCACCGCGACGATGCCGGTGAGCCCTCGGTTCAACCCTTCGGTTTACAGCGGAGCGGGGGGCACGACTTTCAGCTTGCGAGGTGCGTGCTTGGTGAGCACGCCGACCACTTCAGCGGCCTCGCGGTACGAGCGGAGCACCGCCACGGCGACTCGCAGGCGGTCATGGCCGCGAGCGATCAACGTTGCGTACCGATCGCGCAGATCGATCGCCGCGGTGTCGGGTGCGGCCTCGGAGCCGAGAGCCGAGAGGGCCGCGGTGGCCGCGGCGCTGGCCTGGGAGAGTGCCGAGGCGTCGCAGGTCACTTCGATCACGTCGGGAAACGGCTTCAGCAGCGCGACGAGCGCGACCACATCGGTCACTCCGTCGAGCGGCCCGCGGCCGGCGCGAATTCGAGCGACCGCAACGGCATCGACCTTGCCATTGGCGACCAGGGTCTGCGCGACCGACATCAGCTTGCGCCGCCACAGCAACGCGGTCGCGATCAGCGGCCGAGCCGCAGACGGAGGCTTGATGCGACGAGACGAAATGGCATTGCTGTTCGCCACCGCGAAACGATCGCACAGCACGGGCAGGGCGAAGATCTCCTCGAGGTTCGCACCGGGGAAGAGCCGCTTCAGCTCAACCTGGTTCTCCGAGACGATCGCAATGCCCGCGTTGAACGCGCGCTTCGCCGTCAGTGGGTCGATGCGCAGACCTTGCTGCACCGCCTCCGCCGGTATCGACTCCGCTTGAAGCTGCAAGACATCACCAACCACCACTTCTTCTTTCTTCGCTTTCATCCGCGACCTCAGTCTTGTTTTGGGCATGCGCGAGATTGCGCAGCGTGCGTGGGTTGACGTGGCCCGTTTCGGCTTATTCACCGCGCTTCATTTCTTTTTTTGCGCTGACGTTTCGAGCACTTGGGAGTCGAAAATGCTGGCCGCAGCCGAAGCCGAGGCTCAAACGAGCTCGAATTCGATGAAGTTGGCCAAAACCAGGCTCAAACGAGCTCGAATTCGGGAAGTTGGCCGAAACCAAGCTCAAACGAGCTCCAAGTTCTGACCGTGGCGAGACGCCGCGTTGAAATGACCGCCTCGCCGAACAGAATCCCCAAGGGTTTTGTTCTGTTGCGCGGGGGTGGGGCACCGTCTAAGGCGGGCCGCACATGGTTCGAACTTCGTTCGCCTTCGTTTTCGCGCTGGTGCTGGCCGCCTGGGTCACTGGCTGCCCTTCAGGCGTGGGCAACGGCAACCTCCCGCCATCGGGGCAGTTCTATTTCCCCAGTGGGATCATGCATGTCGACTCGGCGCTCTCGCCCGAAGGCGTGCTGTTCGTCGCCAACGCCAACTTCGACAAACGCTACTCGTCGGGGTCGGTGGTGGGCCTGAACCTCTCGACCCTCGGCCTGCCCACGTTCGGAGACCCGGTCGGCCCCAAAGGCCCGGTGCAGCTGCCCCTCAACGTCAACGACGCCGGTATCGTGCTCATCACCAGCTTCGCCGGAGAAATGGCCGCGCTCGATCTGGGCGGCGGGCGCACGCGCCTGTTCATCCCCTCGCGCTCCGAGGGCATGAAGCTGCAGGCCATCGACGCCGACCCGCTGGCCTCACCGACGGCTCAACCGGTGCTGCACTGCTCGACTCCCGAGGGCACCAGCCCCTCTGACTGCGGCACCAACGCTCCGTCGCTCAGCCCCAAGGCTTTCGAGCTGAGCACCACCGGAGTGCCCCGAGCGCCAGGCCCGTTCGGCGTCGCCGTTCGCCCCCGCGCGTGCACCACCTCATGCCCGGTCGGCACCTGTCAGGCGGGCCGCTGCATGACCACCAACCCGGCCGGCGTCGCCGAGCCGTACGCCGACGTCTTCGTCACCCACATCACCCAGGCCGACTCCCCGCTGGCCACCGGTCTCTTGCCGCGCGGCTACCTGATTCGCCTCGCCTCGCAGAACCCGACCGTGACCGAGAGCAGCTTCATCAACATCGGTGTCGGCGCGACCAACAGCGTGGTGAGCGGCAGGCGCTATGTGTTCACCAGCGGCCGGGGCCTCAACCCGACTGGCAACCTGATGCGCCTGGTCGACCCCGAGACGATCAACGACGACGGCGGCACCTTGGTCTACAGCGCCGGGCTCGAGCAGAGCTTTCGGGCGATCGAGGCGCGCGGCATTCAGCTCTCGAGTGACGAGCGCCGAATCTACATCGCCGCCCGAATACCCGACTCGTTGCTCGTGGCAACCATCGATGACCCGAGCGCGGTGCGGCCGATCATTCAGGTCGCGCGCTCGGTGCCGTTGCCGGCCAGCCCGAACGAGATGCGAATCATACCGCGGGTGGGGCGCAGCGACCTGCTGGTCATCGCCTGCACCGGCGCGCAGTCGGTCGCCATCTACGACGACGAAGTGGGAGATCTCGTCGCGCAGGTCAACGGCGTCGGCCTCTCACCCTTCGACGTCACCGTCGATTTGCGCGGCGCGGGTGCCCGGTTGTACGTGAGCGACTTCGACGACGGCCGCATCGCGGTCATCGACATACCCGACCTGCTGCGACCTCAAGACGCACGCCTGGTCGCGCACCTAGGTGAGCAGCAGCTGTGCCTGACGCAAGGCCAGCGAAACCCGTCGCTCTGTGACGCGGGAGTGGGCCAATGATGCGCCGCCTGCTGGTGCTGGGGCTCGCGCTCGCGGCCTGTACGCCATCGTCGGGGTATTCGCGCGGTGGCCTCTCGGGGGCGCACGATCTCGCGCTGACCGACGAGTACCTGTTCATCACCTCGGCCGACACCAACGACCTCAAAGTGCTGCAGCTCACCGTGCCGAACTCGCCTGGGCAACGCACCTATGTCGCGGCGCCCAACCCGCTCGAGACGCTCTCGATACCAGTCATCACCCGGCCGACCTCGCTTGCGCTCGATGACCAATGGGTCAACGGCCGCGTGGTGCACGGCAGTTACCTCTACGTGAGCCGCCCCGGAGGCTCCGAGATGTCGGTGGTCGGCGCCGCACGCGCCGAGTTCAGAGAGATCTCACGCCTGGTCAGCCCCGCGCCGGTCACCAGCACCGCCGCGGTCAAGCTCGACGCCGACCGCAGCCGGCTCTACTTCGCGACCTACGATGGCGCGCTCGGCAGCCTGTACTCGATTGACCTGCCGACCAGCCCCGCGGCGCTGCGAGCGCTCCCGGCGGCGCAGCTGACCTCTCTCATCAAGCTGGTGATCACCTTCGGCAGCGACACCGTGGTCTCGATGTTGGTGGTGCCCGGTTTGAATGGCCGTACCGCCGAAGACCAGGCCTTCTGCGACCTGACGGTGAATCATTGCCTGGTGGTCGGCACCCGTCGCGCGAGCGGCACCGACGGCCAGACCCTGATGATCGACCCGGTCTCGCTGCGCCGGGCGCCCTTGGGGTACCCCGGGCCGGTGCGGTTCTTGACCACCAATGGGCAGACCGTGTTGCCCGACGGCCTCGATACGCCGGCGCGCGGGGCAGGGCACCGCATCTTCGCGATTCTCGACGAAGAAAAATGCGGCGGCTCGAATTGCGGCGGCGTGATCGCGGTCGACACGGTCACCTCGCACGAGCGCACCGGCGGCTTCCCCGTCGCGCAGTACGCCGACGGCGGCGCGATGCTGCCGCTGACCTTCGGAGATTCACTCCCGGTGGGCCTGGCCATCGGCACCAACCCGTCGTTCACCGCCGACTCGGGAGTCACCCGGCTGCTCACCGCCAACGGCGACGGCGGCATCTCGCTCAACTGGTATGCGGCCCTCGGCGTGGCGACCTCGGCCAACGGCCAAGTCACCTTCTTCGACAGCACCACGCTGTTGCAGATCGACGGCGACGACAACCAGGCGTACGCCTCGAACCCGCTGTACTTCGACAACAACGGCTACCTCGCAGAGTGGGTCACCGGTCTCGACGCCGGCACCGACTCAAACCTCCGCGCGCAGAGCATCTCGGTGGCCGATGGCGTGTGGCGCTCCCAGCTGATTCAGACCTTCTGGGAGGGCATCTTGAACGACGCCTCGCTCCCCATCGCCGCGCCGTCGACCACGCTCGCCGTGCCGGTGAGCCTGGTGCCTCGGCTCAAGGTGGGCGATTTCGTCGTCTTTCAAAGCGCGGCCGCGTTGTGTGCCGATGCGCCGATCACCGCGATCGGCGTCGACACCATCTCGATCGCCGCGGTGCCGCGCGGGTGCTTCGACGTCATCTCGTTCAACGTTCGCGCCGGCCCTGCCGCACCCTTCGCCATCTTTCGAGGCCAGCAGCCGCGGTACCTGGGCCGCGCCGGAGCGGGCGATCAATTCGTGTGGAATGAAGCGGTGCCGTATGTGCGCTTAAGTGGGTACGATCCCTCCAAGCCCGCACTGACGATGTCATTCGGTCTCGACACGGTCGATGCGGGCGTGGGCCGTGGCTCGCTGTGGCAGTTCTTCATTGCCAGCGGCTACTCCCCGTATTCATTCATCGTTGACCCCAACAGCGTGGGGTGTTCGACCCAGCTGCCGGGCCAGGTGATCGTCGATAACCGCCGGGCGCACGTGTACGTGCTGTACCCCTCGAGCAACAGCGTGATCGACGTCGACCCGGGGCTGGCTCAGCGGGTCGCGCTCGGGGCCCTTCAAGGCACGTACTGCTACCACTGAAGATCGACGGGCCGCCCGCATCAGAGATTGGCCGCGTGGGGCATGTTCAGGTATCGTGACGAAACCGCAGTCGCGTTGTGCAATCCCACGAGAGGGTGTCGCTGAGCATGATGGATCCGAGTTCACGGCCGCCGCGCAAGGTCGCCATTGCTGACCACATTTGGCAGGCGTTTGAAGACATGGCCTCCCAGATGGGGTCAGACCGCGACGCGCTCATAAACCAAGCGATGTTCATGTTCGCCCGGCTCAATGGGTTTCTCGATTCGGGTGGCGCTCCGGCGGCGGGTAAAGCCGCGGCCCCGGCGTCAGCGGGTCGAGGTGCGGGCCCGTCTCGCAATGCGTCGCCCGGTGCTCCGCCGATGCTCAAACCGGTGGCCCAGCCCCGTGAGCCGGCAGGGTCGATGGACGACGACCCGGTTCGCCGCCAGGTGCAAGAACGCGTGCTCGAGACCGCCGCTGAGCTCGAACGGCTGATCAAATCGAAGAATCAAGGCGCGCAGAACTCAGAACAAGGCCTCGACAACCCCGACAGCAGCAGCGGCAGCATGCGGGTCGACGTCGATGACAGCAGCGGTGAAGCCGGTGGTGCCGCCGCCCTCTACATGATGCTCGAAGGTGGAGAGCTCGACCGCATCGCCAAAGAGCGCTTCGTGATCGGCCGCGGCAAGCACTGCGACTTCGTGATCAACTCGGGCAAGGTCTCGCGCGAGCACGCGGTCATCAGCCGCGATGGCAGTGAGTTCTTCATCGAAGATCTGGGCTCGTCGAACGGCACCTGGTTCAACAAGCAGCGCATCAAGCGGCGCAAGATCGAAGACGGCGACGAGTACTTCATCTGCAGCGAAAAGGTGAAGTTCGTCTACCGCTGATTCGCTTCAATGATTTGCCAGCTCTGGTGATACCCTGCCGCTCTGACTCGTAAGCGCTTTCGAGCAAGAGAGGGAGTACATGCCGAGCCTCGCATTTCTTCGTCTGTCGGCCCTGGCGTTGGTCATCGCCGTGCCGGCTTGGGCCCAGGAGGGCGGCGAAATCGGCCTCGCTGAAGGGGCACAAAAGGTCGTCACCATCGCGGGCGTCAACCGAGTCGCGGTCGGTAACAGCACCATCGCCGACGTGAAGGCGCTGACCAACGGCCAGCTCTTGATCACCGGCAACGCCGAAGGCCGAACCACCCTGCTGGTGTGGAAGAGCAACGGCTCGCGGGTCAACTACATGATCACCGTTCGCAAGGTCGACCCGAACCAGGTCGTCAGCGAGATCAAGAAGCTCCTCGACGGGGTCGAAGGCGTCATCACCCGTCAGGTCGGAGACCGCATCTACCTCGACGGCCAGGCCTACACGCAGGGCGACGCCGACAAGATTCAGCAGGTGGCCGAGCTGTACCCGAACGTGAAGAACTTCGTGAAGATCGCGCCCAACGCCAAGAAGCTGGTGGCGCAGAACCTCAACGCGGCGTTTCAAAAGGCGGGCCTCAAGAACGTCTCGGCGAACGTGGTCGGCGCGACCATCTTTCTCGAGGGCTCGGTCGAGTCGCAGCAAGACCTGGCCAAGGCAGAGCTCATCACCAAGGCGATCGGCGAGCACGTCGAAAACCTGCTGGTCGTCGGCATCAAGCGCATGGTGCTCACCGAGGTGCAGTTCGTCGAGATTCGGCGCGACTCGAAAGACCGCTACGGCATCAAGTACCCGACCGACATCTCGGGCTCGGTCACCGCGACGGTGAACATCACCAAAGAGCTCTTCCCCGGTAACTTTGCGCAGGGCGACTTGAGCTCACCGTTTCGCGCGAGCGGCGACTTCAACATCGGGTTTCAGAACAACGACGGCTACGGCCGGTTGCTGGCCCAGCCGAAGCTGGTCTGCGCGAGCGGCGAGAAGGCCTCGTTCACCGCCGGTGGCGAGGTGCCGATACCGCTCATCACCAACAACCAGTTCACCGTCGAGTACAAACCGTACGGCGTGATCTTGAACATTCAGCCCACCGCCGACCGCAACGGCAACATTCAGACTGAGCTCGAGGCCGAGGTCTCTGAGATCGACCTCTCGGTGGCGGTCTCGGTCGGTGGCGGCGCGTCGGTGCCGGGCTTTCGAACCCGCAAGGTCAAGACCAACGTCACCGTTCGGCACGGTGAGACCATCGTGCTCTCGGGTGTGTTCTCACACGACGAGCAGAAGTCGGTCTCGAAGCTGCCGGGGCTCGGGCACATACCCATCATCGGAGAGCTGTTCAAAAACCGGGCGTTCGACTCGAGCAAGCGCGAGCTGGTCATCTTCGTCACGCCTCGAATCGTGAACCCCGATTCTGACAAGATTCGAACGATCATCGAAGACGTGAAGAGCCGCTACAAGCAGGCGCGCGGCGAAGTCACCTTCGGCATTTTTGACTGAAAAGGGCCGCCCATGTTTTTGATCACGCTCGCCGAAAAGGGCGGCGACACGTCGCAAGTGACGTTCGACAAAGACGAAGTCACGCTCGGCCGCCTTGCGGGCAATGACCTCGTGCTCAACAAGGGCAACGTCTCGAAGTACCACTCGCGCTTCGTGCTCAAAGACGGCAAGTACATCGTGGTCGACCTGAAGTCGACCAACGGCACGTTCATTAACGGCAAGAAAATCGGCGCTCCGCAGGTGGTCAAGCCCACCGACCGCGTGCAGATCGGCGACTACACCATCAACATCGAGGCCCCGAGCGAAGAAGACCTCGAGGCGGCCGGTGAGTACGAAGACGAAGACGACGAGCCCGAAGAGCACGACGACGACGGGGCTGATGACCCGGCGCCTGCGCCCGCAGCGGTGGTGGCGAAGAAGAACAACATGCCGGCGTCACTGGCCTCGGCGCTGCGGCGGCGTGGCAAGGGCCCCGACCCGCGCATCGAGGCGTACTCGAACCTGCAGAAAGACATTCACGACCGGTTGATCGAATACCTCGACCTCCGCCGAATGGACATGGACCGCCTCGGCGACGAGGAGCTGTGGAAGCGAACCGAAAAAGCGATTCGCGACATTCTCGAGCAGATGGACGGCGACAACGAGATACCCGCCGACATCGACCGTTCGATGTTGCTCACCGACGTGCTCAACGAGGCGCTGGGCCTGGGGCCCCTCGAGGCCTTTCTCGCTGACGACGACATCAGCGAGATCATGGTGAACCACGCCAACCAGATCTACATCGAGAAGAAGGGCAAGCTGACGCTGTCAGACAAGATCTTCTCGAGCAACCAGGCGGTGCTGGGGGTGATCGAGCGCATCGTCGCTCCGATCGGCCGCCGCATCGACGAGTCGAGCCCGATGGTCGACGCCCGGCTCAAAGATGGCTCGCGGGTCAATGCGATCATCCCTCCGTTGGCGCTCAAGGGGCCGTGCATCACCATTCGCAAGTTCAAGCGAGAGGCGCTGCGCATCGAAGATCTGATCAAGTACCGCACGCTCACGCCGCAGATGGCTGAGTTTCTCGAGATGTGCGTCAAGGCGCACAAGAACACGATCATCTCGGGCGGCACCGGCTCGGGCAAGACCACCACGCTCAACATCGTGAGCTCCTTCATCCCCGAAGATGAGCGCATCATTACGGTTGAAGACGCGGCCGAGCTGCAGCTGCATCAAGAGCACTGGGTTCAGCTCGAGTCACGCCCCGCCAACCTCGAAGGCAAAGGCGCGGTCACCATTCGCGACCTGGTGAAGAACTGCCTGCGCATGCGCCCCGAGCGAATCGTGATCGGCGAGTGCCGCTCGGGTGAAGCGCTCGACATGTTGCAGGCGATGAACACTGGCCATGACGGCTCGCTGACCACCCTGCACGCGAACACCCCACGTGACGCGCTGGCCCGCTTGGAGACCCTGGTGCTGATGGCGGGGATGGACCTGCCGGTGAAGGCCATTCGCGAGCAGATCGCCAGCGCGGTGCACATCATCGTGCAGCAATCGCGCTTCTCAGACGGCACGCGCAAGGTGTCGTACATCACCGAGATCTCCGGCATGGAGGTCGACATCGTCACGCTGCAAGACATCTTCACCTTCAAGCAAGAAGGCTTCACTGAAGACTTCAAGGTGCGGGGCCGCTTCGTGGCGTCGGGCTTCGTGCCGCGCTTCTACGAAGACCTGCAGCGCCGTGGCATGCCCGTCAACATGGGCATCTTCAGAGAGGACTAGAGGGTGCCGACGCTCGTCATTCGCCACCCCGATGGCTCTGAAACCGAAGAGACGCTGGGTGGTCAGCTGACCATCGGGCGCGCCGAGGGCAATGATCTCATCTTGACCGAAGGGGGCGTGTCTCGAAAGCACGCGCGCTTCTTCTTGAAGAGAGACGAGGTCGAGGTCGAAGACGTGGGTTCGGCCAACGGTACCTTCGTCGACGGGGTCAAAATCGACGGGCCGACGGCGATCACCTCGAGCTCGGTGGTCGTGGTGGGTGACTACGAGGTGCGGCTCAAAGAGTCACCGCGCTCGAAGCGCTCGCCCAGCTCGGGCAAGGCCAAGCCGGCTGGCAGCCGTTCGACCGGCGTGGTCGACGCGGTCAAGCCGGGTGGCCCCGCGGCGCTCGCCAAACGCACCAAGCCCAACCGGTCGGTCAGCCCGCAGCTGCGTGGCCTGACCGGCGCGGTGAGCGGCAAGTCGTTCGTGCTCAAGGGCACGATGGTGGTTGGGCGCGTGCCCGAGGTCGATTTGCAGGTCGAAGACGACTCGGTGAGCCGAAAGCACGCCGAGCTTGAAGTGAAGGGGCGCGAGGTGGTGCTCCGCGACTTGAGCAGCGCCAACGGCACCACCGTCAACGGCGTGCCGATCACCACCGACACCGCCCTCACCGTCGGCGACATCATTCAATTCGGTGTGGTCGAGCTGATCTTCGAGTCATCGGCGGGGTCAGGGCCACGGCAGGCGGTCGTGCGGGCAAAGGAGGCCCCGGTGTCGCCGCGAAGAGCGCCAGTGCGCCGCGACCGAACCCGAGACGACGACGACTTCGAGCCCACCAGCGCCAAGGTGCCCGGCAGTCGCAAGCGGCTGCTGATCATCGGAGCGGTGGTGGTGGTCTTCTTGCTCGTGATGGTCGGCGTCAAGGCCTGGATGGGCCCGCGCACCACCGTGCGCCCCGGTGGCATCGAGCCGATCGCCGGGGGGGGGCCGGGGTCTGGTAAGCATGCGGTGTCGCCGGCCGAACAGCTCGAAGAGGCGCTCGGTGCCTGCCGGCAATACTCCGCGATGGATTCAGCGACCGGCCCCAACTGGCCGCGCGCCGAAGAGGCGTGCAAGGCGGCGCTCGAGCTCGAGCCGATTCACAAAGAGGCCAACGAGCTGATGAAGCGCATTTCGCTCAACCGGGCCTGCGAAGAGAGCCTGAAGCAGGCCAAGACCCTGGTCGCCGCGGGTCGCGCCGAAGAGTCGCTCGACCTGTTCGCCAAGATTCACCCTGATTGCGGGTACTTTCTGAAGGCGCTCGCGGCAGCCAAGGGGCCGGTTGAAGACGTGAAGAAGCTCGCCGGCACCGAGTGCAAACAGTACGCGGCCAACGGCAAGTGGGAGAACGCGGTCAAGCGCTGCGAGCTCTACACCCGGCTGGCCTGCCAGCTGATGGACAAAGACGAACGCCAGGCGCCGGTGATGATGAAGGCCAAGCTCGATGGCCCCCTGGGCCGAAACGATTGGCGGCCCAAAGACCCGCTCTACTTGAACTTCTTGAAGGCCCGCGAGCGGCTGACCCCGAATGAGCCTCCGTGGGTGTGCCCCGAGCTGCTGGTGTTTCGGCCTCCGCAGGCAGGTGAAGACCCGGCCAAGCGCGCCAAAGAAGACTTCATGAAGCGCTACCCCGACCCCGACATGGGGCACGCGCTCGAGCTGTACTTCGATGGCAAATTTCAAGAGATGCTGGTGCCGGTGCAGCGCATTCAAGACTCGATGCAGAAGTCGAAGCTGCATGACCAGGCGCGCGAGCTCTCGCGAAACATGACCTCGGCGGCGAACCAGTACAAGAGCGGCTCGACCGAGCTGGGCAACGACAAGCCCGAGAAGGCCGAGGAGCCCTTTCGCAACGCCCTGGCCATCGATGAGAAGCTGGTGATGGGCGAGACCGTGGGCACCAACGAGGCGCTGCGCCGTGAGCTCGATCGCCGCAAGTCGTTCGTTCGCCGAAACATTCTCGAAGAGATGAGCAAGAGCACCTATCAGAAGGGCAAGGGTTTCGCTGATCGCCAAGACTGGCGGCAGGCCTGCCGGGTGTGGAAATTGGGCATGTCGTTCTCGAAGAGCGACACCGATTTGCTGCGCGCCGTCACCAACAAGTGCACCGGCCGGGCGGCGGAGTTCTTCAAGACCGCGAACAGCTGCGAAGAGCTCAAGGCGGTGCTCGAGTACGCGGTCGACGGTGACACGTACAAAGAAAAGGCCACTGCTGCGATGGCCGAAATGAAATGTCAGGAGTGACCGAGCGACGGTTGTCATGCCCCGGGGGCGCTGCTACGGCCGTGGGCTATGCCGGTGCAGCAAGACCTCTTCTCGAGCCCTGACGCGTCTGTTCCTCCCTCGGTGGTCGCCGAAACGGTAGCGCCGGCGCCTCCGCCCGGGCCCCGAACGGTGATGTTCGTCGACGCCTCGGGCTTCATTTTTCGCGCCTACCACGCGCTGCCGGCGCTCACGACGTCGAAGGGCATACCGACCCATGCGGTGCTGGGGTTCACCCGCATGCTGCTCAAGCTGCTGCGCGAGAAGCCGCCGACCCACATGGCGCTGTGCTTCGACAACAACAGCCGCAAGGGGCGCTTGGCGATCGACCCGAACTACAAGGCGAACCGCGAGGCGCCTCCGTCAGACCTGATCACCCAGTTCGCGCTGATTCGAAAAATCGCCGAGGTGCTCAACCTGCCGATTCTCGAGGTCGAGGGCTGGGAGGCCGATGACGTCATCGCCACCATGGTCAAGCGGGTGCGCAAAGACGGGTTTCACAGCCAGATCATCACCAGCGACAAAGACTTTCTGCAGCTGCTCGCGCCCGACGTGCACATCTACGACGCGATGAAAGACAAGCCGATCACCGAGGCCGACGCGCAAGAGAAGTTCGGCATTCGGCCTGACCAAATGCGCGACTACCAGGCGCTGGTCGGCGACGCGATCGACAACATCCCCAAGGTGCCGGGCATTGGCCCCAAGACCGCGACCGAGCTGTTGGTGCAGTTCGGGTCGGTCGAAGAGCTGCTCAAGCGGCTGCCCGAGGTCAAGAAGCCCGCGATACGCAAGTCGCTGACCGAGAACGAGGCCCAGCTGCGGCGGGCGCTCGACCTGGTCTCGTTTCGCGACGCGCTGCCCCTCGACGTCGACCCCGAGGCGCTGGCCCGAAAGCCGATTCTGCAGGCTGAGGCGCGGGCGATGTTCACCGAGCTCGAGTTTTACCGGTTGTTGGGAGAAATGCCGGCGCCTCCGGCGAGCCCGCTTCGGCAAGAGGCGACCATCGTCACTGATCGCACGGGGCTCGAGGCGTTGGCGCTCGAGCTTTCAGGGGCCACGCGCGCGGCGATGGTGCCCGCGTTCGAAGGTGAGCCGCATTCGGCGGTGCTGGTCGGCCTCGGCGTGATGGTCTCGGGTGGGAGCGTGTTCTATATCGACGTCTCCAAGTGCGGTCACGACGTGCTGGCCGAGGTGTTCGGCCCGGCGATTCAGCGGGAGGGGCTCGAGCTTTTGGCCCACGACGCGAAGGCGACCTTGCACCTGTTGGCATCGGTCGGCCTCGACCTGCCGCGCATCGCGACCGACGTCGAGCTGCTGTCGTATTTGTTGAACCCGTCGCGCCGGGAGCACGCGCTGGCCGACATCGTTCGCGAGCGGCTGCGCATCGAGCTGCCACCCTGGCCCGACGGAGCGGCAGGGCGGGGCAAGGCGCCGATGACTGAGATCTCGGTGGTTCGACTGGCGGCGATGTACGGGGCGAGGGCAGACGCGGTCGATCGCATCGGCCCCGAGCTGTGGACGGAGGTCGATGGCGTGGGTCTGGGCACGATCGCCCGAGATCTCGAAGTGCCGTTGATCAAAGTGCTCACCACCATGGAGCGCGCCGGCGTCGCGGTGGATCTCTCGGCCCTCAAAGAGATCTCAGTCACGGTCGATGCGTCGATCGACGGCCTGCTCGCCGAGGTCTACAAGCACGCGGGGCGCGAGTTCAACGCGGGGTCACCCTTGCAGTTGGCGCAGGTGCTGTACGAGGAGCTGAAGCTGCCGGTGCTCAAAAAGGGCAAGACCGGGCCCTCGACAGACCAAGAGGTGCTCGAGAAGCTGGCCGAGCAGCACCCGCTGCCCCGGGCGATCACCGAGTACCGCAACGTCGCCAAGCTCAAGAGCACCTACCTCGACACCTTGCCGTCGCTGGTCGGCACCGACGGGCGCATTCGCACCACCTTTCACCAGGCCTCTGCCGCGACCGGGCGCCTGTCGTCGACCAACCCGAACCTGCAGAACATCCCCATTCGCACGGAGCTGGGCCGGCAGATTCGGCGAGCCTTCGTGGCCGAGAAGGGCAACGTGTTGGTCTCGGCCGACTACTCGCAAATCGAGCTGCGCATCTTGGCGCACATCAGCGGAGACGCCGGGCTGGTCACCGCCTTCGCCGAGGGGGCCGACGTGCATGCGCGCACCGCGGCTGAGGTGTTCTCGGTGCCAGTCGCCGAGGTCACCGACGAGCAACGCCGGGCGGCCAAGATGGTGAACTACGGCATTGCCTACGGGCTGTCGCCCCACGGCCTCAAGACCCGCCTCAACATCTCCGTTGAAGAGGCGAAGTCGATCATCGAGCGTTACTTCGCCCGGTTTCCGGGCATTGCCGGGTACATCGAGCAGACGGTCGAAAAGGCCAAGCGCAGCGGGTTCGTCGAGAGCCTGTTCGGCCGCCGCCGCTCAATGCCTGACTTGGCCAGCCGCAACCGGGCCATCGCCTCGGCCGCCGAACGCGCCGCCATCAACATGCCGATTCAGGGCACCGCCGCAGACCTGGTCAAGCGCGCGATGTTGCAGCTCGACGTCGAATTGCCGAAATCACAGCGAATGCTGCTGCAGGTGCACGACGAATTGCTCTTCGAGTGCCCCGAGAACGAGGCCGAGGCGCTGACCGCGATGGCGAAGCGAATCATGACGTCGGTCACCACCTTCTCTGTGCCTCTGGTAGTAGACGTCGGGGTCGGGCATTCGTGGTCTGACGCGCACTGAGGGGGTCGCCGACATGACGCTTCGAACTGATCCGGGCAGCTTGGTCAACGTGTTGGGGCGTAAGTTCGGCGAGCTCGAAGAGGCCGTCGCCCGCCAGGCCGAGCGCTTTGGCGCGATCATCGAGATCGGCACGCACATCTCGAGCGCACGAGACGTCGACGAGCTGCTCCGCACGGTGATGGACCGGTTGACCGCCTTGCTCGGCGCCGAAGCCGCGACCTTGTTCATGTACGACGAGGTCAAAGGTGAGCTCTGGTCTCGGGTGCTCAAGGGCTCAGACCTCCGCGAGATTCGCATCGGCACCACGCATGGCATCGCTGGGCACGTGTTCACCACCGGGCGAACGCTGCACCTGGGCGACGCGTATGCCGATGCGCGCTTCAACCCTGACATCGATCGCCGGTCGGGGTTTCGAACCAGGTCGATCATCGCCGCTCCGCTGCGGCACGTGAGCGGCCGGTTGCTGGGCGTGCTGCAGGTGCTGCATCGAAAAATCGAGGCCTTCAACACCGATGACCGTGCGCTGGTCGAAGGCGTGGCCTCGCAGGTCGCGGCGGTGCTCGACAACGTCAGGCTGGTCGAGACCCTGCGCCTGCAGAGCGACGAGCTGGCCAGCAAGGTCAAAGACCTCGACGCGCTGTACGCGACCGAGAAGGCCATCTCGCGGTCTGAAGATCAAACCCAGCTGCTCGACGGCATCTTGAAGACCGCGACCGAGCTGGTCGAGGCCGAGGCAGGCTCGATTCTGATCGTCGAAGAAGACCGCGACAGCTTGTACTTTCGCAGTGCTCGCGGCGCCGGGAGCGAGTCGCTCAAGACGTTTCGGTTGAAGAGCGGGCAGGGCATCGCCGGCTATGTGACGCAGAGCGAGGCGGTGGTTCGCGTCGACAAGGCCGACGAGTCGCCGTACCACGACAAGAGCGTCTCGAAGAAGCTCGGCATACCCCTGGCGGCGGCGGTGTTGTGCGTGCCGGTCACCGGCGAAGGCCACGTGTTGGGCGCGCTCGAGCTGCTCAACAAGAAGGGCGGGTTCAGCGAGGCCGACGAGCACATCGCGGTGCTGTTGGCCGGGCAGATTGGCCGCGCGTTGGTGCGTCGGCAGAACCGCGAAGAAGAAGAGCGCAAGGCGCGGCTGGCGTCGATTGGCCAGATGATCGCGGGCATGCTTCACGACCTGCGAACTCCGCTGACGGTGATCAGCGGGTACGCCGAGATGCTGAGCGACGAGAATGACCGCACGGTGCGCGCGAAGTTCACCGCGAGCATCATGTCGCAGATCGACCACGTGACCGCGATGCAGTCTGAGACGCTGGCCTTCGTGAGAGGTGAGCGCAGCCTGTTCAAGCGCAAGGTGTTCTTGCACGTGTACCTGCGTGAGCTCCAAGAACAGCTGGTGCAGGAGCTCTCGGCCGCCCCGAAGCCCATCGAGCTGAAGATGGACTCGGTCTACACAGGCACCGCGAAGTTCGACGAGAAGAAGCTGACCCGCGCGCTGTTCAACCTGGCTCGAAACGCGATCGACGCGATGCCGGAGGGCGGCAAGTTCACGCTGCATTGCAGCCGCGACGAAGACGACGTCATCTTTCGCGTCACCGACAACGGCCCGGGCATACCGGCCGAGATCGCCGACCGGCTCTTTGAGTCGTTCGTCACCAGTGGCAAGAAGAACGGCACCGGGTTGGGGCTGGCGTTGGTGAAGACCATCGTCGAGGAGCACGACGGCACGGTCAGCTTCAAGTCGAAGCCGGGCAAGGGCACGACCTTTGAAATTCGCATGCCCGCGGGCACGCCGCTCGACCAGTAGCCCGCAGGTGCGAATGTCAGCGACGGTGCGCGTCGCGGTGACTTGACAGCTTTTGGCGCTGATTTATTTTTCGGCCCGTCGCACCCCCCCGTTTCACCCGCAAGAAACCACAACGAGGAGAAAGGCCATGCACTGGGAATGCAGTGATTGTGGAGCCACGACCAAGCAGCGACGCCCACCTGTGGTGTGCCCGAGCTGCAGCGTTTCAACCGCGGTGTTCTTACCCGCAGAGCCCGGAGCGCTTGCGAAGGCGAGCGCACACCTGCGTGACGTGTGGGTCACTCGGCCCGGGTCGCAACACGGTGCCTCGCTGCGCAGCGGGGCTTGACACGATTGAAGGCTGTTTCATTTCATTTCTCGCGGCACTCACGCCGCGCATCACACGAAAAGGAGAGAGACAATGCTTGCCCGTTGGTTTCCGCACACCCGCCCCGTTGAGCGCACTGAAGCGGCGCTCGCTCCCGCCGTCGACCGCTTGTTCGACGATGCGTTGACTCTGTGGAACCGGCCGTTCGCCGCAGATCGCGCCTTGCCCACCGCCTGGGGTGCCTCGGCGTTCATCGCCGCGGCCGATGTGGTCGAGGGCCCCAACGCGCTCGAGGTCAGCCTCGATGTACCAGGGTGCGACCCGAACGCGATTCAGGTGCGCTTCGAAGGTGACGTGCTCACGGTTCAAGCTGAGCGAAAGCAGCCCTTCGATGAGAACCACACCGGCCTCGTTCGCAGCGAACGCGCGTTCGGCACGATGACGCGGTCGTTCGTGCTGCCGAAGTCGGTCGACGGCGCTCAATGTGAGGCCAGCTATTCGCACGGCGTCTTGACGATGCGGCTGCCGAAACGTGAAGAGGCCAAGCCGCGGAGCATCGAGGTGAAGGTTCATTCGTAAACGCTTGGAGCGCCGAGATGAAAAAGACTGAACACGTTGCACCGAATGAGATGGAGCTTCGGCACCTGTGCCGGGATGTGAAGACCGCGCTCGAGTTGGCGATCGTCGCGATGTCTCCGGCAGAGATTGTCGAGAGCCTGGCGTTGTCTGCGGGCTTTCTCTCGGCACTCGATGAGCTGCCGCTCGACAGCCCTGCGGTCGCGGCGCTGCTGCCGGGGGTTGACCGGCGGGCCCATGCGGCGCTCGATGGCTGGGCGACGTGGCGCGACAAACACCTGCGAAAGATCTCGGCGTAGTAGCCTCTCCGAGGTGCGTGCGAGGCTTCGATGGGCGGTTCTGATTGCGCTGGTCTGCGTGGCGGCCTGGGCTGTGTGGCCTGGGCCTTCACCGACAAAGCCGGTGCCCTCGGTGACATCGGAGCTGGTCGCACCGCGGGTTGTGGGTGACGGGGGTGCTTAGTCGTTGGCCCTGAACAGCCGCATGCCTGGCCGCCCGCTCATCTCTAAGAAGAAGCCGAACTGAAAATGCACGGTCTGGTCTGACGCCAAGATGCCCGGCGGCGGGTTGGGGAAGGGCTGAGCCCGCTCGAAGGCCTTGACCGCCTCGAGGTCGAGAAAATCGAGCCCTGAGCTCTTCTCGACGTAGGCGTCTTTCAAGTGCCCGTCGGCCGCCAAGGTAATCGCCAGCAGGGTGTACCGGTCTTTGCCGCCGTAGATCTGCTGAGTCGGGTCGCGAAGCCGCATCGTCTCCTGTGGGTTCCACTGCTGACCCACGCTCTGCTTCACCCGGTTGAAGAAGCTCGCGTACTTCCATTCTCGGGTGTTGAGGTACGTGCCTTCGCCTTCGTCGACGTCGCGCAGGTGATCATTCGCCGCCGCGCCGGTGATCTTGTCGAGCACCGCCGGTGAAGGCAGCAGGTTCGCCACGCCCGGTTGACCGACCCGGCCCGCCGAGGCCTCTTCGCCCGCGTTGGGAGCCCCTCGCTGCAACTTGAACCGCTGCGAGTTGCCCTTCACTGCCTCGGTCTCTTCACGGTTGCCGACCTCGAGGCCCGGGCCCTTCGTGGCGCTCTCGCGCATCGCCACTTCAGAACGCGCCTTCACGTCGGGGATCTCGATGGTCAGCTTCTGCTGCTCGACCTTCTCTCTGAGCGGCCGATCGTCTTGACCGACGCCGTTGTTGCCGTTGAGCTGCGCCTTCTCTGACGCATCGGTGCCTTCGCCGTTGAGCGACTTGGGCGCGGTGCGCTGGGGCATCGCGTTCTTGTAAAAGGCCGTCTGCTCCTTCGCGCGGCTCTCTTTTTTGACTGCGTTGTTGGTCTCCGAGACGTACTTCGCGTTCGGGTCGACCTGGTCGTTGCCCGGCGCGGTGGCCACCACTTGCCCCTTGGGCGCGACCTCGGGCTTCTTCTCTTCAGCCTTCTTCTCGTTGCGCGCGATCACCTTGCGCTCGTCGCGAACGTTGGGCGGCGGCGCTTCTCCCCGGTTCTTGGCGAACTGCTCGGCGGTCAGCCCCCGCAACGTCACCGGCCGGCCGTTATTCTTGGGCCCGTGCGCGACCTTCGGCAGGTTGAGCTGCAGCATCGACATGAACACCAGCACCGCGGCGATGATCGCGTGGCCCAGCAACGCCAACCCGAGCGCCAACAGCGATCGCTTGAGCGATCGACTGCGATTGCGAGAGGGCGGGCGAACCAAAATCACCCTGCCATCATAACGTTGCCTCAGTAGACGCGCGCGACCTGGGCCCCGTTGAAATAGTGCTCCAAAATTTGACGATACGACTGCCCGGCTTCAGCACGGCCAATCGCGCCTGTCTGACACAGACCTACCCCGTGCCCCCAGCCGCCCCCCGTAAACACCCAGGAGATCGGCCTGCCTTTGGGGTCACGCTCGGCCTTGAGCTCGAACATGGCGCTGTTGAGCATGCCGAACGCGCGCCGAATCGTGAGCTCGCCGCGCAGCTGCGTAGCCCCCAGCTCGCCGGAGATCGCCAACAGCCGCGCACGCCCCGATACTCCCCGATCGGTGACGGTCATCGCGAAGACCCGGCCGACGTTGAAGGCGGCCATTTTCTCGTCGACCTCTTTGGCGGTGAAGCGCTTCTCCCAGCGAAACTTCGACTGCTGGGCGAAGCTCGAGAGCCGGCAGGCGTACGGGCCTTCGGTGCTCAAGAAGGCCTTCAAGTCACCCGGGCTCGCCGGGGCTTCTTTGCCAGGCAGCACATCGGGCCGGCCGCGGAGCGACGGGTTGGCCACGCCGCCCCACACGACATCGTTGTTCTCGGTGTGGCCGCCGCAGACCGCGCTGTAGACCGAATCGACCAGCTTGCCCTCGGCGTCGAATGACATTTCGCCCCGGGTGGCCTCGACCGCGAGGTTGGTGCTCGCCGCTTCGCCCGAGAGCCCCTTGTAGACGGCGCAGTGTTGCTCGCTGCACAGAAAATACGGGTCGGCCTCGTGCTTGAGCCCGATCTTCGCGAGCACTTCTCCGCGCGCGGTGACGGCCTGGGCCTTGAGCGCCTCGGGGTGCGCCTTGGCGAAGATCTCCGAGGGCACCAGGCCCTTGAGCAGGTCTTCCATGCCGACGAGGTTGATCACCGCCAGCCGCCCCGACTTGTCAGCGGCGACCTGCAGGCTGCCGCGAAAGCTGCGGTCTTCGAAGTTGTGAAAGTCGTACCCAACCCCGTACTCGACCCGGCGAATTTCGATCGGTGCGCCGTCGATCGACTCGGCCACCAGTGAATCGGTCGCCCTCGCCACCACGTTGCCGTCGCCATCGAGCACGTCCATCGTGGCGGTGGGCTTCTGCTTGACCGTCTCGAGCAGCGTCGTTCGCACCTGAAATTGCGTCAGAATCTCAGCCTGCCGGCTCGCCAGCTCAGCCACCGGAGCCGGAGGCGCATCGACCAGCAGCACGTAGCGCCGGTTGTCGATGACCTTGCCCGCGATGCCGTAGACGCCACCCAGAATCTGCGAGCGGGTCTTGAGGCCCTTGTCGTCCCACTCCGCTTGCGCGCTCGCCAGGCCCAGTTTGTCGTTGAACGGCACCTCGGCGATTTGAATGCGCGCCACCAACTTCGCGGCCGTGCCCGACACCAGCCGCACGCGCCACTCGGTGCCGGCAGGCCCTTCGACGACCTTCTCGATCGCTCCCGAGACCTTGAAGCGCAATCGGCCCTTCGAGGTGAGGGTGACCTCGGCGTTGCCCTCCATCAACCGCACGGGGACGATGGGCGCCCCGTTCTTGAAGTCGAGGCGCTTGAGCTGGGGGTCGATGATCTCGGGCAGGGCCTCGACGACGGGGGCCACGGTCGCAGGAGGGGCGGCGAACAGAACGGCGGGGCGCGGCGCAGGGGCTGGCCGGCTGGCGCAGGCCGTGAAAAGCATCGCCAGCAGGAGCCGCTCGAGCACCAAACACCCGCCGTCAGACGCAAAAATGAGGCGGCACCCGGATTCGAACCGGGGGATGAGGGTTTTGCAGACCCTTGCCTTACCACTTGGCTATGCCGCCTTAACTCGCGGGCTTGTACGACGCGCCCACCGGAGGGGTCAAGAAATGACGGCCCCCGCGGGACTTGCTGACAAGAAAGTCGGAGAAAGCGCCACCGGTACTAGGCTCGGAGGCCTCCACGGTGACTGACAAAGGCCCTCAGAACGCGCTGCCGTTTGGCCCGTATTTGCTGCTTCGGCGCATCGCCGTCGGGGGCATGGCTGAGCTGTACCTGGGCAGCGAGCCGAGGGCCGGCCGCTTCGTGGTCTTGAAGCGCATCTTGCCCCACCTCGCGCAGGAGCCCGAGTTCGTCAAAATGTTTCTCGACGAGGCCCGAATCGCGGGCTCGTTGCATCACCCCAACGTCATCGACGTCTACGAGCTGGGGCAGAACGAGGGGTCGATCTTCATCACCATGGAGTGGGTCGAAGGCATGGACCTGCGCCGGGTGCTCCAGCGCGAGCAGGCGCGGGGTGGGGTGGTGCCACCAGGCATCGCCGCGTGGATTGTCTCGAGGCTGTGCGAAGGCCTGCAGTACGCGCACACCCGGGTCGGCGACGATGGCAAACCGCTGGGCATCATTCACCGCGACGTGAGCCCGCAGAACATCATGGTCAGCTACCGCGGCGAGGTGAAGCTGGTCGACTTCGGCATCGCCAAGGCCACCGCGTGGATCAGCCGTTCGAAGCCTGGCGTGATCAAGGGCAAGTTTCTCTACCTGGCGCCTGAGCAGCTCGCCGAAGAGCCGCTCGACTCGCGCACCGACCTCTTCTCGCTGGGCACGATGCTCTACGAGCTCACCACCGGCCAGAGCCCGTTTTACCGCCCCGAGACCGAAGGGGTGATTTACGCGATTCGGCTCGAAGACCCGCCTCCGCCGCACACCTTGCGTGCCGGGTACCCGCTCTCGCTCTCGCGCATCATTTTGAAGTGCCTGGTCAAAGATCGAGACCACCGCTACCAGACCGCCGAGGAGATTCGGGTCGCGCTCGAAGACGCGTTGCTGGTCGACATGCCGACCACGCGGGCCGATGTGATCAACTACGTCGCTGGCCTGTTCGGAAACGACGCCGAACGCACCAGTGTGTACGTACCCCCCAATGCGCGGGTCGAGCTGCCCCCGCGCGGCGACCCGCCCACGCTGGCCGAGCAGAACGACACCGGCGACGACGACGACGATGAGGGCACCGCGTCGATGCCCGCTCCGGCGGCGTTGAAGCCCGGCGCGACGGTGGTCGACGATGACGATGAAGACGATGAGCGCACCGCGCTGATCGAGACCCCCGCGCCATCGCCTCCCGAGCCGACGGTCTCGATGATCGAAAAGCCGGGCCCACCGGTGCCGAACGACGTTCAAGAGCTGAGCTACGACTCGGTGGTCTCGGCCCGGGCGCTGGTGATACCCACGGCGTCGGTGACGGAGCGCTCGAAGCCCGTCGACCCACGCCGGTTGCCCTCGGAGCCCTCGGTTCGCGTCGACCTCGATGCGATTTTGCAGACGCCGGTGCTCGAGCACAAAAAGCCGCCGCCTGAGCGTGACGAGCCGTCGCACCCGACCGAGCTGCAGATGCCCGCGTACCCGCCGGTGAGCGCCCAGCCGCTGGTGCGCCCGGGCCCGCCGGTGCGTGAGGAGTCGACCGAGCCTGCCGCGCGAGCACGAGCCGAGAAACCGGGCCCACCGGTCGATTCTGGGCAGCGAGGGCCAGTCGCGAGGGCACCGATGGCTGACGCTCCCGTGGCGCCTGCGCCGCTGTTGCCGACCCGGCTGGAGATGCCCGAAGCCCCGGCGCGCCAACTGCCACCGCAGGCTCGGCGGGTGGGCCCGGGCCCGACCAACCTGAACCCGCTCGACCCGCTCGATGAGCCGTCGCGCGAGGCCAAACCCCCGCGGCGTGGCAAACGCATCGTCAAGAGGCGCGTGGCGGGAGACCCCGACGATCACATCGCCACGGTCGATTTTCGAGATGCCGACGACGAGCTCTCTCGCTCGGTCTCGAATTCAGAGGAGTACACGCGGCCCAGCTCGAACACCTGGCTGATCGCGGCCACGATCGTGCTCGGGGCCTTCGCGTTGGTGATGATCATCTGGTTGCTCTGGCCGGCGACGCCGACCCAGCTGCCCGACCGGCCGCGTGACGTGGTGCACAGCGATACGAAGCCGGGCAAGCCGTCAGCGGCAGCTCCGACGCCCGCGCCGAAGCCGGTGCCGAGCCTGGTGAACGTTCAGTTTCGAGCCGCGAAGAGCACGGTGATCATGCTCGACGGCATGGCGGTCAACCCGGGCGAGATTCGCGCGTTGCCCTCGGGGCCGTTGTCACTCTCGTACCGATGCATGCCCACCAAGCGCGGCCAGAAGGTTCGTGATCTCACGCTGGCCACGAAGGTGCCTCCAGGCGGCAGCGGCTCGCAGCCCTTCGTCATCGACCTGCTCTGTCGATGAGCGCCGCACTGCCTCAGGGGCTCGAGGCGCTGATCGCCGCTCCGCATGATGATCAGTTGCGGTTGGTGTACGCCGATGCGCTGACGCAGCTGCACGACCCTCGGGGTGAGCTGATCGCGGTGCAACACCAGCTGCAGCTGCGGCCCAATCACCCGGCGCTGCGTTCGCGTGAGGTCGAGTTGCTGCGGGCGGTGGGCGGTGAGGCGCTGCTGGGCCCGGGCGTCGAGCTGCACTGGCACCTGGGGTTCATTCGCGAGGCGGTGTTCGGCGTGCCCGACCTCTACGAGAGGGTCGCGGGCTCGGTGCTGACCTCGGTCGAGCACGTGATGCGGGTGATGACGAGCCCATCGGCCGCGCTGCTCGAGCGGCTGCGGCTGCGCTTCGTCGACTTCGAGATGGTGGTGAAGGAGTTGGCTGCGCTGGGGCCTCGCCCGTCGCTCTCGGTGCTGCGGGTCGGCGATTTCTTAGAGGTCGACAAAGATGGGGTGGCTGAGCCGCAGCTCGACGGAGTGCCCGGGATGGCGCTCGGGCACGTCGGGCGGTTGGTCGCGCTCTGCCCGAACCTGACCGAGCTGCAGATCGCTGGTGGTGACGCGACGCTGGGCCCGAAGCTCGACGTGCCGCGCCTGCGCAAGCTCGAGGTGCGAATCATGGGCATGTCGCGGGCTGATCTCGAGGCGCTGATCGCGACCCGGTGGCCGTCGCTCGAGACGCTGACTCTCGAGATCTCGCAAGACAGCGAGTTTCGAGAAGAATTTTGCTCGTCGCCACAGGTGATTCGACTGTTTCGAAGCCTGGGCGAGCATGCGCCGAAGCTGACGCAGCTTGGGTTGCCTGACTTTGGCGCTCCGAGAGAAGACGAGGCGGATCGGCTCGGCGTGTGCCTGCAGGCGTCACCCATGATGTTGAAGCGGCTCGAGGCGCTCGACGTGACCAGCTTCGTGCCGTTGTCGAAGACGAGCGCGAACGCACTGGCAGCGTCGAAGGAGTCGCTGCGGGGGCTGAAGACGTTGCGGCTGCGCGGTGACGGTCAGTCACTTCGACGGGCGTTGGCGGGGTGTCGGGTGATCGCGGTCACCTAGCCCTTCGGGTGCCTCAGGCTGAGCGGGCTCTTCGGCGTCGCAGCGCCAGCAGTACGCCGAGCACGGCCCCGAGCCCACCACCTGCGTCACAGCTGCAGCCGACCACGTACACCGGGGGCCTCATCGTTCCTCCGTCGAGGGCTTCGGGCACTCCAGAGTCGCCAATGAGGCCCGCATCGACTGCCCCGGCATCACTGGTCACTGATGCGTCGGCCACGAACCCGGCGTCGCCTCCGACACCCGCGTCGAGATCGATGCCCGAATCAACGTCGGTCGCCCCTGCGTCGAAATCGACGGCCGCGTCTGCTCCGCCGCCGGCATCGACACCAGCACCCGCATCGAACACCGACCCCGCATCGAAGGCAGACCCCGCGTCGGGCACGCCCGAATCGACCACAGGCCCCGCGTCAGACGTGTAGGTGAACGACCTCGTCCCCACGACCTCGGTCCCAAGCACGAGGTCACGCTCATCGGTGAACGACATCAAGTACTTCCCGCTTCCCATGAAGAGCACGTCGCTCTCGACCTGATTCCCCAGCCCCGGAGGCACCAACACCTCGCCCAGCACCGGGTCGATCGTCCCATCCCAGCTCAGCCGCGCGCCAAGAATCTCGGTCGGGCCCGCATCCGGCCGATGCGTCCACGTGACATGAAAGTCGAGCCCGTCGGTCGCGACCGCCGGGTCATAGTCGCGCTCAGGCCGGTCGGCGATGCGCAGGCCTCCATCGGTGTCGAGCACCCCCGCGTCGAAGAGCATTCGCGCCGCGCGCAGGTCGTAATCGGCGCCGTTCACGTGCGTCCATGCCACCAAGAAGCCGTCATTGGTGTCTGAGATGGTCGCCCATTCGAAGTCGACCGGGAGGTCGAGCTGCTGCACCGGGCTCATGGTCAACGTGGCCGGGTCGATGAACGCCGACAGCAAGGCGGCTCCACCAGCACGGCGATCAGCCCAGACCATCAAGCACTGCGAGCCATGGCAGCGAAGCTTCGGGTACGTCTGGTCGACCAGGCCCGAATACAGCACCATCCCCAGCGGGTCAGCGACGACGCCCGTCGCGCTGATGCGTGCCCCGCGAATCGATTTCTTCGCGGTGGTGGCGTCGTCCCACAGCACGACGTAGTTCGCTCCGCCCCACGCGATGCTCGGCGCCCGCGCGTCTTTGACCCCCGATGACAACTGGGTGCCCGCATCTTCGAAGAACCCGCCAGCGTTGAAGGTTCGAAACTGCACGTTGATGAAGTACTCGTAGTACGACCAGCGAGACCACACGGCCATCATGTTGCCGGTGCCATCGGTGGCGAACGAGGGCACTCCGGTGATGCCCGGGGTGAAGTCGAGCTCTTCAGTGTCGAGCTGCATCGGGGGCCCGAGCGGCGTGCCATTGGCGTTGAGCTTTCTGAGCGTCAGGCGGAAGCCGTAGTCGCGGTTGTCGCTCCAGGCCACGTAGGCGGTCGACTTGTCGGGCGTGAACAGCGCCGAGTTGTACATGTCACCGTTGTCGATCGAGTTGATCGCCGTGTACACGAGCTTGCCAGTGGCCGCGTCGATGATGCTGCCGCGGTTGTTGTCGGCGCCCGAGAACGTGTTGTCGAAGAATGAGACCAGGTACGACGAGCCCATCGCGCTCACGCACGGCTGATCTTTGAAGCGGCCGCCAATCGTGTAGGCCACCGGAGTCGTATCGAGCACCGCGCCGGTCGACGGGTTGACGCGCGAGCCCATGACGTTGATGCCCGAGGTGCTCTCCTGCCAGCTCACCAGGCACTGTGCCGCCGTGCAGCCGACCGCGACCTCGCTCTTCGGAGTGCCGCTCGAAGCCAGCAAGATGCCCCCCGGGTCGAGCACCGCGCCGGTGGCCAAAACCCGTGCCGCAGTCACGTCTGGCGTGCCGTTGCGCGCGTCTTCGAAGGCGACCAGGTAGTTGGTGCCATCTGACGAGATGCTCGGGTTGCCCTGTCGAGCGGCTGCCGTCGACACCGGGAAACCGCCAAGGTCGGTCGGCACGTTGGCCGTGATTCGTGACGCATAAATGTCGCCCGGGCCGGTGCCGTTGTCGTCCCACGCGACCATGCACTGGCCGGTCTTGCACGCGGTCGAGGGCTTGGTCTGGTCGCCGATGCCATTGCTGAAGGTGACGGTCTGGAAGTCGAACGTGCCGTCGGGCCGAAGCGCGCCGGCCTCGACGTCGATGCCGCCATCGCTGTTGACGAGCTCGTACGCGATGACGAAGCGGGTACCATCGAAGCCGACGCTCGGAAATTGCTCGGCCAGTGCGCTCGAGGCGATCGCGATGCCGGCGTCATCGAGCACGGTACCCGCGGAGTCGACCCGTGCCGCGTAGATGTCTGAGTTGCCAGCCCGGGTATCGGCCCAGACCGCCAGCCACACCCCGCTGCCGTAGGTGACCGAAGGCCAGCTCTGCAAGCCCGCGGCGACCTGCACTTGGAGGTTCGGCCGATCACGCACCAGGCCGGAGCTGGCGACGCGCGCTCCGTAGATGTCGCTGATCGCGGCGTTGTTGGTGAGTCGGTAGTCGGCCCACAAGACGAGGGTGTCCGTGCCGTTCCACGCGCTGGCACAGCCAACATTGTTGGTTCGGCCCCGTTCGAAAGTGGCCGTGGTCGAGCCGACGTTGACCAGGGTCGTGCCACCGACCACATACGCAGCCACGCTGATCAGCGATGCGCCGAGGGCCAGGACCACCAGAAGGCGCGACCGGTGCACCGCGCGGAGTGTAGCTGGGCCGCACTCCACCCGCGATCATCTGACGACGTTCTCGAATGGAGGTGCCGCCTATTCGAACGAGCCCGAGGGTGTGAGCACGAAGTCGACGCCAGCCCGGTGGCAATTGCCGCACAGGTTCGAAGTGCCGGTGAAGAAATACTGGTCGAGCGAGGGCAAGAACCCCTCGAGAAAGACCCATTCGCCGTCGGCCCGCTTCACATCGATGGCGTAGCCCCTGATCTGGTCGCCCGAGAACAGCTCTTTGACCACGATGCTCCCCGGTGGGTGAGCGGTGGCGTGGGCCGCGAGCGACTCGCGCAACAGCGGGTTCACGAAGGTGCGAACCAAGCCGCCGTGAGGCCCGGCCGACTGGTGAGGCCGGGGCTCGGCTGACCACCCCGCGTAGGCGCCCGCACGAACGAACCGTTGCAGAGCGGCCAGGCTGGTGGGGAGCCCCTCGAGGCCGCCATCGGGTGCGCCATCGCCCGGGTCGACAGGTGTCAGCGAACCCGAGCCGCACCCGATGCACAGCGCCGCCGCCATCATGAGTCGAATCACCCGATGGCTACGCGGTGCCACACCGAGGGGTTACGCGGCTTTTTGAGCGCTTCGAAGGGCCGGCGGGGCGGCCGAAGGGTCACCCCGGAGCTGCGGCGTCGGGCACTTTGGTGAACAGCCGCTCGAGAAACCGAGACGTTTGGCTCGAGTGCAACAACCGCCGTGCCTCGGCTCGCGCGGTCTGGGCCTGGGCGAGCCGCCCCGTGCCGTCGAAGAACTCGGCCATTCGCCACAGCCGGTTCGCGTACAGCGCCCGAATCGAAGTCGTCGCGAAGCCTGCACTGAGCTGCCGCGCGACCTCACGCTTCTGTTCAGGGGTCGCGGTGGTCTCGCCCTCGAGCTTCGCCGCCATCGCCTGCAAATCGGTGTCGGGCGGCAACCACGAGACGATCTCAGGCTCATCGTGAAGGCCGCCGGCTTGTGCAGCCAACCCCGGGTCATCATCGTGCGGCGCGTCGATGCCCAACGGGGAGTCGGAAGGCACGACGCCAAGCTTTGCCAGCACCGCCTGCGCCTCGAGGCTCAACGGCACCTGCGCCAGCGAATTGCGCGACGCGGCCCGGCCGAGCTCTTCACGAATGCGATCGAAGGTGACGAACAGCACCGGGTTCGGCCCCTTGCGCAGCACCTTCATGCGCTCGCGGTAGAGCCCTCGCGGAGCCTCTCCATGCTGCATCGACATGATGCCTTGCTCGTCTTGAATGACCGCTTCGTAGATCTCGCACCCGCCGCCGCGAATCGGGCGGCCGAAGAGCAGGCCGCGCTCGCCGTTACCGATCAAGCTCGTCATCACCGCGGGAAAATCGTTCACCGGCGGCGTCTCGACCGCTGGCTCTGGCGCGATCGGAGCAGGCTGCGAAACCGCCACGCCTCCCGAGCGCAACTGGTACAGCGCCTTCTTCGCCAACCTCGCGTGCACCTTCGACTTCGAGGCCGCGAGCGATTCTGGCAGCTCGATGCGCTTGGCATGCACCCAGGCCGCCATCACCTCGGCGGCTTGTTTTTCGGTGAGGGTCTCGACGTACGACGCAGACATCGACAGCGGGTCGGCCATGCCCGGTTCTAGGCACTTTGCCGGCTTTAGGGGTGTCGTTTCTTGACCAGAAACCAGTCGCCCGATTGCGCGGCGATGTCGAGCTGTGAATCGAGCAATGGGCCGAAGACCTGCCGCGGGTGCACTCCGCGAAGTACGAAGTGATCGTAGTACTTGCCCTGCGTCTCCCACTGCATCTGATCGGGGCGCCACTCGCTCGCGAAGGTCGGCGGCGGCTCGCCTTTGTACATCAGCGGTGAGTGGGGAGTCAGCGCGAAGCTGAAGTTGGTCAAGCCTCCCGCCAGCCGGGCGATCACGGTCGAGGCATGCAGAAACGCCGGGTGGGTCACCGCCCTCGACCCCGTCGCGTACACCAGGCCCATCACGCGGGGCTTCGGGCCTGCTGAGGCCGCCAGCGCCTCGAGCGACTTCTCTTCTTCATCGAAGAGCCGAAACGCCCGGCTCAATGGCAGCGCAGTGAGAATCGCGACCAGCACGCCGAACCAGACCAGGCGTTTGCTCCAATACGACGAGAAGACCGGCACGCAGCACACCAGCAGGGCCGCGGCGAGATGCGCGTACCGGGTGTTGAGGTAGTACATGTACCCGCGAATATCGAAGGGCAGGGCGAAGTAGAGCAGCAGCGCCAACGCCGCCAAGCCCACCATGCGAAAACGGGCGATCGGGCCCACCCGCTCGACGTCGTTGTCAGCGCGCTTGATGAGCGCCAGCCCGACGCCGAGCACCAGGGCCAGTGCGGCCAGCCCAAACGCCACGTTCACCGCTCGGGCATCGCTGCCGTCGGGCAACAGGCTCGACAACGTCGGGAAGAACTCGGCCCGGTTTTGATCGAACGACTTCCACGAGAGGTTCTGGGGCGAGAGCATCGGGCCCCACGACTTCCACGGTTGCCCGGGAGCGATCTCCGCCGGCTCGCCCACCCGCAGGCCCACCCAGAGAATGAACAGCACCACTCCCGGCAGCACCCCGAGCACGGCCGGCACCCGCGCGCGCCAGGCTTTGGGCCCCTCGGGTGCCGGAGTCGTCAGCAGCAGCATCGGCAGCGCCACGCCGAGCCAGGCGAAGACCTGCACGTGAAAGAGCAGCACCGCCACCAATGAAAAGCCGAGCCCGATCGCCCAGCTTCGACGCCGCGGCACATCTTCAATCGCTCGCACGAAGAGACCGCAGGTCAGAAATGCCAGCGGCAACGCGCTGCAGTAGTTCACGAAGCCCCAGCCGAAGCTGTCGCCGTACGCGAACGGTATCGCCAGCAACGCAGGCCAGCGCGGCCGCCGGAGGCTCCGCAACAGAAACGCCAACGAGAGCGGCAGGCCGGCGACGTACAGCGAGAGAAACACCGTGTTCGCCAGCTCGAGCGGCATCAGCCAGTTCAGACCCGAGACCGCGTAGTAGTAGCCGAGGTACGGCGTGAGCACGGGGCGCCGGGCAAACACCTCGGGGAAGAGGGTGCTCGCGTCGCCGAGCCGGTGGAGCACCGAGATCAAGTGCAGGTGCTGCGGCAGGTCGACCATCGGGAGCGCGTGCGAGGCCCACAGCGGTGCAACCCCGCAGATTAAGGCCAGAAACCACGCAAGGTGCTCGAGCTTTGGGAGGCGGCGCACGAAGGCGCGCACCATGGTGTGCCTGGAACCACTTGGCAAGCGGTTGTGGGGTGGAGTAGGAGAGCCGGCCATGCAGACTTCACTCCTGAAGACCGTGGCTGTGGGCGCGATGTTCTCCGCGTCAGTGGCGTTTGGCGCGATCTCCGAGAAGAAGGCGCAGGCCCCGTTGCCGCTGCCTTCGAAGGCGCAGCCGAAACCGCCTGTGAAACGCGTGATGTTCGAGTCGCTCAAGGGCGCCTCAGAGACCACGCAGTTGCCTGACACCGCCCGCTCCGATGACGCGCGCGGCGGCATTCGCATCTAATTCTTCGCTTCGTTTGGCCGCTTCTGGGGCGCTCGCCCGTGTGACTCGTGTGATGCACGAGTCCGAGGGCGCGCCGTGACGCTCTCTGTTCAAGAAGCTTGGCGACGCTACTACCCGCCGGTGCGCGAAAAGTGCCGGCGTGTCTTGGCTGAGCCGCAGGAGGCCGACGACGTGGCGCAAGAGACCTTCATCAAGTGCTGGCGATCGCCCGAGGTGTTGCGCGGTGACTCGAATCGGGTCTTGGCGTGGCTGTACGTGACGGCGACCCGGGCGTGCATCGACCGGTTGCGAAGCCGTGCCCAGCGTGCGTCGCCGATTGAGGTCGAGGTACACGCGCCGAGTGACGTGGAGAGCGCCACCGCGAGCCGGCAGGTGCTGAGCAGGCTGGCGTCGGTGGCTGAGCCCGACGAGCTCGAAGCCGCGGTGCTGAGCCGCATCGACTTGCTGACCCAGCCCGAGATTGCGCGCTTGCTCGACATGTCAGAGCGCACGGTGCGGCGGCTGCTGACGAGCTTCGATGAGCGCGTGGCCGGCCTCCGTGCGGAGCTGACGTCATGAGCCTCTCTCTGGCTCCCGCAAGGTTCAGAAATCTGAACCTCGAGGTTCAGCGCGACGAGCGCGGAGGTCGGTCAGTGTTCGCGCGCGATGTGCGAACGCCGCGGCCGAGCGGGGCTCAGTCGACGCTGGCGGAGGTCGCCCAATGAGCCACCCGTCATTTCTCGCGCTCGATTCGCACGCGCTGGCACCGAGCCCTGAAATCGCTGAGCACGTGAAGTCGTGCGAGCACTGCGCTGCACACCTCGAAGCGCTGCGGCAAGTCCCTCCCGTCCCGCTGTCAATCGGGCGGCGACGGCCTGCCATCACCCGCTACGTCATCGGCGGTCTGACGATGGCCGCGGCGATGCTGCTGATTGTTTCGCGCTCGAAGCCAGCCGCCATCATCGAGACGATCACCGCCAAGGGCGGAGCCCCCGCCGTACAGCTCTGGGTCAAGCGCGGCGATGCCAAAGTGCGCGCCTGGGCCGGTGAACCGGTTCGCGTCGGAGAAGCCGTGCGCTTCGAGGTCGCCCCTGCCGGCTTCACGCACCTGACCGTGGTCGAATTGAAGCCTTCGCCGCACGTGCTCTACGAAGCCTTGGTGAGTCAGCCGACGCTGACGCCGGCCTGGGCACTCGATGCACAGGGTGAGAGCGAAGATCTCGCGGTGCTGTTGACCCGCCAACCGTGGCAACCCACCGACTCGTTGCGATGCGAGAGCGTTGGTGCCGACCAGTGGTGCAGCCGTTTCAGTTTGCACAAGCAGCCCAAGGAGACGCCCTGATGCTCGCACTCACCCTCTGTCTGACCGTTCTCTCGACTGCAGCGCCACACCGAGTCGCCGTGGTGGTTGGCTCGAACAGCGCGGTCGAGGGCCGGGCGGCCCTGCGGTTCGCGCACCACGACGCCGAAGACCTGGCCGAGGTGCTCATTCACAGCGGAGGCTTCGCCACGGGTGACGTGCATGTGCTGCTCGACCCCCAGCCAGCGCAGGTATTGGCCGCGATGAAAGAGGCCCGCGGGCAGATTACCGAGCACTCCGGGCAAGACATGTTGCTCTTTTACTATTCGGGTCACGCCGACGAAAACGCCCTCTACCCAGGGGGCCAGCGACTCGCGCTCGACGTGCTGCGCGCCCAGCTGAGTGACGAAGCCGTGAGCATGCGAATCGGCATCATCGACGCCTGCCGCGGAGGCTCGTGGACCCAGGCCAAGGGCCTCTCACCGACGGCGCCCTTCACCGTGGGGCTCAACGGGTTGTCGAGCGAGGGCACGGCACTGCTCGCCTCGAGCTCCGGCATCGAAGACGCGCACGAGACCGACGCCTTGAGCGGTAGCTTCTTCACCCACCACCTCATCGCCGGGCTGCGAGGCGCCGCCGATGCCAGTGGCGACGGGCAGGTGACGCTCTCAGAGGCCTTCGCCTACGCCAATCGCTTCACCGTGCGCGACACCGCGACCCGCTCGGCGATGACCCAGCACCCGAGCTTCGACCTGCGGTTGCGCGGCCGGCAAGACGTGGTGCTCACCACCATCGGCGGCGAGAGCACCCAGCTGCTCGTCTCGCAGACCGCGGGGCCGCTCGAGGTGGTGCAGCTGTCGACCGGCCTCACCGTGGTCGAGGGGCTGCCCGGCGAGCAGATCTTGCGCCTGGCGTTGCCCCCCGGGCCGTACCTGGTGCGGCGCATCGACGACGGGGTAGTGCACTCTCGCGAAGTGATGGTGAAGGCAGGAGAAGCGACCCGCGTCGACGAGAGCGCGCTGCTGCTGGTCGGGTCGCCGGTGATGCCGAGCAAAGGCGTCACCCACGCGACCCAGCGCCGCTTCATGGGCGACGTCTCGGTGGGCCTGGCTCCAATCAACCCCTACGTGCAAGGCCTGACGCTCAACGCGGCGATCACCTGGCTGCCCTCGCGGCATTTCGGTTGGCAGATTCTGCACGGCACCTATTCTGTGCTGCGCCAGACCTCCTTTGCCGATCAGCTGATTCGCGACTTCGGAGTGCTGCCGACCTCGGTCTTGGTGCCCGGGTGGTCGGTCGATACCGCCCTGGCGTGGAACCCGGAGCTCTTTCACTCCACCGCGTCGAGCCTCTCGGTGACCGTGGTCGCAGGCCCGGCGCTGGTGGGCATGGTCGATCTGTCGCGCCATGGGTCTGTGGCCCCCGCGGTGATGTTCGGCGGGTCGATCAGCTGGGTATTTCTCAACCCCGGCGAGCTCGGCTTCGATGTGGGCGGAGTGCTGTCGGTGCGCGACTCGGTCGCTCTGAATTCGGGCACGCACTTTCTCAACACCACGCTGGGCCTGCAAATGGCTTTCGGTGACGGCCGGTAGCCCCCGATCACGGTACTTCGCACTTCCACACGAGAAACGGCCCGGCGTGCACCCGCTCGAAGCGAATCAGCCCGGCGCGTGAGATGGCCTCTTCGAGCTGCTGCTCGGTGCGCGCGAACAACCCGATGCCCATTCGAATCGGCGCGACATCGAGCGGAGCGACATACGTGCTCGCCACCAGCCGCCCCTGTGGCTTGAGGGTGCGCGCGACCTCGGCGAAGAGGGTGTCGATCTCCTCGAGGTAGTGCACCACTCCGGTCGCGACGATGCTCGACACCGAGTGATTCAAAAACGGCAACGGCGGCACTTGGGCTCGCACGAAATCGGCGCCGATCGCGTTTTCTCGCGCCAAGGCAATCGCCTCTTCGATCATCGGCCGCGACATGTCGGCCCCGACCACCCGCGCATCGGGAAAGTCTCTGGCCAGCCGCTGAAGAAAGGCCCCCGAGCCGCAGCCGAGGTCGACCAGCGTGCCATGTGCCCGGCCCAACATGGTGCGCGTGGCGTGGTACTCACTCTCGCGATCGACCAGGCTGCGTGAGAGCACCGAATCGAGCGCCGGCCGAAAATACCGGTCCCACGAGCGGGCGACCCAGGGCAGCTCGAGCGCCTGCTGCAGAGGAGAATTCTTGGTCTTCTCGGTGCCGAAGTCGATCAACCCTTCGTTGACCGGGTAGCGGCTCGAGCACCCCAGGCAGCGCACCGGCCCGAAGATGAGCGCGGGCTCAGCCACATCGGCTTCGGGTACCAAGCTGCCCGCGAGACACTTCGGGCATCGCAAGCTCTCGAGCGTCGACCTCCGCATTGCTTACGGCTTGGCTCCGCTGGCATCGGCAGCGCGCGTCACCAACACCGGCCACCCGCGCGCCATCGCCTCGCGAAAGAACACCGACAGCGATTCACGGGCCGCGTTGATGTCGGCTTGAATCGGGTCGATCAACAGCGACTCGCCATCGCTGCGCGTCGGGTCGAGCTCAATCGTACGGGCACAGCGCTCGCACTGAATCGACACCGGCCGCATCAACGAGGTCGGTACGGCGTAGCGGGTGCCACATTCGCAGCGCCACACCTTGGCCCGCTCTCCGGCCTCTTGGGTCGCGACCAGCAGCAGCTGATCAG
>JANLPS010000491.1:0-20076 GCA_031367385.1 Archangium sp. | reverse complement strand
GCTGGTAGGTCGCAACGGCCTGCAAACCGTTCGGGCACTCATCTGCGTCGCTCTCGGTCGACGTGAGGCCCCAGAACAAGCTCCCCCCGGTGTTCGAGTGTTGTTCACCGGCGGGGGCCTTCGCGACAACCCTCGCCATGTAGCAACCCGAGTTCAGCATCACGACGGCGACTAACATCAGACGTTTCGACTGCAGCATGCGTAAAGACCCTTCTTGGTAGCGGAAAATCAGCGTGTGTTTGTTGCCGTGGCGCATACGACCGATCGCACCTGTACGCAGCTCAGTGCTGTACCCACTGATCGAGCCACCCCAAAACGGTCTCGTGCCACAGCACGCTGTTGGCCGGCTTGGTCACCCAGTGGTTCTCGTCGGGAAAGTACAAGAGCTTGCTCGGCACGTTTCGGCGCTGCAGCACGGTGAAGGTCGACAGGCCCTGGGTATCGACGACCCGGTAGTCTTTGGCGCTGTGCACCACCAGCATCGGCACTCGCCACTGGCCGACGTGATCGACCGGGTTGTGCTTCGCGTACGACGCTTTGTTCTCCCACGGCGTGCCGTTGTGCTCCCACTCTGAGAACCAGAGTTCTTCGGTGTCGTAATAGGCCATGCTCTCGTCGAGGTTGCCGTCGTGGCTGACCAGGCACTTCCACGGGTCGGGCCAGACGCCGGCGATCCAATTGACCATGTACCCGCCGTAGCTGCCTCCCAGGGCGCACATGCGGTTCTTGTCGATGAAGGGGTACTTGGCCAGGCCCGCAGCGAGGCCCTTCTGCAGATCTTCGAGCGGCTTGCCGCCCCAGTCGCCACGAATCGAGTCGGTGAAGCCCTGGCCGTAGCCAGTCGAGCCGTGAAAATCGACCATGATCGCCACGTAGCCGTGACCGGCGTAGGTCTGCGGGTTCCACCGGTAGTGCCACTCATTGCCGAAGCTGCCCTCGGGGCCCCCGTGAATCAAAAATGCCAGCGGGTACTTCTTCTTGGCATCGAAGTCGACCGGCTTGACCACGTAGGCATACACGGTCTCTCCGTTCCACCCGGCGAAGCTGAACTGCTCGGGCGCTCCCATTTTGAGGTGCGACAGTGCGTCAGCGTTGAGCGCGGTGAGCGGCCGCAGGGTGCCCTTGCCGTCGAGCGAGAGCGAGTACAGGTCGGCCGGAGCCGTGAGCGTATCGAGTGAAATGATCAGCTGATCAGGCGCAACCTGCAGGTCGGCGACGTGGCCCTGGCTGAGCAGCTTGGTGACCTGGCCCGAGCCCACGTCGATGGCGAAGACGCCCCGTTGGCCGACATCGTCGGCGGTGACGTACAGCGCCTTCGAGTCGGGCGACCAGATCAGCGCGTCGACCGAGCGGTCCCACGCGTCGGTGAGGCTTCGGTCTTTGCCATCGAGGCCGGTGCGCACCATCACGCGCTGCTTGTCTGACTCGGCCATCGGGTGCGACATCGCCAGGTACGCGAGCGACTTGCCGTCGGGTGAAAACCGGGGAGCCGTGTCAGTGGCGCGGTTGGTGGTGGTGAGCTTTTGCGGAGGCTTGCTGCCATCGATAGGCGCCACGAAGAGGTCGAGGTCGGTGCTCCAGGCCTCGGCGCGGCCGGCGTCGCGCGCGGTGAAGACCACCGACTTGCCGTCGGGCGTGAACGTGTACTCGCTCGCGTCTCCGAACGGCTTCGAGGGCGCGTCGGCGTTCATCTTCTTCATCAGGTCGACCGGCGTGCCCTTGTCGACCGTCTGTGCGAACACGTGGCTGCGCCGGCCGTCTGCCCAGGTGTCCCAGTGGCGAACCATGAGCGAGTCGTAGAGGCGCCCCGACGACTTCGACTTCGCTTTGAGGTCGAGCTTCTTCTTGGTGCAGTCGAGGGTGTCGCACTCGGGGTACGTGCTGGCTGCGAACGCCAACATGCTGCCGTCGCGCGAGAGCACGAACGAGTCGACGTCGATGGGCGATTGGGTGACTTGAACGGGTTCTCCGCCGTCGAGAAAGAGCCGCCACACCTGGCTCACCGGGGTGCGCGCCGAAGAGAAATAGATCGACTTGCCGTCGGGCGCCCAGATCGGGTCGCTGTCGTTTTCGGGGTGGGTGGTGAGCTGGCGCAGGTTGGTGCCGTCGATGTTGATGACCCAGAGATCAGTGCGGCCGCGGTCGGCCTCGAGATCGGTGATGCGGGCCTGAAAGACCACCCGGGCGCCGTCGGGTGAGACCCTGAAACTGCCGAGGCGCTTGAGGGCGACTTGATCTTGAACCGTGTAGGCGCGCTTCGCAGCCGCCGGTTGATTCGCGGGGGTGGCTCCGAGCAACGCAGCCATCAATATCAATGCAGTCATGAACGACTCGCTTTCGCAGATGAAGCGCCCCTCTACCGCGAAAGCCAGTGGCGACGCATCGACAGACTGAACGCGGCGAGCTTTCAGTACATCTTGCGAAGGCGGGCCGCGAAGAACCCGTCGAGCCCTTCGGGCCCGGGGAGCGTTCGGAGGTGCCCTTGTGAGGTCGGCAGGTGCGCCAACCCGACCGGAGGCTCACTGGTGAAATCGGGGTGCGAGCGCAAGAACATCTCGACCTGATCAGGCCCCTCGGTGGTGTCGGTGCTGCACACCGCGAACACCAACAGGCCGCCAGCGGCCACCAGGTGCTGGGCGTTCTCGAGAATCTCACGCTGCAACGAAGCCAACTCGGCGAAGTCTTTTTCTTGCCGCCGATAGCGCAGCTCGGGGTGGCGGCGCAGCGTGCCCAGGCCCGAGCACGGCGCGTCGACCACCACCACGTCGAACTCCCCAAGCTCTTCGGGCAGCGGTTTGGTCGCGTCCCACGCGCGGGTCTTGATTCGCTCGTGCAGCCCGAGCCGCTTCGCTTCGCTGGCGATCTTCGGCAGCTTGTTGGCGTGCAGGTCGAGCGAGACGACTGAATTGGTCTGCGCGATGTGGCAGCTCTTGCCGCCCGGCGCGGCGCACACATCGAGCACCTTCGCGGTCGTGGGTATCTGCGCGAACACCGTCACCAACTGCGCCGCCTCGTCTTGCACCTGCCACAGCCCCTCGGAGAACCCGAACAGGTCTTCGACTTTCCCCGGGCTCTCGAGGGTGATGCCCAGTGGCGAGAGAGGGGTCGGGGTGGCCGAGACTCCGATTTCGGCGAACTGCGCGAGCAGCTCATCGCGGGTGCCACGGGTGGTATTGACCCGAATCACCACTGAAGGCGCCTGGTTGTCGGCGGCCAACATCGCCTCGGCGCGCTGGGGCCCGAACTGCCGCAGCCAGCGACGAACGAGCCATTCGGGGTGGCTCGTGGCGATGGTGAGAAAGGCCGGCCGGTCGCTCGGGTCGGGCTGCGGTATCGACTCGCGCGCGGCGAGCTTTCGCAAGATGGCGTTGACGAAGCCGGTCGCCCGCTCGAGCTTCAGCTCTTTGAGCGCCTCGACCGTGTCTGACACCGCCGCGTGCGATGGCACCCGCATGAAGAAGCGTTGGTAGGCGCCGATGCGCAGCGCCGCGAGCACCTTGTCTTCGAGCGTCTCGAGCCGGCGCTCGCAGTGCAACCGAATCGCGTAGTCGAGCGCGAGGAGCTGCCGGGTGGTGCCGTAGCAAAGCTCGGTGGCGAAGGCAGCGTCGCGCGCGTCGGCGGGCTGCAGCTCGGTCAACACCGTATCGAGCACCACGTTCAAGTACGCGTCGGTCGCCGCGACCCGCGAGAGCACCGAGATGGCGATGGCCCGCGCGCTCGCAGGGCTCTTGCGTCGGGGGGCCTGCTGCTTCTTGGCCGGTGCACCTGGAGTCGAGGTTGACGAGGTCTTTTTCATGGTGGTTCTGGTGCCGCCTCGAGGCGCTTACGGGGCACCGCCCACCCAAGGCAATTCATTTCACGGCCGGGTCGCGCGGGTACCGGCCGCGGCCGGGCGGTCGAACCTGGAGTCATTGCGCGCCCGCTCGGCGGCCAGCGACGCGGCAGTCTGCTGATCAGCCAGGGTGCGAAGCAGGGTCGCCTTCGGCGGTTTGCGAGGGGTGAGCTGCGCAATCAGCGCCTCGCCTCGTGCCGGGTTTTCGGTGAACCAGGTTTTGATGTCGTTGATCAAACCGCCGTAGAACGGGGCGCTGCGATCGACCTTCGCGTCGAGGCCGGTGGTCATGGCCCAGAGCTGCTCGGGGCTGTATTTCTCGGCGAACCTCAGGTCGGGCCCCCAGCGGTTGGCCTCGGTCGCGAAAGTGCCGGGGTACCCCCAGGTCTCGAGCCGCTTGACCTTGGTGTTCAGGTTGTCGAGCGCCCACCACCCGCCGTCGTCTGCTCGCAACGCCAGGCCGACGTGGTGGGTGATGTTGCCGCTCTCCCAGATCTTGATCAGCTTGAGAATGCTGCGCTTGTCGTAGCCCGAGCGCAGGGCCAGCAAATGGCCAACGAAGGCCCGCGCGAAACACCCGCCGTTGGGCACGTACGTGTCCATCTTCTGTACCAGGGGGTGCGCGTTGATCGCGGTCAACAGCGCCTGTGCTTCTTTCTGGCTCGCGCCCGATTTGCGCGGGCCCTCAGGCATGGGCATCGCGTTGAGCGCCTCGAGCGTTTGGTCCCATCGGGCTCTCGCGGCGAGGGGCGGCTCTTGGAGGTGCTCGAACAGGTTCACCCCGTGCGGCACGACGCCCGGCTTGGTGTTCTTGAGCGCGGCGACCGGGGCAAACAGCTTCATGCTTCATTGTCGGCCCGTAAGCGATCGAAGTTGCGAGGCTGAGAGCGCCTCAATATCAGCAATTTTATGCTGTTATCGGTCGAGCTTGGCCATCGCGGAGAGGATCGCGTGATCGCTCGCCTTCGCTGACGAGGCCAGCGTGAGCAAGACGTCTTCGAGCAGGTCTTTCTGGCCTGGCTCCACCTCGGCCCCCGCCATCAGCGATTGCCACTGGGCGCGCGCCCAGCCGGCCAGCGCCTCGCCCGCCAATGAGCCCGCGAGCCGTTCAGACATCTTCGTCTTCACCATGGCCCGGGTCAGTGAGGGCCAGGCGGTGACCCTCTCGACCCGGCCGATGGTCTTGCCCGGCGCAGAGGCCGGAGACGCCGCCTTGCCAATGGTCTTTCTCGCTGTGCCTTGAGTGACCTTGACCGGCTCGGCCGCAGCTGACTTTCTGCCAATCGATTTGCCCAGCCGAGCCGGGGCCGCGTTCACCTCGGAGCTGTCGGTCTTCTGCGCCTCGCGGGTACCGGCGAGCACCTCGAGCGCCCAGGTGTAGCCCTCGTCGCTGTGACACTGCGCCTCGACGAGGTCGCGAAGAACGCTCGAGCGGCCCTCGACGAGTTGCACTTCGATGGCCCGCTTGCCGATCAACTCGAGCGCTTCGGCCAGGCCATGCGCCACCGGGCTCAACGACGAGGGGTTCACCAGCACCGCCTCGAGCCACTCGCGGCGTCGATGAAGCTCGTCGATCAGCTCGCCCTCGCTGTTGGCTTGAAACTGCTCGAGCTCGAACCCCAGCGCAACGGCCTGGCGTTTCAACTGCTCATTCACCTCGTCGAAACGGGCACCGAGCAACTTCAAGTTTGGGCCGTGCAGAACCAGAACGCGCATCGCCCCCTCTTAGCCTGGTCTTAGACGACCCGGCACATTGATAATCATGAATATAATATTCATAAATATATCTATGGCTATTATCGAGATGACTTCAAGCGACGCGGTGGTGCGCAGCGGGGATCAGTGAGGGCCGAAGGGCCGACCGCCGACGTCGATGCGGCGACCCAGCAAGAAATCTTTGACGTTCATGACCCGCTTGCCCTCGGGCTGAACCTGCTCGAAGCGGATCGCGCCCACGCCGCACGCCACCACGATGCCGGCGGGGCCGCTCGACAGCACCGTGCCGGGTTCGCCCTCCCCTTCGACCACGGTGGCTGCGTGAACCTTAAAGACCTGGCCTTCGAGCTTGGTGCTCGCACCGGGCCACGGAGTGAAGGCCCGCATCCTCCGCTCGAGCTCGACGGCCGGCTTGGTGAAATCGAGCACGCCGTCTTCTTTGCGAATCATCGGGGCCATCACCACGCCGTCGGTCGGCTGCGGCGCTGGCACCAGCGCTCCGCTCAGGTACCCTTCGAGCGAGCGTCGCAGCACCTGGCCGCCCAGCACGGAGAGCTTCGCGTGCAGCGAGGCCGAGGTGTCGGCGGGTAGAATCGGCAGCGCTGCTCTGTCGATGATCGGCCCCGTGTCCATCCCCGCGTCCATTCGCATCAGGCAGACGCCGGTCTGGGCGTCGCCCGAGGCAATCGCCCATTGAATCGGCGCGGCGCCCCGAAAGCGCGGCAACAGTGAGGCGTGCACGTTCACGCAGCCGTGCTTGGGCGCGTCGAGCGTCTCTTGCGGCAGAATCTTGCCGTACGCCGTCACCACCGCGACGTCGGCCTCCAGCGCGCGCAGCTCTTCGTGAAACGCGGTGCCCCGAATTTTGGGGGGCTGCAGCACCGCCAGGCCCTTGCTCAACGCGAGGGCTTTCACTGGAGAAAACGACACCTCTTGCCCCCGCCCCCGCGGTTTGTCGGGTTGGGTGACGACCGCCACCACCTCCCCCAGCTCGAGACACGCCTGCAGCGAAGCCACCGCGAATTCGGGAGTGCCCATGAACACGATGCGCATGGCGACCGCGTAGCCTCCCGCGACCCGTCACACCAAAGACGATCTTCAAAAGACGCGGTGCGGCGACAAACCTCAATGCATTCGAACACTTACGCGTTGACCCCAGCCCGAGCCCAGCCTAAGCACCCGAGTCGTCTTTGCTCGCTCACACCAAGGGGGAATCTTGATGCGCCACCTCGCCATTGCCGGGTCTCTCACGCTCTGCCTCGCGCTCGCCGGTTGTAAGGGCGACCCGACCACGCCCGAGTACTGGGCCAAGAAGCTCGACGCCAAGAGCAAGAAAGAAAAAATTCACTCGGTCGAAGAGCTTCGCAACTCGAAGCACCTGGGCCCGGCGATGTACCCGATGCTCCACTCGCAGCTCGAGAGCGAGAAATCGCCCGAGGTGAAGGCCGCCATCGCGCGCATCTTGGGCGAGCAGAAAGATGTCTCGGGCATCGACGCGCTCACCGGCGCCATCGACCTGGGCAGCACCGACAGCGACGTGCGCACGATGAACAAAGAGATCGCCACCGCGCTGGGCGAAATCGGCAACGCCAAGGCCACGCCGGCTCTGGTCAAGTTGCTCTCGACCAAAGACAACTACACCATCATCGCGGCCATCGAAGCGCTCGGGCAGCTGCACGCCAAAGACGCCTTCACCCCCATCAATGACATCGCCACCAACGACAGCATCGAGACCTTCATCACCAAGAAGGCGCTGATCGCCCTCGGCGAGCTCGGCGACCCGCGCGCGGTGCCCACGCTCGTCAAGGCGATGTTCAAAGAGCGCAAGGGCGTCAGCTTCTACATGGAGTCGTCGTTCGCGCTGTACCAACTGGGCGCTCCGGCGGCCGACGCGCTGGTGCCGATCGCCGAGGGCAAAGACAAAGAGATCACCGCCTGGGCAGCGTCGAACGGCATGTTGCCCGCGGCCTTGACCGCGAAGTCGGCGCAAGTGCTCGGCGACCTCCACGACCTGCGCGCCGAAAAGGCCTTGCTCGAGATGCTCAACTTCAAAGAAGAGCGCATCGACATTCAGCTCTTCGTGCGCATGCGCGCCGCCGACGCCTTGGGCCGTTCGCGCTCGGCCGCGGGGGCGAAGGCGATGGCCGAGATGGTCTCTGAGACCGAGCCGACCGCGCGCCAGGTCTACGCCTGGTCGATTTCACGCATCGGTGGCCGCGAGGCACTGCCCAAGCTCATCGCCGCCTCGTCGAAAGGCAGCTGGGACGCGCGCAACGAATCGCTCAAGGCGATTGCGATGCTGGGTGACGAGCGCGAGGTGGCGGTGATGGAGAAGTTCAGCAAAGACGAGGCGAAGACCTTCGAGGCCGAGTGCAAAAGCGATGACTACGGCGGGGGCAAAGAATGCGCAGACGCCGCGGCGATGAGCGCTGCGTCGAAGAAGCATGAAGAGAGCATCGCGAACTTCGCCAAGGCGCTCGAGGCCGGCAAGGCGTGCAAGGCCGACGCGACCTGCTGGGCCAAGAAGCTCGATGACCCGACCCTCGTCGTTCGCGAGCGCGCCGCCTACGAGGTCGGCCGCAGCGGCAACGGGGCGTTGATCGGCGAGCTCACCAAGCGCCTGCGCGAGAAAGACCTCGATGCGCGCCTGGCCATCATTCAAGGCGCCGACTGGCTCATTCACGACTCGAAAGACGCGATGAAGGGGGCCCAGGCGGCGCTGCCCGACCTTCAAAAGCAGCTCGGTGAAGAGCGCGGCAAGACCGAATTCGTCAAGGTGAACGAGGACTTGCGTCGCCTGGCGGTCAAGATGCAGCGGGGCTGACCTTGGCGTTTCAAAGAAAACGAGAAATTTCGATGCGATGCGTTGCGCCCGGGGCGTGAGCTGCGTGTAATCACCCCATGGTCGCAATCACTGGCGCAGGCGCTTCTCCCGTCGTTCGACCCCAGCCCGAAGCTGCTCCGGCCGCGGCCGATGACGCAGCGTCGGTCACCTTGTCGAAGGGCGACACCGTGTGGGCCCTCGCGGCCAAAGACCTGGGCGGCAAAGCCAGCAACGCCCAGATCGCCGCTCGGGTCGCCGACTACGCCAAGGCGAACCCCAACCATGCCGACCTGAACAAGCTGGCCGTGGGCGTGAAGCTCACCGTGCCTGCCAAGGCCCACGAGGCCGGGTGGCAGGGCGGCGGGGCCACCGCGAAGCCTCCGGCGGGCACCGCAGAAGAGGCGGCGTCGCAGGCTTCGGCCAGCCAAGCAGCGGCCCAAGCCGAGCGCGAGGCGGGCATCAAGACCCTCAACAACAACGTCGATGCGCTCGCCGCGAACGTCGCCAAGATGAGCCCGATGACCGACACCCAGAAATTGGGCGTCGCCGACATGGCCAAAGACCTTCTCAAGCGCGCCGATGCGCTCGGCGTCGGCAAAGAGGTTCGCGAGTCGGCCAACGGCAAGCAGCTGGTGGGCATTCTCAACGACATTCAAAAGGGCGACGTCACCCGCGCGACCGAAGAGCTGTCGAACAAAGCCATCGCGACCCAGAACGGCCAGCGCGGGCCGCTGACTGATTCGCAGAAAGACGACATCGCCAAGCAGGCCGCTCCGTTGCTGGCGCAGGCGAAAGAACTGGGCCTGTCGACCAGCGCGACGCAGCGATTGGAGAGCATCGTCGCTGAATCGCCGAAGGCGCAGCTCGCGGCGAGCCTCGACAAGTTCGACAAGGCCGGCCCTCCGATACCGCAGAAGTGGTCGCCCGAGCGCCTCGCCGAGGGAGGCAAGTTGCTCGAGCAACTCGAAGCCAAGGCGCCCGAGCTGCTCAAGACCCCCGCGGGGGCGATGCTGCAGCGGGTGGTTGAGAGCAACGCCGCTCCGAAGCCAACCGCCAACCAGGCCTTTCGGCAGTCGGAGCTGAAGGCCCAGCGGGCGCAGGAGCTGGCCGATGAGGCGGCTGCTGCTGGCGGTGGCATGCCCCCGGCCAACCAGGCCTTTCGGCAGTCGGAGCTCAAGGCCCAGCGGGCGCAGGAGCTGGCCGATGAGGCGGCTGCTGCCGGCGGTGGCATGCCCCCGGCCAACCAAGCCTTTCGGCAGTCGGAGTTGAAGGCCCAGCGCGCGCAAGAGTTGGCAGATGCCGCCGCCGCAGCGCACGCACCTGCCGCCGCGAAGCCGTCGGTCGCCGCGAAGCCGGCTGTCACTTCGGCTGCACGACGTGCCGAGCTGAGCGCTTCGCTCGAGAAGTTCGACAAGAGCGGGCCTCCGATACCGCAAAAGTGGTCACCTGAGCGCCTCGCCGAGGGCAACAAGCTCCTGTCGCAGCTGCAGAAACAGGCGCCCGAGTTGCTCAAGACCGAAGCGGGCAAATCGCTCGCGCGGGTGGTCGAGTTCAACCAGCCCCGGGCCGCCGCTAAAATCGACGACGAGACTCGCGCGCGGGCCCGAGCGTTCGTCGAAGAGATGACCAAGCCGAAGGCGTAACCCTTTCAATGGGTGGTCGGCGGTTCAGCCTCGTCGGCCTCATCGCGAAAGCCTGAGGGCAGCAGGTCGAACGGCAGCACTTTCGCCAACGCCACCAGCAACAACAGCCCCCCGGGAGCCGCGAAGATCGCCAGCGCTGGCACCGCCTTGGCCACGTCGATCAATTGCGCGCGCATCTGCCGCTTCTCGTCGCCGCTGAGCTTCTGCCCTCGTGCGGCTCGGGTGAGCAACACCGAGAGCGCTCCGGTTTTTCGAATTTCTTTGAGCAGCCGCCGGTAGTTCTTCTGCACACTGGTCGACATCGTATCGACCCATTCTTCACCCACCACCTCGGCGCCCGACTTGAGCGTGAAGACGTCGACCACGTCGCGGTGGCGCGCATAGAACTCCGCCATCGCCAAATCGACCGCAGTGATCTCGCTCTTCGAGAACCCGAGCAGTGCACCGAGCGACTGCGTCCACTCCACTTCGCGCGCGCTGCGCCGGCCATCGACGATCGAGGCCAGCAGGGTCTGCTCTAGAATGAAGCGCTTCATGTCGCGGCTTCGAACGCCCTTGAGCACCTGCTTCATCGACGGCGGTCGCGCGAAAGCGGTGCGGGCGAACTGGCGGGTCGCCTCTGCCAAATCGTCGGGCAGGTGGAGATCGTCAATCTGCCGAACGATCGCCCTGCGCGTGGGAAACGACGGTTTTCGCTCGGCGCACACCAAGCCAATCAGCACCTCGACCAACAGGGCCTTCTGCTGCGACGCAAAGCGCACCCGACGCTCAGCCGCCTCGCGAGGAAACGCGTTGCGACTGAAGTAGGCGATCGCCAGGCGGCCGAAGAGATTGGCGTCGGCGTAGACGGCTCCATTGTGCAGCACCACGCCGTAGTACGGGTCAGCCGCCAACGAGAGCGCCCGCTCTTCGAGCGCGACTTCGACCCGCGCCCACAGTTTGTCGGGCAGTGGCCACTGCTTCGAGGCCCGTTCGATTCGGCGGTGAATGTCTTCTGCCTCGTCGAGCTGTCGGTACATCGCCGCGAGCAACAACAGCAACTGCTCAGCACGGGGGCCGGGCGCTCCATCGGCCAGCACCGCGATGTCGAGCCCGATTCGGCAAAACGTTCTGAGCACCGCCAGAAACAGTGTCTCTTCGGCGCTCTTGGGAGCCACCGACCCGGCCGGCGCGCTCACCGCCGATGACGACGGAGTGCCGTACAGAAGGCCAGATTCGCGAAGTATTCCGCGCAGATATCGTCGTGCGGTACCTGGGCCAGGGCTCCGCGCGCGGGCCTGTACGAACGAGTGCGAGGCGTCATCGGGGTGGTGAGCGGCCACGGCCTCGACCAGAACCCTCCGCAACCAGCCGCGCTTTCCCAATTCCATGACGTGCGGGGCTCTCGTAACGCACCGGTGTGCCCGAAGCTACGGCTTGACGGGCCCCGAACTGCCAGCGAGAACGCGCCTTCGATGCGCCCTCTGAAGACCCTGAAGAAGCTGTACGACGACGAAAGCCACATCATCATCACCGAGAAGGGCTCGCCCCCGCGGGTGATGTTCTACGGCGAAGACTTCTGGGTCGAGCACCTGCCGGTCGGCACGCGGGTGATCTGCTCGCGGCCTCCGCTCGAGGGCGTGCCCAACGTGAAGGCGGCGATTCGCTACGCCTTGAACCACCCCGAAGCGATGGACCCGCTGCACGCGATGCTCACGCCGGGCATGCGGGTGACGATCGCGCTCGACGACATCTCGCTGCCGCTGCCGCCGATGAAGCTGCCCGATGTGCGCCAGCAGATTCTCGAAATCGTGCTCGAGCTGCTCGCCGACTCGGGCGTCGATGACGTGCACCTGGTGATCGCCAACGCCCTGCACCGCCGCATGACCGAAGCCGAGATGAAGCGCATGGTCGGCCAGAAGATCTACGACGAGTTCTACCCTGACCGGTATTACAACCACGACGCCGAAGACCCCGAAGGCATCGTCGAGCTCGAGCGCACCAGCCACAACGAAGTGGTCGCGATCAACCGCCGCGCTGCCGAGTCTGATCTCACCATCTACGTGAACATCAACCTCGTACCGATGGACGGTGGGCACAAATCGGTGGGCACCGGCCTCACCAACTACGAGTCGCTGCGCGCGCACCACAACCCCAAGACCATTCGCGACACCGAGTCGTACATGGAGCCCAGCAAGAGCCAGCTGCACCGCTCGACCGAGCGCATCGGCCGGGTCATCGACAAGAACCTGAAGGTCTTTCACATCGAAACGACCATCAACAACCGCATGTTCGATGGCGCGACCGACTTCTTGATGAAGAAAGAAGAAGACTTCACCGAGTTCGACCGGCTCAAGCTGCAGGGCATGAAGTACTCGCTCTCGAAGCTGCCTCGCGCGCTGAAGCGAAAGATGTTCTTCAACATTCACGCGCCGTACGAAGTGACCGGCGTCTTCGCAGGGGCGACCGAGCCGACCCACGTCAAGACCCTCGAGCAGTCGTGGAAGCAGTACAGCGTGCCGGTCGACGGGCAGTCAGACATCGTCATCTTAGGCATGCCCTACGTCTCGCCGTACAACGTGAACTCGATTCTGAACCCGTTGCTGGTGCAGGTGATGGCGCTCGGCTACCTGTTCAATTTGAACCGCGGTGTGCCGTTGGTGAAAAAAGGCGGAGTGATCATCATCACCCACCCTTGCTACGACGAGTTCGACCCCGAGCACCACGCGCCGTACATCGAGTTCTTCAACCGCTTGTTGCCCGAGACGCGAGATGCGCACGTGCTGTCACACAAGTACGAGCGAGAGTTCGCCAAGAACCCGTCGTACGTGCACCTCTACCGCAAGGGCCACAGCTACCACGGGGCCCACCCCTTCTACATGTGGTACTGGGGCGAGAACGGCCGTCAACACGTCGGCAAGGTCATCGCCGCGGGGTCTGAGAACAACCACGTGCCCGCAATGATGGGGTGGGACCGCACCGACACGCTCTCGGAGGCCATCGAAGAGGCGCGCGGGTTCATGGGGCGCAGCGCGAGCATCAGCTTCGTGAAGATCCCTCCGATTTTTCAGACCGACGTTCGATTGTGAGGCGCGATGGCTGACCCGGCGAAGAGCGTTCAGGAGACCTTCGCCGCGAAGAGCATTTGCTTCGGCTGCGGCCCTGCCAACGAGAAGGGGCTGCGCATTCGAAGCTTCGAGCAAGGCGATGCACTGCGCGCGACGTGGTCGGCCGAGCCGCACCACCAGGCTTTTCCCGGAGTGCTCAACGGAGGCATCGTCGGCGCGCTGCTCGATTGCCACGCCAACTGGGCCGCCTCGATGCACTTGATGCGGGCGCGTGGCGCACACGAGCCTCCGTGCACCGTCACGTCTGATTTCTCGGTGCAACTCAAGCGGCCGTGCCCGATCGACGGGCCAATCGAGTTGGTCGCACGGGTCGTTGATGCACCGGGCACTGATCGCGCGGCGGTCGAAGCTGAGCTCACGGCCCAAGGCAAAGTTCGGGCGACGCTGCGCGGTACGTTCGTCGCGGTGGGGCCCGGCCACCCGGCGTTTCACCGATGGTGATCTCGCCGTGATGGCGATTTCCCAACCTTGAGACCGACCGTATTTGGAAGCTGGGTCAACAGTTCGGGTTGAAATCGAAAACTGCGACTTGCTGAGACGGGGGCTTCACGGTCGTTATCGGCATCGACGGTCAAACCGGCTGACGCACCCGGCGCTCTACTGCTCGAGGCAGACGAGCGAGTAGGTGCTGGTGCACGAGACCACGAAGTCGTTGTACGACCACGCGCTGCTGCCAGGGCCAACAGTGCCGTTCTGCGAGGTGCTCGATGCCCAGTCATTGCAGGTCGCGCTCGCGTGCTGACCGGTCTGGAGCGTGCCCGTCCAATACGTACGCTGGGTGCTGACGCTATTTCCTCGGCCCTCCTCGTCGACGTAGAGCCGCTGCAGGGGTGAGGTCACCAGGTTCGCCTTGTTGTTGAAGGTCTTGACCAGCGCTCCGGCCGAAGGCTCCTGGTACCACGGGCCCACGTCGGCGATTCGGTCGATGGCGTTGACCGTGCTCGAGCTCAGCCACGCCCTCCACGTGCCGCCCTTGTTCGCCGCGGTCGCTGCTGTCTGGCAGAGCTGATCGGCGCCGGCGAGGCCTCCCAATTGACCCGAGTACTCGGCGCTCGTGACGAACACGCGCTTGTGGGTGTTCGGCTCGCTCGAGGGCGCGGGCAGCTTCGATTGCTCGAAGCACACCAGTGCGTAAGCGGCGGTGCACGCGACCACGAAGTCATTGGTCGACCAGGCGCTCGAGCCAGGGCCAACGATGCCGTTCTGCAAAGTGCTCGACACCCAGTCACTGCAGGTCGCGTCGGCGTGAAGCCCGGTCTGGAGCGTGCCAGTCCAATACGTACGTTGGGTGCTGACGCTGTTTCCTCGGCCCTCCTCGTCGACGTAGAGCCGCTGCAGGGGTGAGGTCACCAGGTTCGCCTTGTTGTTGAAGGTCTTGACCCACGCTCCGGCCGAGGGCTGCTGGTACCACGGGCCCAGGTCGGTGATTCGGTCGATGGCGTTGACCGTGCTCGAGCTCAGCCACGCCTTCCATGTGCCGCCCTTGTTGGCGGCGATCGCCGCCGTCTGGCAGAGCTGATCGGCGCCGGCCAGGCCCGCCAGCTGACCTGAGTACTGAGCGCTCGTGACGAAGACGCGGTGAGGCCCGGCATCCGCGGGCTCCGTGAGTGCGCCTCCATCTGCGACCGAGCCACCGTCGGTGAGACCGCCTGTTCCGCCACCCGTGCCTCCGCCCGCCCCTCCGCCATCGCCTCCGCCGGTACCTCCACCGAGGCCGCCGCCCGTGCCGGAGTCGGTGCCCTCGACGTTGCCACCGAAACAGCTGCCGTTGCACTGTTGCGACTTGGCGCAGCTCACGCACGCGGCGCCATTTTGACCGCAGGCACCGGTCGTCGTGCCGAGCTCACACACGCCATCAGCGGCGCAGCAGCCACGGCAGTTGCTGGGGGTGCACGGTCGCACCGCCCCGCACGAGGGGGTCACAGCGAAGAACAGCCCGAGCATGAAACCGAGACCGACGAAGCGCAGTGCGTGCATGGTTAGAACGTTCGAATCAGTGAGAGGGTCGCCGTGAAGCCGCTCGGCTCGGTGGTGTTTCGAATCGTTCTATCGCCATGAAACCCGTACGGGCCGACCGGCCAGAAGGGGATCATGCCGCGCAGGCGAAGCCCCAGTGAGAACGATGGCGAGAACACGTACCTGGCGAAGCCGCCGAGTTGCAAAAGCGGGAGCGCGAATTGCACTTGGGGAATGGCGGCGCCGGCGCCGAGCGCGACCTCGGGGCCCACCTCGAACGGTATCTCCCGGTGCGTGAGGCCGCGAATCAGCTCGAACACGTCCCACGCGAGCATGGCGCTGATCGAAACGCGGGCGAGCACGGCGCTCGAGTACGAAGGGTTGCCGCTCCAGCCGACGTCGACTTGGCCGGTGAGCAAGATGTGCCGAGTCAGGTGCGCGCCCAGCCCGATGCTGCTCTCGAAGCTGGTCACCACCACCAATGACGACTTCCAGCTGCCGATGCCGAGATCGCCGGTGATGACCAAATCGCCCGGCGCGGAGGGGCCCGCGGGCGTTTCACTCGCTGGCAGCACTTCACTCCGCTCGGTGCGCGGTCGCCCGCCCCACGCCAGCATCGGCAGCACGCAGCCGAGCAGCAGCAGCTGCTTCACTTCGCGCTCCGGTCTTCGACGGCGCCGTCACCCGCGAGAAACGTGCGGCTCACCTCGATGAGCCCGGTGCGTGCGTCTGAGAGCCTGAAGTGCACCATCACCGAGCCCGGTGCCTCGCCGACCACTTGGTACACGAGCACCTTGTCGACGTTTCGCTTCTTGGCCTCGTCGAGAAAACAGAGATCTTCGACGACGGTCGAGCCCTCTTTGGTGACGACGTTCTTGCGCGTTTCGGGTTTCAGATCGCGCGCGTAGTTGTGGCGATGGGCCTCGACGACGTGGGCCCACCGCGTCGCGGTCAGCTGATTTTCAAACACCTCGTAGGCCACCGCGTCGAGTGGGTGCGCCACCGCCTGGCCGTGCAACGCGCTCTCGGCTCGGTCGCAATCGGTGTCATCTTCATTGGTGAGCCAAAGCGAAGGTGAGGCGGTCGGGCCGGCCGCCGCGACGAAGGCGCCCAACGCGCGCGAGAGCAGCTCACGGGTGGTCGAGGTCGGCGCTGGCTTGACCGTCGCGCAGGCAATGATCAGACACCACGAGGTAATGAAGACGATGCGCACGCGCGAGAGCCCCCGAGAAAGTCAAAAGGAGCCGCGTCTATAGCGCACTGCACGCCGCTGTCTTCAGCGTTGGGCGGTTCGGCTGGGCGATGGCCGCGAGTAGCTCAGCACGCCGGTCGTCGAACGCATCGGCTGGCCCTGGTTGAGCGAGCGCAGAATCGGCACGTTGGTGTACGCGTGCGGCAAGCTCGTGTTCATCGCCTTCGGAGCAGCCTTCGACGCCATCAAGAACCCCGCGGAGATGGCCAGCACCACGACCCCAAGAATGGCGGCGCAGATTTGAACACGGCGATCTTCAATGGCTCGTTCGAGAAAGGACATGGCGCAGCGACCCAAAGCAAGTTGCTGGCCGCGCTCTGAAGATCATCAATTCAACGGGTTGGGTCGGTGTGTGATGCCACTCGCCGTTTACAGGTGGAGCAGCGATTTCCACCGGATCTGGTGCATCAACGCGCAGGGCTGCGATCACCGCAGACGCTTGATGGCGAGCTTGGCGGCCCAGTGACCACACATGCCGTGCACCGCGGGGCCGGGGGGCGCTGACGACGAGCAGATCAGCAGCCTCGGGTTCGGGGTGGTGTACGGCAGCCGCAGGGTCGGGCGGGCGAAGAGCTGCAGGCCTCCGACCGAGCCGCCTGAAATGTCGCCTCCGACGTAGCTCGCGTTGCTGGTCTCGAAGTCGCCGCTTCGCTTCACCGAGCGGTGGAGCACGTGCTGCGAGAACCCGGGAGCGAACCGTTCGATTTGCGCTTCGAGCACTGAGGTCAGGTCGTCATTGTTGCCGTTGGGCACATGGCAGTAAGCCCAAAACGTGTGCTGACCATGTGGAGCGCGCGAGTCATCGAACTGGCTTTGCTGCGCGCACAACACGTAGGGCTTTCGCGAGGTGCGACCGGCACTGGGCGCGGCCTCTGACTCGATCACCTCTTCAAGTGTGCCCCCGAGGTGAATGGTGGCGGCATCGCGAGCGGCCGAGGCGCTCCACGGCACGGGCGCGTCGAGGGCGTAGTCGACCTTGAAGACGCCGCAGCCCCGGCGAAAACGGCCGAGTGCCCGGTGGTACGCGGCAGGCAAAGCATCACCTGCGATTCGGGCCATCACCTCGGCGTGGGTGTCGAAGAGCACCAGCTTCGAGTCGGGCAGCTCGCGCAGGCTCGTGATGGGCCGGTTGACCTCGACCTCGCCTCCGGCCGCGCGGAGCAGCTTCAGCAGCGCGTCGATGAGCGACTGCGAGCCACCTCGAATCAGCGGCCACCCCACGGCGTGGGCAGCGACGGCGAGCACCAGGCTGAACGAGGCGGTGAGCGGGTCGGTCAGTGGCGAGAACGAATGCGCCGCGCAGCCGGCCATCAATGCGCGGCCTTCTTCGGTCTCGAGCTCGTCAAAGGCGAAGTCAGACGCGCTGCGGAGCGCGTTGAGCCCGAAGCGTGCGGCGATGAGCGGGTTGCCACGCGGCGGGTGGGTGATGGGGTTGAAGATCAGCGGTTTGATCGACTCGAAGTGCTCGACGAGTGGTTTGAACAGCTTCAGGTAGCGCGCTTCGTCGGCGCCCAGCCCGGCGGCGGTCTCTTCGACGCTGCGGTGCAACACGGCTGCACGCCCATCACTGAGCGGGTGCACCAAAGGGTACGGCGAGTGAATGAAGTCGACGCCATGCTGGGCCAGGCCCAGGCTGTTGAAGAACGGAGAGGCCGCGGCCATCGGGTGAATCGCCGAGCACAGGTCATGGCGAAACCCGGGCAGCGTGAGCGGCAGCGTTCGCGCGCCTCCGCCGATGGTTGACTGGCCCTCGAAGACTGTGACCGAGTGGCCAGCCTGCGCCAGCGTCAGCGCCGCCGCGAGCCCATTGGGGCCGGAGCCGACCACCACCGCGTCGAGCCGCGGGCTCATGGCAGCTTGGTGACCTCGAGCCCGAGCTTCTCAATCTCACGCCAAAACCCGGGGAAGCTCTTGCCGACGCTGCCCGCGCCACGCAGCGAGAGCCTCACTCCGGTCAGCGCGCTGAGCACGGTCGCAGCCATCGCCATGCGGTGGTCGTCGTGCGCGTCGAGCTCGAGCCCAGCGGGGCGCGAGGGTGACGGCGTGATTCGAAAGGCGTCAGCGGTCAGCTCGACCTGCGCACCGATGCGGCGCGCAAAGTCGCAGACGCCTTCGACGCGGTCGCTCTCTTTGTGCCTGAGCACTCCGATGCGGGTGAAGGTCGAAGGCGCAGGCAGCACGCAAGCCAAGGCCACCAAGGCTGGCACGGAGTCGGGGCACTGCTCGCTGTCGACGATCAGGCCATCACGCAAAGTGCCCTCGACGCTGAACTGCGAAGGCCCCCTGGGTACGAGGCTCAAGCCGACCAAGCCCAGGTGAGCGGCGAAGCGCTCGTCGGGGTGATCGCTGGCGAGCTGAACCCGCGAGACCGTGGCGCCGAACTTCCACGCGAGGGGGAGCAGGTAGGTGAGCGACGACCAGTCTCCCGGCACCGCGGGAAAAGGCGTCTCGGTGCCGCGGGGCTCGACTCGCCAGCGTTGATCGTGGCGATGCACGGTGAAGCCGGCCCGCTCGACCCAGGCCTGGGTCAGCTCGAGGTACCCCAGGCTGGTGAGCGCTCCGTCGACGGTGACCTCGCAGCCGCGGCCGGTCTGGTGAACGACCCGCGCGGCGCCGAGCAAGAGGCTGCTGGCGAATTGGCTGCTCTCGGCGCCGGTGACCGAAAAGCCCGCGACCTCGAGCGCGTCGGCGCTGGCTCGAACGGTGAGCGGCCAGAGGCCGGGGCTGAGCTCGATGGTGCAGTGCAGCGAGTCACTGAGCGCCTGCAACAGAGGGCCGTGCGGGCGGGCCCCCAAGCGGGGCGTACCGGTGAAGCGGGTCACGTGCCCGGGTCGCAGCGCCGCCTGGGTGAGCAAGAAGCGAAATGGCGCACCGCCATCGTGGCAGTCGATTTCGGCGACTGGTTGCTGCAGCGCAACAAGGCCGTCACGAAGCACTTCAACGTCGCGGGGCAGCGCTTCGCCGGTTTGGATGACGTTCTCGACGCCCAGGGCGTCAGCCAGCACCAGCGCCCGCTGCGCATCAGACTTCGACAACGGAGGGACGAGATCGATCACCGGGTGCTCCACGTGCCGAAGAGGCGCGACCAGACCTTGGGCGAGACGGGCTCGAGGGCCCAGCGCCCGGGTTTCGCGAGCAACACCATGCGCACCGAGCCTTGGGCCGAGCCTTTCTTGTCGGCCGCCAGCAGCTGGCTGACCCTGGTCGCTGAGACGCGGTGAAGCACGCGTGCGAGGCGGCGGCGGGCCCCCGGCGCATTCGGGAGTGCGCCTTCGACTTCTTGCGCGAGGTGCACGGGCGTCACGCCGAGGGCGACGCCGACGTCGAGCGCGCAGAGCATGCCCAGGCCGACGGCTTCGCCGTGACGAACGCGGTGGTGGGTCACGGCTTCGATGACGTGACCGAAGGTGTGGCCGAAGTTGAGCGCGGTGCGTTGACCGGTGCGCTCGTAGGGGTCTCTGGCGCAGATCTTCGCCTTGAGCGCGCGAGATTCGGCGATCAGCGTTTCGTCATCTGGCTGCCGTGACGACCACGAGGCCCAGAGCTTCGCTTCGCCGAGCGCCATTTTGTAGGCCTCGAGGCGGCCCTCGCGTCGCTGCGCTTCGGTCAAGGTGGTGAAGAGCTGTGGGCAGAGCCACGACTCGTCGGGGTAGTGAAAGACGCCGAGCGCGTTCTTGACCTCGCCGACGTTGACCGCCCCTTTGCCACCGACGCTGCTGTCGACGGCGGCGAGCAGTGTGCTGGGC
>JANLPS010000348.1:0-32045 GCA_031367385.1 Archangium sp. | reverse complement strand
TCCACCCCGCGGGGACCAGCTCTCGCTTGATGCCTTCGTCTTTCATGGCCGCTTTCAGCTGCGCCAGCACCGGCGCAGACACCTTGTCTTTGAGGTACGCGTCGGCGCCCTTCATCATCGCCACCAGGTACGCCTCTGGCGTTACCGTCGACGACCCGTAGAACAACGGGTGCGCGACCGACACTCCCAGCATCAGGCTCGCGGCCTCGGCGTCATCACCGATGAGCTCGGCCAGCTTCTTCTTGGTCGACCAGGCGAAGCCCGAGTAGACATTGCCGCGGTCGTGCACCTCGGTCGACACGGTCGACAGCTTGGCGTCGTTCTCGACGTCGCGCAGCCAGCTCGGCGTGTGCCCCTGGTTGAAGTCTTCTGACAGCTCGGGGTCGTTGAACATCAGGGCGGCCATCGTGTCGCCGTAGCCCTCGTGAATCGCTCCGCCTTCTGAGGAGCCCAGCATGTTGGGGTTCAGGTGGTCGAGCGTGAAGTGACCGAGCTCGTGGGTGACCACGTCGCCGTCACTGGCCAGATGCCAGGTGTCGTTGCTGGTGCCGAAGGTCGTCTCGTTGGCCGACGGCGAGTAGAAGGCGTTCTGGTCGGCGATGGCGTTGGCCTTCAGCTTCATCACGCCGTTGTTCTGCGCGTTGACCAAGAACGAGGGTATGTCGACGCCCACGCCCTTGAGCCGCGCGAGCACGTTGTCGGCCGCCCAGACCGCTTGAACCTGATCGAAGCCGTCGGCGGTGACCGTGCCCCCGTTGGGAAACGGGGCGAGCCCGTCGACGCTGTTGAGCACCGTGCTGCCGGTGACCCGAATCGGGCCCGAGCTCAAGCCGGTCGCGCCCGCTTCAATCGGCTCGGCGAGGCCGACTCTGACGGTCTGTTTGTCAGATGAGAGGTTGTTCTCTTTGGCCCACACGACCAGAGGCCCCGTGCCGTCGACCTTGGTGCTGCCGGTCACCGGCTTCTCGTCGCCCACGATGTCGGCCGCCGCGGTGACGCCCTTCATCACGCGCGCCGAGTTGGTCGCTGCGTTCGGAGCCAGCTTGCGCCAATCGAGGCTCTCGATCGCCCGCTGCTCGGTCTCGCTGCGCACGCCGTCGCTGTCGGTCAACGCCGTCAAAGCGCGCAGCTCGGCCGTGGTGATGCCGCCGCCATTCTTCGCGAACCACGATATCGCCAGCCGCAGCTCGCCGTCAGAGAGCGGCTTGACGCTCGACATGTAGTCGCGAAACAGATCTGGCGTGGTGCCCGTCATCTTGCCCAGGGTCAACGCCCGCTCGACGTGCGAATCGGCTACCGCCGCGGTGCCTGCGTACGACGTCTTGAGCGTCTTCGCCGCGCTCAGCAGCGCGGTGGCGTCGGCGTCGGTCACCTTGCCTGCTGCCAGCAGATCGACCCGACGACCAAGCGCCCGGGAGCTCTCGGCTCCCAGCAGGTCGGCGTCGCTGGTCGACAGCTTTGCGCTCGGCAGCGCCAGGAGCTGCTCGAGCTGCGTCTTCGAAGCCCGTGATTGCGCGACGAAGCGGCCGAGTTCTTGGTGCGAGATGGCCGCCTGGCCCTGCAACGTCTTGCCTGCGGTTGCGATGTCGGGCTCGGTCATCGTCGACAACCCGGCGCCGTACCACCGCTCGCCGATGATGCTCAGGGCCGGGTCGTCGGTCTTCGCGGTGGCGAAGAGGGCGTCGGCTTTCTTCGCCAGGTCGGGCTTGAGCGCGTTCGCTTCTTTGAGGGTCTCGAGCAGCTCGACCGCGGTGTTCGCGCCGTCTGCGTCGAGCGAGCCACCGGTGGTCAGCTCATCGACGGCCTCGGTCGCCAAGCGGGTCATGCGCTCGAGCTCAGCGGCGTTGTAGGGCACCTTCTTGGGCATCACGCCCTCGGCCGACAACGCCAGGGGCCCCGCCAGGCTGCTCGGCGTCGGGGCGCTCAGAGCGTGATCTCGATCGAGCACCAACCAGGGCAGGTTCGAGCCCACCTTGCTCCACCCGGCGCCCAGGTTCGCGGGGTCGAGGCTGAACAGCTCGCGAGTCACCTTGCCGCTGCTGCTGGTCGAGGTGCCGGTGGCGAGCAGGTGGCCGCCCTCCGAGGTCGCGCTCTCAGCTGAGAACCCCTTGGGCAGCGTGGGCAGCTTGGTCCACTTGCCTTGTTTTTCGACGAGCGCGCCTTCACCCGATTGCGCGAGCATCACCAGCCCCAGCTCTTTGGCCGAGGCGACCACGTTCAGGGGGCCCGCGGGCACCTGCCCATCGGGCACCGCGGCCCAGGCACTGGTGGCGTCGTCGAAGCGATAGATCGAAGGCTGGCCGGCCGGGGCCTCGCCGCTCACCGCGACCAACGTGCCGTCTTGATCTGCCAGCCGGTAGGTCTGCGAGGTGGTCGGCAACGGGGGCAGCGTGCCGAGCTTTCGGTTCGCCAGGTCGAAGGTCGCGATCGCTGCGCCATTGGCCACCACGCCGATGCCATTGTGCTCGGTGACGCTCATCGCGCCGCCGCTGGGGCCCATGGGTACGAACGCGAGGGTGTTGCCGTCGAGGCCTGAGAGCTGCAGGTACTGATCAGTCTGGTACTTCAGCGGAGTCGCGATCGCGTCGCCTACCTGCCGCACCGATGACAGCTCGGCCTGCGAGGTCGGAGGGTACGGGTTCGGAGATCGCGCCGGGGTTGGCAGGCCCAGCTGCAAGCCGTCGAGCTTGGCGGCGAGGTCAGACTCGATGCCTCGCGCCGACTTCCAGACCGTCAGCGCCAAATCGTCGAGCTTCGAGGTTCGGGCCATCACGCCGTTCAGCGCTTCGTTGAGCTTGGCGACTCCGGCGGCGGGCAGGGTGGTCGCGCCGCTCTTCGACATCAGCGCGCTGGCCACTGCCAGGCCTCGCTCCAACGAGGGCAGCTGCGCCGGTGGGGCGCTCTGCGCCAGGTCGGTGAGCACTTTCTTCTCGGCGTCGTCGACGAAGCCCAGGCGCCCGACCCTGGCCGCGATCTGCCCGCGACCATCGGGGTCTTTGTTGGTGCGCTGGGCGAAGTCTGCCTCTTGATCAGACACCTTCGCGTTGGCGTCGATGCGGTCGAACAGCTTGGCGGTGGTGGCGTTGTCGAGCTTGCCGCCGCGGCCGGCCAGGCGCTGAGCGAGCTCCATCTCGAGCCGGCTCGCGTCGGGCGCATCTGAGGCCAACTGCCGAAAGTCTTTGCCGGCCGAGTCGTCGAACGACGAGCCGAAGTAGGCCTCTTCTGCGGCGCCGAAGAACCGCTTGTCGACGCTCGCCCCTTTGAGAATGTCTTTGAAGATCGGCGTCGCCTTTGCGGGGTCATTGGCGACCACCTCGAGCTGCGAGACGAGCGCCTCCATCACCGCGGAGCGAATGGTGCCCTTGCCTTCTTCTGAGACCTGGCTCGACGAGGCGATGCCATCGAGCGCTCCGGCCTCTTCACTTGAGAGCTGGTTCTGCGAGGCGGCCAAGGCCAACAGCTTCTTGACTCCCAACGCGTCGAGCGAGCCCGACTGCCCGGTCAGCTCGGTGAAGGCCTTCTGCAGCTCGGCCGCCGTCTGATCATTCATCGACGGCACCATGAAGTCGTTGCGAATCTTGCGAATGGCTTCTGCCGCGTGCGGCACCTTGACCAATACGTCGCGCAGCGCTTGCTGCACGTTGACCGGTACCTGGCCCGCCTGGCTTGCGCCGGTCGCGTAGAACAAGAGCACCGTCAGGTCGGCCGCGGTGGCGGTGCCCTTGGTCAGAATTTTCTGGCTCAGCTCGAGCACCCGATCAGATGACTGATCAGGCGTCAGGTTCAGGCCAGCGGTACCGGTTGCAGCAGGAGTCGAGCCTCGAAGACCAATCGTGTTGGAGGGCATGGACGGGCGACCTCACTAAACGTCTTCGTGCTCGGCAAGGTCACAACGCTCTTGACGGCGTCGAATCCGTGCGAAGCGGGGTCAACGGCGCTAAGTGACCGGAGCCCATGGCCGCGCGAAAGAAAAAAAATGACGCGACCGCCCAAGTTGGCGAGGTCGTTGCTCCAGATGAGGCGCTTGACGAAGGCAAGGTCGTTCAGGGTGAGGTGCTCAAGGTCACCCAGGCGAAGAAGCCGCGAAAGGCTCGCGGTGCGCGGGCCAAGGTGGTCGTCGAATCGACCATCGACGCCGAGCCCGAGGGCGATGACGCGCCGCTCAAAGGCAGCGACGACTCTGGCGACCCCGTCGCGCTCGATGAGCCGCAAGAGCCTGCCGTTGAAGACCTCGATGACGTGGTCGCCGACCTAGACCCCGCACTCGCGCTCGCGCCCATCAAGGAGGCCCGCGGCGTTTCGAGCCGCGACCCGCTGGGTGCCTACATGGCCGAGGTGACGCGGCACCCGCTGCTGACCCGCGAGCAAGAGGTTGAGCTTGGCCGCAAGCTGCGCGACACCGGCGACGTTCGCGCGGCCTACACCATGGTCGCGTCGAACCTTCGGCTGGTGGTGAAGTTGGCGCACGAGTACCACCGCAACCCCCTCTCGCTGCTCGACCTGGTGCAAGAAGGCAACATCGGGCTGATGCAGGCCGTGAAGAAGTTCGACCCGGAGCGCGGGGTGAAGCTGGCCAGCTACGCCGCCTGGTGGATACGCGCGTACATCCTCCGGTACATCATGGACAACTGGAAGATGGTGAAGCTGGGCACGACCGAGGCCCAGCGAAAACTGTTCTTCAAGTTGCGGCAAGAGCAGCAGCGCCTGTTGCAACAGGGCTTCGAGGTGACCCCGAAGTTGTTGGCCGAGCGCCTCAACGTCACCGAGCAAGACGTGGTGGAGATGGACCAGCGGCTCGGGCACGACGAGGTCTCGCTCGACGCCCCCGCGTACCCCGGTGATGACAATCAGACCAGCCGGGCCGATCGCCTGCTGCCCACGAGCAACGCCTCGACCGTCGGAGTCGACGACGCGCTGGGCAACGCCGAGCTCAAAGCGCTGTTCAAGAACAAGCTGTCGGCGTTCGCCGAGACGCTCAATGAGAAGGAGCGCTTCATCTTCGAGAAGCGGCTCATCGCCGACGAGCCGATGACACTTCAAGACATTGGCGCACAGTACGGGGTCTCCCGGGAGCGGGCGCGGCAGATTGAAGCAGCGCTCATCGCTCGCATGCGCACCTACATGCAGTCCGAGATCCCTGATTTCAGCCTTCTGCAGAGCGACGATCACGACTGACTCGGCGCACCCAACACCATGAGGCCCCTGGTATTCCGGCCGTTGTTCAATGGGGGCCGGTGTCACCTCAGTGACAGACCCTGGCGCACTGTGGGGTCATGCCGCGACCGACGTTCAGCCCCGAGAACCCCGACTTCAGAGCCGCGCTGAAAACCCGCGTCGCCGAATACTTCGCCCGCACGGGCAAATCACAGCACGCCGATTGGAGAATGATCGCCAAGACCGGCGTTTTCTTCGGCGCCTTCGTGGGGCTGCTGATCACCTTGTACAGCGGTGTGTTGCCGTGGTTCCTGGCGCTCCCCGCGGCGGGAGCCCTCGGCATCGTCGTCGCCGGCATCGGCTTCAACATCGCGCACGACGCGGTGCACGGCGCGTATTCGACGAATCGATACGTGAACCGGGTGCTCGGCGCGTGGTTCGACGTGCTCGGCGCAAGCTCGTACAACTGGTCACGCGCGCACAACATGGTGCACCACACGTTCACCAACGTGCCCGGAGCGGACCATGATCTCGAGCCCGGACCCTTCTTGCTCCTGCACCAGCGGCCCCGGCCGGCGTTCATCTACCGGTTTCAACATCTGTTCGCGTTTCCGCTCTATGCGTTCACGATGATCGTGTGGGTCTTCAAGAAAGATTTCGCGCAAATCGCCGACCGCTCGATGACCGGTGCAGGTGCTTCGAAGGGCGGAGCGGCCTCGATGATTTCGGGCAAGCTGTTTCACTTCGGGTTGTTTCTAGTGCTGCCGATGCTGGTCAGCCCGTACGCCTGGTGGCAGGTACTGGTGGGGTACCTGGTGGTGCTGGCCGTGGCGGGCTTCACCCTGGCGGTGGTCTTTCAGCTGGCGCACGTGGTCGAGGGCACGGCCTTTCCGCTCCCGATGGCGAACAACAAGCTGCGCGACGGCTGGGCGAGTCACCAGCTGCGCACGACGGCGAATTTTTCACAGGGTAGCGCGGCGGCGACGTTCTTCTTGGGTGGGCTCAACAACCAAATCGAGCACCACCTGCTGCCGGGGGTTTGCCACATTCACTATGCGCAGCTCGCGCCGCTGGTACGCCAGGTCGCGCTTGAGCATGGGTTGCCGTACCTCGACAGCGGCAACTTTTTTCAAGCCCTGGCCGCGCACGTCAGAACGCTCTACCGCTTCGGCCACCCCGTCGCGCTCACTGCCTCGTGACGACCATAAGGCGACCACTCTCATGGTGAGCCTGTCGAACCACGAACCACGAACCACGAACCACCCCTCAGCGAGCGCCGGTTTTCAGAAAGCCCCCAATCGCATGCACAGCTCCTTGAGCGACTTCTTCTTCGCGCCCTCGCCTCGGCACACCGGTCTGAAAGTCGCCGCGCTCCACCCGAGCGCTCCATTGGCCCGATACGCGTTGAGCCCAATGTCGTACGCCACGCGCAGGCGAAGCTCATCAATGGGCGCGAACGAGTCTTTCGGCAGCACCGAGCGCATCGAGCCGAAATCGAAACGCATCGCGTCTTGCTGCTCAGGAGGCTCCCGCAGCCCGATCGCGGTCTCTTTGCCCCGCAGCAAGTACCGGTAGAGCAAGATCGCCTGCGAGCGCCGCAGCGACTCGACCCGCAGCTGACACCACCGCGAATCGCCGCACGCGGTGAGCTCCGAAGCGGTCTTTGCCCACACCGGCACCGGCGCCTCCGTGAACTGCTTCTCCGCCTCGTTCATCTGCGCGATGGCCTTGGTCGCGGCGGCCGGGTCGCTGGCGAAGAGCTCAAAGCCACGAACGAAGCTGGGCCCCGCTGCGCCGCTCTCCATCTGTGGCGTCACTGCGACAGTGAACGCTATCGTCGTCGCGTTCGCCGGCCACGCCGTCTTCACCGAGCTGGGCAGCGTGAGCTTCAACACCTCGATGACGGGCGCCGCCGAATACCCGCTGGCACTCAGCGCGAGTGGAAACCCTTCGCACACGCCCGCATCGGCACGCGCGCACGCGTCGAACTCGGAGCGCTTCATCGTGCCATGCATGATCAAATCGAGCCGCCCCGCATCGGCGGTGAAGCGGTACACGTCGGGCGTGGGCGCCCACGGCTTGGTATCGACCCAGTCGGCCTTCCACGCGCTGACGGTCGAAAACAACTGGAGCTGGTTCAGCTCGTCAGGCGCCGTGGTTCGAATGTCGCGAAGCTGAACGTCGATCTCGACCTTGTCGGGGCCCAGATGCAGCACCGTCTCGACCTCGCGCGGCACGGTGTAACAACCACTGAGCACACCGATCGCCACCACCGCGAAGAAGCGCATCGGCGCAGTATGAGCACTCCACCCAGCCGACGGAACGGGTTTCGCAGGGCAGCGCCCGCTCAACCCTCCATGGTGGAACTCCCAGTGAATTCAGCGACCTGCCGAGTGAATCAACGACGACCTTCAAGCCAACCGAGACCCGGGTGTCGTTCGGTGCTGCTGGTCGCCATGCTGCCGATGCTTGCCGGGTGCGCGCCGTACTCGTACCCCCAGTGCTATTTGTACGGCGCCGGGCCCTCGAGCCCAACCCGGCTGATTGGCATCGCCGGCCGGCCCCTCACCGCCGTGGTTCGGCAACCGACGGTCAACTGCGACCCCGCTGACCGACGCTCCGTCACCGTGAAGCTGATCAAGCCCGACAACTCGGAGTACCTCGGCGCGGTCACCTTGAGCGAGAACGGCCCCGAGGAGACCATCGTCTTCACCCCAGAGACCCCCGGTGTTTGGCAGTTGATCGTCATCTTCGAGCTCTCGCTGGGCCGCGTTCAGGTGCGCCTCGACGTCGCCGAAGAGCGGCTCGAGACCGCCCGCACCGCGATTCACCTAGCGGTGCCGCCGCAGTCATGTCGACCGCAGCCGTTCATGACGCTCAATGGTCTGGTGCTCTGCGAAGTCGCCGGCCAGATTCACGCGCAGCGGCTCAACGGGCCCGACACCACTTTCGAGGGCGAGCAGCTGATGGTCTCGGGCAATTCGGTCTGGTCATCGAGCGGCGAACAGCTCATGCACCGAACCGACACCGGCACCGAGTTGCGGCTCGATGCGACCGCGACGCTGCCCCAATCACCACGAACAGACATCGCTTTCACCAATCAGAGCACCGCCATCAGGGCGTTCTACGACGCGGGCTGCCCGTTGGTTCGCTTCGACTTGGGGGCGAGTGGGTTGATCAGCAGCCCTGTGCCGAGCGAAATCGGCGATGAAATCTTCGTCAGTGACGCTGGGGTCTTTCGGGTCAGCGGCGGTTCGATGCACAACACCCTGTGCGTGCTCGACGCCGATGGTGGCGCCCGGTGCGACGCCCTGGCTGGCAACCTCATTCAGAACGATGGCGATGCGCTCTGGGTGTACCCCTTCGATGGTACGGGGCCGACCGAGGTCGATGCTCCATTTCTCGGCCGGGCTGGTTCACCTTTCATCGCCGCCGAGGCCTATGCGATCGACGTGTCGCATGCCTCGAAACCCCTGGTCGACCGCGAGCCGCTCTTCGTCAGGAGCCTGGTCACTCCGCTCTCGCTGATCATTCGACCCATCGATCGCGACTTCGCGCTCGTCTATTACGGGCACGGCACGATGCTGGGCACCCGCGGCAACTACGTGGTGATTCAACCCGGCGTCGACTCGCTGGTCTCGTTCATCGAGCCTTGAGGGCGGCTCAGCCCGTGGTTTCGACCGTTCGCCCAGACCAGCCACACCGCGCGTCACGCCCGCGGTGTTCTGTCGCGCATGACCTGGTCTCTCTGGAAGAAGACGTTCGAAGTCGCTGCGCAGCGCCCCGTGCCGGTGATCTCCGCTCCTGTCGTTGGCGCGGAAGTGCGGTTGGGCGTGCTTGGCTCGCTTCAAAAATTTCAAATCGGCGAATCGGGGGAGGGGCGGGTCGCGCATGAAATCGACTCCGCGTTGTTGCCGGGGGTCGATGACGAGTTTCGCGCGACGCTCAAGATGCTCGTTCGCGAAGAGGGCCGGCACAGCCGAATTCTCGCGCTGATGGTGCGCGCGCTCGGAGGCCAGACGCTTTCGCGCAACTGGTCAGAGCGGCTCTTCGTTCACGTGCGGCGGGCCTTCGGGTTGCGCTTCAAGATGATGGTGCTGCTCAGCGTCGAGGTCATCGGCATCGCCTGGTATGGGTTGCTGGCTGATCAGCTGCCCGCGGGCCCTTTCGCCGAGGCCCTGCGTCAGATGTGCAGCGACGAGGAGCGGCACCTCGCCTTCTTCTCTCGCTTCTTCGCCGCGCAGCAGCTGTGGTGGGTTCGCGTGCTGTGGTGGCCCCTCAATCTCGCCGCGGGCACGTTGGTGATTCTCGACCACCGGCGCACCCTGAGCGCCCTGCGGGTGCCCTGGAGCCGAATCGCCTCGGCGATGGTGCAGCGCATCTCCGAGGCCTCACATCGAATGCGCGAACAGGTGGGTGCAGCACCGGCTGGTCGAGCCGCTCGTTTTCACTCGCCGTGAATCTCTTCGGTCTCGACCTCGCCCTTGCCGTTGATCTTTCGAATCACCTTGAGCTCGCGACGACCGCCGCCCGAGATCATCTGGCCTTCGTCGCTGGTGCTCATGCCCAGCTCTGCCTGCAATTTCTCCCACAGGGTGGGGCCCAGCGTGGCGCGAATGCGCAGCAGCAATGACATGCGGTTCTTGCGAACGGCGAGCTCGGTCTTGTTCACCACCTCGAGCTTGCCCAGAACGGTCGCTTCGTCGGGAGAAGTGGCCGAGAGCACGCGCTCCAGGTCGAGCTGCGCGCGCTTGAGGTCGGCTTCGAGCCCGATCAGCTGATCATTCGACTCGAAGGCCTGATCTCGCACCTTCTTCGCCACTTCAGCCGAGATGCCGAGCTTCTGCGCGACGGCAGGCGGTATGCCCGGCGCCGAGAACAACCCGCCCATGCCCCACCGCGGCGGCAGCGGAGGGAGTGGTGCCATCGGAGGCATCGGCGCAACGGGTGATCGTGGTTGGGCAAGGGCCAGGGTGGCGACGGTCAGCGAGAGCAAAACGATGAATCGGTTCATGGGGTTAGTCCTCCGAGGTGAGCATGATTCGGGTGTTGGCAGCGCCCAGATTGAGCGAGCGCAGCGGTGAGGTGGCGTGCGGGGCGACCCAACTGGAGAGCGCTCCGAAGGGTTGGGTCGCGGGGTCATCAACGCGTGGGTTTCGACGTGTCTCCGCGCTGGTTTCGCGAGTGAGCTCACGCAGCGCGCTCCAGGCTTGGGCGTCGTCTTCATCGCTGGCGACCACGGGTATCGCGCGGTTCTCGTGCGCCTGCGCCTGCACTTGCGGGCTCGCGTGGTGCCGCCGCGTCAGCCAGTCGTGCCCCAAGCTGACCTGGGTGCCGATGCCCGCGGCGATCAACGCCATCGCGGCCGTGAGCTGCAGGCGCCGTTTCGTCTTGGCCACCGGCACCCGGCGGCCGGGGGCGGGCACCAGGCCGCGCAGCTGCCGAGCCTCGGAGAGCGACTGCGAGAACGGCAGGCACCGTGGGCAGGCCGAGACGTGCTCTGTCAGCCCCTCGAAGCGGGGCAGCGTCTCATCGAGCAGGCACTGCTGAATATCGTCGCAACCCATCGTGACCTCACCAGGTGTCGTCATTTTCAGAGAGCTCCATTCGCGCGCAGGGCTTTGACCGCTCGCTGCAGGTGCACCCGCACCGTGCCGCGATCGATGTTCATCGACTCGGCGACTTCGTCGAGGCTGAAGCCCTCGAGGTAGCGCAGGGTGAAGGCCACTCGTTGGCGCGTCGAGAGCCGCTCGAGCGCGGTGCCCAGACGCGCGCGGTGTTCACGCTGATCAGCCGACTCGTCAACGCTCGGCGCGTGCTCGGGCTCGACCAGAAACAGCTTCGCCACGACGCTCCACACCCGCCGGCTGCGCAGGTGCGAAGCGGCGCGGTTCACCACCAGCTGCCGCAACCACGCGCCCACCCGGGCCTCGTCACGCAGGGTGTGCCACTGCGACACCGCGTCGACGCACGCCGACTGCACCACGTCCCGGGCTTCCTCCGGGTCCCACACCAGGCGCCGGGCGAGGGCCTCGAGGCGTGGCCGTTCTCGGGCCAGCAGCTCGCCACGTTCGGCCGCGACGACGATGGCCGACCGGGGTGGCACTGGCTGCATGAGCTCCTTGGTCAGCGGCATCGTCTCTTGTGAGACGCATGGCTGCCCCTCTCGGCATACAAAACGTCAAACGGGCAATGAAATCATGGCGCTTTTATGCCAAGCACGGCCGGGTGAAGCGACTTGCGTGCCTGCTGACCCTTTTTGCCGTGACCTCTGCCCGCGCCGAGCTGGTCGACCGCATCGCGGCGGTGGTCAACAATGAGCTCATCACTCAGAGCGAGCTCGAGCTGCGCGCCGGCCCCGACCTGAACCGCGTTCGTGCCGAGCCTGACGCGACCCGCCGCGCCGAGCTGCGTAAAGACCTGATGAAGAAGGCGATTGACCTGCTGATCGGCGAAAAGCTGATGGACGAGCAGATCAAAGAGCTCAACATCGAGGTCGCCGACACCGAGATCGACCTCGGCATCGAAGACGTGAAGAAGCAGAACAACATCGACGGTGCGCAGTTCGAGCAGCTGCTGTTGCAAGAGGGCTACACGCTGGCGAGCTACCGCACGTTCATGAAGAAGCACATGGCCAAGCTGAAGCTGATTCAGCTCAAAGTTCGCGGCAAGGTGAAGGTCGCCGATGAAGACGTGAAGGCCGAGTACGCCAAGCAGTCGCGCGATGAGGCCCTCGACGCCGAGGTGCATGTGCGGCAGCTGTTGGTGCAGCTGCCTCCGCAGCCGACTCCGGCACAGGTCGAGACCGCCAGGGTCAAGGCCGTGGCGCTGGCGCAAGAGGCGCGAACGCCGGGCGTGAACTTCATTGAGCTTGCCAAGAAGAAGTCAGAGGGCTCGTCGGCGGCCGAGGGCGGAGACCTGGGCTTCTTTCGGCGCGGCGTGATGGTGCCCGACTTCGAGCGGCTCGCCTTTACGTTGCCCATCGGCGGCATCAGCGACCCGGTGCGCACCAAGCTCGGGTGGCATGTGCTCAAGGTCGAAGAGAAGCGCGCGGGTACGCCGAAGCCCTTCGACGAGGTGCGAGATCAGCTGCGTGAGAAGATGATGCGAGATCAACTCGAGCATTACACCGAGCAGTACGTGCAAGAGCTGCGTTCGGCCGCGGTCGTCGAAGTGAAGATGTGAAACCGGTCGTCGCGATCTCCAGCGGAGACCCCTGCGGCATCGGCCCTGAGGTCACGCTCAAAGCGCTGCGGCACCCCACCGTTCGCAGGGCGCTCACGCCCCTCGTGTTCGGCGACGCGACCCTCGCTGATCACCTGCCCGCGGCTGCGCTCCACGTGGTCAGCCAGCTGCCTGCACGTGACCGCATGCCCGGCAAACCCACTCGGGCGACCGGGCTCGCGCAGTACGCGTATTTCACGGCGGCGATCGCCGCGGCCAAAGCGGGGCTTGCGCAGGCGGTGTGCACGGCGCCGGTGAACAAGGAGCAGATCTCGCGCGCAGGCATCGCGTTCATGGGGCACACCGAGGTGCTCGCCCAGGCCTTCGGCTGTGAAGTCGTCATGCTGATGGACGGGCCCAAGCTGCGAGTCGCGCTCGCCACCAACCACCTGCCGCTGCGTGAGGTGCCGGGGGCGTTGACCATCAAGGGCCTGGTCTCGCAGCTCGAGCTGATTTCACGCGAGCTGACTGTGGTGGTGGGCCGCAGGCCACGAATCGCGGTGTGCGGCGTCAACCCGCACGCAGGTGAAGGCGGGCTGTTGGGGCTCGAAGAAACCCGAGTGATTTCACCGGCGATCGAGCGAGCGCGGCGCAAAGGGCTCGACGTGAAAGGGCCCTTCGCGGCCGACGGGCTGTTCGCCAAGGCGCACGATTTTCCGTTCGACGTGGCGCTGGCGATGTTTCACGACCAGGGCCTGGTGGCGACGAAGGTGTTCGACTTCGCGGGCACCGTGAACGTGACTCTGGGGCTGCCAGTGCCGAGAACCTCGCCCGACCACGGCACTGCGTATGACGTCGCGGGGCAGAACAAGGCCGACGAGATGCCGATGGTGAACGCGCTGCTGAAGGCCGTCGAGTACACCCGCTCGTAGCGGCCGCCGTTCGTTGCGCTACAACCCCCCCTGCATGCCCATCGTTCACAACACCTTCAGCCTCGAACGCAGCTACCCCGTCTCCGCCGAGCGCGTCTATGCCGCCTGGGCCACGCTCGAGGGCAAAGCCAAGTGGTTCGCAGGCCCTCCGCCGTGGCAGCTGGTCAAACGCGAATTCGATTTTCGCGTAGGCGGCGTTGAGGTGTTGCACGGGCGCTTTCCCGGCAACCACGAGACGGTTTTCGCCGCGCGCTATCACCACATCGAGCCGGGTCGCTTCATCGTCTACGACTACGACATGTCGGTCGATGGCGTTCGCATCTCGAGCTCGTTGGTCACCATCGAGCTTGCGCCCGCGGGCCCCAAGACCCGCATGCTGGTGACAGAGCAAGGCGTGTTCTTCGACGGCCTCGAGAGCGCCGGCTCACGCGAGAAAGGCACCGCGCAGTTGATCGAGAAGCTCGGCGCTTCGTTGTAGACATCGCGCGCCAGTCGCGCTCATTTCCGCCGCCATGCGCCAATTCTTTCCTGCTGCTGTGTTGCTGTTGTGTGCCTGCGCGATGGCTCAAGTCGTGCCCGAGGCCAACTCTGAGTTCAAGGCTGAGGGCGAAGTGAACCTCCGCGGCTTCAGTGCCTCGTTCGACAAGTACCGTGTGCGAAGCGCGAAGGCGAACCTCACCGCCCGCACCGACGGCTCGTGGGCCGGCACCGTCAACGAGCACGCGTTCGACTTGTCGGTCGACGAGAGCTCGATTCGCGGAGTCGACTTGGTGCTCAGCAAGGCCGACTCGACCCCCGGCCACATCGTCATCACCGGTCAGTTTCAGGGCAAGATCTTGCGGTTCGAGTTCGACGACAAACAAGCGATGCTCCGCGGCACCGTGTCGAACACCTATTACGGCCGCGCGACCCAAGAGAATGGCACCGCCTACGGGCCGGCGGGTGAGCTGACCTTGAAGGGCGAGGCGGGCACGATGACGCCGCCGTGGCCGCAGTTCGGCCTCGCGCTGCTTTCAGCGTTCGGCATTTAAGCCTACAATGTAACTCTAGGGTTACAAAGATGTCCCGACAGTCGGGACATCTTTGTACGACAGACGCTGTGACGACGAGCATGCGAGCCCGCTTGGCATCGAGCTCGATGCGTCGAGCGCGCGCGTTACGTCGAGGTCGAGACGCCGCGCAGCAGATCGAGATTCTCGAGCGCCTTGCCGGCGCCCATCACGACCGCCGAGAGCGGGTCTTCAGCCAAGAACACCGGCAAGCCCGTCTCTTCACGCAGCAGGGTGTCGAGGTTCTTGAGCAGCGCTCCACCACCGGCGAGCACGATGCCTCGGTCGGCGATGTCACCGGCGAGCTCAGGCGGCGTGCGCTCGAGCGTCATCTTCACGGCCTCGACGATGCCATTCACCGGCTCGGCCAACGCGTCGCGAATTTCGTCTGAGGTGATCGAGAGCGTTCGGGGTACGCCGGCGACGAGGTCGCGGCCCTTGATCTCCATGTTCATCACTTCATCGGTCGGGTACGCGGTGCCGATGCCCATCTTGATGAGCTCGGCGGTGCGCTCGCCGATGAGCAGGTTGTACTTGCGCTTCACGTACTGAATGATCGCCTCGTCGAGCTTGTCGCCGCCGATGCGCACCGACTTCGAATACACGATGCCCGACAGCGAGATGACCGCCACGTCGGTCGTGCCGCCACCGATGTCGACGATCATGTTGCCCGAGGGCTCGGTCACCGGCAGCCCGGCACCAATCGCCGCGGCCATCGGTTGCTCGATGAGGTGCACCTCGCGAGCGCCCGCGTTCTCGGCCGCTTCACGCACCGCGCGCCGCTCGACCTCGGTGATGCCTGACGGTATGCCGATGACGATGCGCGGCTTCACGTTGAACTTGCGCTGATGCGCTTGCTGAATGAAGTACTTCAGCATCGCCGCGGTGATTTCGAAGTCGGCGATGACGCCGTCTTTCATTGGGCGAATCGCGACGATGTTGCCCGGCGTGCGGCCCAACATTTCTTTGGCCTCTTTGCCGACCGCGAGCACCTTCTTGCCGCCGCGCGCGTCTTGCTGAACCGCGACCACTGAGGGCTCGTTCGACACGATGCCAATGCCGCGCACGTAGATGAGGGTGTTGGCAGTACCGAGATCGATGGCGAGATCTCGCGAGAACAAGGTGTGGAGCCAGTCGAACATGCGCGGCCTCTGAGCGGTTGGCTGACGGGTGGGAACGCCGTGCAGTGTCAATAGAATACAGAATTGCACGCGCTACGCCAAGTTGAAGTCGCAACAGTTTCGCGTACTTCGATGCATGTCACTCAGGAGCGCTGCTGATCGGCAGCGGCACCGCTTCGCGCCACACCGCGGCCTGCTGATCACTGGGCCTCCCCTCGAGCAGTTCGTGCGGTGAGAACCGGCCCTTGTAGGTGAGCGACGGGCAGTCTTGCACCCGATAGCCCAGGTAGACGTGTTGGCAGCCGAGCTCGCGGGCCATCTCCACACATTGCATGACATTGGCGACGCCTGGAGAAAGCCGGGCGATGTCGGGGTGATAGAAAAAATACGCGGCGCTCAAGCAATTCGCCGTCAGGTCGACCAGCCCCAGCGCCATCAGCCGCTCGCCGTCGTACCAGGCCATCTCGCGCCCGGTCGACGAGGGAAAAGCGAACTGCGTCGCGTACTCGTCTTCTGACAGGCTGGTCGGCTCCCAGCCCCGGGCGTTCTCGCGGGTGCGATGCCACTGGGCGTGCAATTCGAGCCGCGCGTCATCGAGGCGCGGGCGGTTGAGCTCGACCCGAAAGCGCTTGCTGCGGCGCAGGGCTTTCTTCTGGCTCTCCGAAGGCAGAAACCGGTGCACGTCGAGCCGAATCGAGAGGCACTCGTTGCAGTGCTGGCAGGCGGGGCGAAAGTACGCCGGGCCGAAGCGGCGCCAGCCTCGAACCAAGAGCGACTCGAGCTCGACCGGGCTCACGTCGACCATCAGCCGGTACTCGAGCGACGCCTTGAGCGCCGGCAAGTAGGAGCACGTTCGTGGCTCCTCGACGAAGTGGCGAACCAATCGTGCCAAACCAGTCTGCCCTTTCAAGACCCCGAACTTCTTCGTCTGCCCACCATGCGGTGCGGTCGCGGTCTTAGACGAGGAGACATACCAGATGCCCGCGGTCTGTCTGCGACCGGTCGAAATGCCCGCCTCCCCCGTGCGTTGAGGCCGCTCACGCTATATGGGTGGCCTCATGTCAGACTCTCCGTGGGACTCGAAGCTGAAGGCATTTCTCAAGAAGACCGGCGACGATTTCAAGCGCGCCGGGGCCGAAATGAAGCAAGAAGCCGAGCGGCTGATGGCAGAGGCCAAAGACCCCGAGCGCGCCAAGAAAATCAAAGAGGGGTTGGCCGAAGTCTCAGGCTGGGCCAAGAAGACGGCCGAAGAGCTCGCCGGTTACGTCGACGCCGGCGTGAAAAAAGCCGAGGTCGTGCTCAAAGACGTGGTGGCCAAGCCGCTCGTACCACCGTCTGAAAAACCGACGGCGCCCGACGCCTCGAAGGTCAAACCCAAGGTGTCTGCCCCGCGCCCTGCACCGACCCAAGAGACAGCGGTGCCCGCCCCCACTGCGAAGAAAACGGTCGGCCGTGGCTCGAAAAAGAGCAGCCCTGCGAAGAAGGCGTCTGCGAAGAAGCCGCTGGGTCGCGCCAAGAGCTCAAAATGAAGGCGGCCCGGAATCTTTCGATTCCGAGCCGCGGGTCTTCATGAACTGCCAGCACACCAAGGCTGCTGAAGTGGTGGGGGGGAACCTCCTTCAACCTTGAATCAGTGTGCCGACCAAACATGTAGCCAGGAGCGTGCCAGCTCGACTTTGCGAAGAAATTCAATGAGTTGAGCCAGCCACCAGGGGTAAAACCTTTCAGCCCTGCAACCACATTATTTCAAATATGAACTTCTTGTTTAGAAACGGAGGGTTACGTCGTTTCTCGAGGTTCTTCGGCGCTGGTCTTGAGGCTGAGGCGCTTCATCTTTCGCCAAAGGGTCGTGGCGGAGATGCCGAGCACTTCGGCCACCCGCGAGAGATCGTGGCCCGACTGCTCCAGGGCCGACCCAATCGCTCGGCGTTCAGCCTCGGTCACGGCGTCAGCGAGGCTCTGCACGGGGCTGCCAGCCGAGACCGCTGAGCTGGTGGGCTGCGCATCGACCGCCCGGCGGCGGAGCGGAAAGTCTTCAGGCAGCAGCTCATCGCCTTCAGCCAACGCCGCGGCCTGCTCGACGAGGTTCTCGAGCTCGCGAACGTTGCCGGGGAAATTGTAGGTCATCAGGTGCTCGACGGCCGAGCTCGCCAGCCGGTGTTGACGGCGGTTACGAGCGTTGGCGCGCTCGAGAAAGTGCGCCGCCAGCAACGGCACGTCTTCGAGGCGCTCGCGGAGGGCCGGTACGGTCAGGGTGACGACCGCGAGGCGGTAGAAGAGGTCTTGGCGAAAGCGCTTGTCGTTCACGTCGCGCTCGATGTCGCGGTTGGTGGCGGCGACGGTGCGAACGTCGACCTGCATCGCGGTGTTCTCGCCCACCCGCCGCACCTCGCCTTCTTGCAGCACGCGCAGCAGCTTCGATTGAAACGCCGGAGTGGTTTCGGTGACCTCGTCGATGAAGAGGGTGCCGCCATGCGCTTCTTCGAACAACCCGCGCCGGGTCTTGACCGCGCCGGTGAAGGCGCCCTTGGCGTGGCCGAACAGCTCGCTCTCGAGCAGGCTCTCGGTGATTGCGGCGCAGTTGATCGGCACGAAGGGGTGCGTGTTGCGGCGGCTGAGCGCGTGAATCGCGCGGGCGACGAGCTCTTTGCCGGTGCCTGATTCGCCTCCGACCAGCACGGTGGCGTCGCTGGTGGCGACTTTTGAGATGCGACCGGTGAGCTCGCGCATCGCCTGCGACTTGCCGATCAGCGACGAGAGGCCGTGGCGTTGGCTGAACTCGCCAGCGAAGAGGTTGACCGCGCTGACCAGCCGGGCCCGCTCGAGGGCCTTGGTCACCCGGTGAACGAGCTCGCCGTCTTTGAACGGCTTGGTGATGTAGTCGTACGCGCCGCGGCGCATCGCTTCGACCGCGGTCTCGATGCTGCCGTGCGCGGTCATCACGATGACCTGCGTCTGCGGAGCAATGTCCATCGCGCGCTTGAGCAGCTGGAGCCCGTCCATCGGCTCCATCTTCAAGTCGGTGAGCATCAAGTCGATCGGCGTGCCACCGAGCAGCGTGACGGCCTCTTCACCGGTGCCACATTCGTCGACCACGAAGCCTTCGGAGCGCAGCAGCAGAGCAGTGGTCGCGCGCATGTTTCGCTGGTCGTCAACGACCAGAATGCGCCCTCTGACGTCGTTGGCTGGGGCATTCATTAGGCCCGAGGCTTTATCACGCCCGAGCGCCGACGTGGTCAGACGGCTCAAGGTGCGGTAGGGGAGCTTTCACTTAAGGACTCGCATGCAGCGGCTCCTGTTGCTTTGGAGCACCATGCCGAACTCTCATCTCCCGCGCGCTTCGGCGCCGCGAGCGTCTCCCCCTCTGCCGGGCGCCGCTCCCATCATCACCTTTGCCTCGTTGGGGCTGAGCGCGAGCTCGCTCAAGTCGCTTGAATCGCTCGGTTTCGAAGCCCCGACGCCGATTCAGGCGAAGGCGATACCCATCGCGATTGGCGGCGGCGACGTCATCGGCACTGCCCAGACGGGCACCGGCAAAACCGCCGCGTTCGTGCTGCCGATGCTCGAGCGGCTCAAGCCGAATGATCAGCACGTGGCGTTGGTGCTGGCGCCGACCCGTGAGTTGGCGCTGCAGATTCACACCGAGCTGCAGCGGCTCTCGGGCTCGACCCGCCCGTTGAGCGTGGTGCTGATTGGCGGCGTGCCGATCAACCCCCAGCGCGGGCTTCTGCGGCAACGGCTGCCGGTGATCATCGCGACGCCGGGCCGGTTGGTCGATCACCTCCAGCAGCGCACGTTGACGATGCAGAACATTCACACCTTGGTGCTCGATGAGGCCGACCGCATGCTCGATATGGGGTGTGCTCCGCAGCTCGAGCGGGTGTTGCAGGCGCTGCCGAAGAAGCGGCAGTCGATGCTCTTCTCAGCCACGATGAGCCCCGAGGTCACCCGGTTCGCGAACCGGCACATGAACGCGCCGACCAGCGTCGGCGTGGCCCCGTCGGGTACCACGGCGGCGAAGGTCGAGCAGAAGGCGTGGCTGGTGCGCGATGACCTGAAGCTGGCGCTGCTGGCGACGCTGCTCAAGAGCGAGGCGGGGCGGGTGCTGGTGTTCGTTCGCACCCGTGGCCGTGCCGATAAGTTCGCCAAGAAGCTCGAGCGGCTGGGCGAGGGCGTGGGCCGGCTTCACTCTGACCGGTCGCAGGCGCAGCGAAAAGCCGCGCTCGACAGCTTTCGCTCGGGGCATGCACGGGTGCTGGTGGCGACCGACCTGGCCGCGCGCGGCATCGACGTGAAAGACATCGCCCTGGTGCTGAACATCGACCTGCCGCGAAACCCAGAAGACTACGTGCACCGCATCGGTCGCACCGGCCGCGCCGAGGGGTCGGGCACCGCGATTTCGTTCATCAGCAACGAGGAGCGAAAGTTGTGGGCGCCGATCGAACGGGTGATTCGTCAGCGAATCATGCCCGAGCGAATCGACGAGCAAGACGCGGTGCTCAAAGACCTGGTCGCCAAGCTCGCGGTGGCCGAGCCTGCCGGGCAACGGCGTGATGATGATGCGAATGAGAATCGCAACCGCGGCCGTTTCAACCGCGGCTCGAGCGGTGGCAGCAGCGGCGGGCGCGGCGGCAGCAGCAGCAGCGGCGGTCGTGGGGGCAGCAGCAGCGCTGGAGGCGGAGGCGGCGGCGCTTCGAAACGGCCGTTCAAGCGCTTCGGCGCTGCGCGGTAGTCGGGCCTGAGCGGGGGCTGGTGGCGACACTGCGCGATTTTGGCGATGGGCTGCGCTGTGCACACCACCATCGACCTGCAGGTGACCTCCGTGCGGGTGGCCGCATCGTCAGCGCCCACGGTGAAATGAAGTGACGCCGAAGGTGTGCTGTCGTCTACGACATCACCACCTGCCTCGTACTCAGGCCCGAGAAGAAGAGCACCGGAGCGAAGCTTCTGCGATGGTGCGTCGGGTTTGATGCCCGCGCTCGACATCGCCATCGTCGGAGCGGGAACGGCAGGCAGCGCCGCCGCCCTCTTCTTGGCGCGCGCCGGGCATCGGGTCACCTTGTACGAGCACGTGCTCGACCCGCACCCAGTGGGCGCCGGCATCGTGCTGCAGCCCACCGGGTTGGCGGTGATGTCGTTGCTCGGCCTCGACCAGGCGATTCTCGACCACGCCGACCGGCTCGATCGCCTGTGGTGCACCACGCCGTCGGGCCGAACGGTGGTCGACCTCTCGTACCAGGTGGCGGTGCCTGGGGGTTTCGGGCTGGGGCTCCACCGCGGCGTGCTGTTTCAAACGCTGTTCAACGCCGCCCGTGCGCAATCGGGAGTGACGCTCAAGCTGGGAGTCGGGCTCGATTCGCTCGATGAGTCACCGAAGGGGGTGACGTTGATCGAACGCGGCACCGGAGCGCGTCACGAGCACGAGATGGTGGTGGTCTGCAACGGAGCGCGCTCGTCGCTGCGTGATGACACCGCGCACACCAAGTACGTCGAGAAGTATGCCTGGGGAGCCCTGTGGGCGGTGTTGCCAGACCCGGCGAGCGAGCCCCGGCGCGTGTTGAGGCAGGTGGTGAATGGCACCCGGCGGCTGATTGGGTTGCTGCCGACGGGGAGAGGCCCGCGCCACGGCTCCGAGCGGCTCATCTCGCTCTTCTTCAGCCTTCGGGCCGACGAGCTCGACGCATTTCGCTCCGGTGACTTCGAAGCGTGGCGTGCAGGCGTGGTCAGCGATTTGCCCGATGCGGGGCCCATCGTGTCGCAGCTTCAGAGCGCTGATGACCTGCTCTTCAGCGAGTACCACGACGTCGTGATGTGGCCGTGGAACACCGGGCGCGTGGTGTATCTGGGAGACGCCGCGCACGCGACGAGCCCTCAGCTGGGTCAGGGGTGCAACCTCGCCTTGCTCGATGCATGGGTGCTCTCACAGAGCCTCGCAGGTCACGAGGTGCTTCATGACGCGCTGTTCGCCTACTCGAGCGCGCGCCGCTCGCACCTGGGGTGGTACCAGTTCATCACCCGGTGGCTGACTCCGTTTTTTCAGTCGAGCGCGTGGCCGCTCGGCCTCTTTCGCGACGCGCTCTTCGGGCCCTCGACCTCAATACCTTTCGTACGCAGGCAAATGGTCGAGGCGATGGCGGGAGTCTCACGCGGGCCACTGAGGAAGGTGCTCGCCTTGCCCTGATGTTGAGACGCGGGTCTCCAGCCACAGGAGCAGCGCGACTCGCGTGGCCTGCAGCCCGGTTCGAGCCCACTGGCTGAGAATCAATGGGGTCATCACGGTCAATGAATTGTCTCCCGCGGCCAGACCAAGGCGTGAATCGCTCCCCTCGGTGTCTGGTCGGGTCGCGCTGCGTAGAGCACGAGCGTCGCGACGAACGCGATGAATTCGAAGGCGACGACCGGAGTTAGCTTTGAGTGGCATGGCCACAGGTCTGTCATGACTTCACCGAGAAGAACGTTCAGCTCGAAGCGGCCGCCTCTTCGAAGAGCGAGGGCGCGGTGCTGTCTTTTCTCGGGCGCCCGCGACGCTTCGGGGCGACAGCGAGGTCTGCTCCGGTCTCGGCTTTGACGACGGCCGTTCGCCGGAGCCTGGGCAGAGAGATGGCTTCGACCTGCTCGCTCAGCCGCTCGTCAGCCTCGGCGAAGACCTTCAAGTAGGCGTGGGCCCGCTGCGCCAGCCGTAGCAGGGTTTCGTGCTCGCGCTCGAGCACTCCCTTCGTCGCCTGCAGATTCGCTTCGGCCTCGGCCACCTCGAGTGAGGTCTCTTTGACCCGCGCGACGGCCTCATGAAGCACCTTCGCATCGAGGTCAGGGAAGCGGAGGTCTGGCTGCGCCGAGAAGAGAAGAATGAGCTGCGCGACATCTGGAGCAATGAGTTCGAGGTCGTTCATGGTGACTGAATATTTGTTCAGTACGCACTGAAACGCCAGAAAATTGCCGAACGACGTTTCTCGAAACCCGAGAAGACAGGGCGCATTTCGCGAGCGTGGGGCTTTGGTGGTATCCCGAGCGCGTTCACGTCTTCGAAGGAGCTCGCTCATGGCCGTTGGTCCCGTCGCAGGCAGCACCGCAGCACCGAACCAAGAGGCCGAGGGTGCGCCCACGGTGCCTCCGAGCGTCACTGCGTTTCTGAAGAGCGCGACCATCGACCCGTTCAACCTGGGGCCCGATCACAACCGCGAAGTGCTTCGCGTCGCCAATGGCCTCGACCCCCAGGGCTCGAAAGAGAAGCCGCTCAAAGATTTCTTCGTCACCCAGCCCGAGGCCTTCAATTCGCCAGCACTGATGACGACCAAAGACGAGTCGGGCAACACGTACCTGCTGTTTCCGCACCGCAACAATTTGTGGAACAGGAACATGGCGGTCTACGGCGTCGCCATCGCGGCCAACGGCGACCGCGCGGTGCTCAAAGGCGTGATGCACAAGAAGGTCGGTGGGTTCTCGGGCATGACGCTCGAGGCAACCGGTGAGGTCTTTACCAAGGCGCAGCAGGTCGAGCTCCACGAAGCACTCCGCCACCAGCGCGCCGAGGCGTCGAAGGTCAAGTAAGGCACACGCTCAGCCCTGCGAGCACAGCGTTCGAAGCACGACCGGGTTGTACAGGTCGTTTCTGCGCTCGACCTCATGCGGGTGAGCGGCGGTCATCGACACCCAGTACTCGAGCTCCCTCGAGGTGGGGGCGCGCCCGAGGAGCTGCTGATACGCCCTCGTCACCTCGGCCGCTTTTTGCGCGACCCTGAAAACACCTCGGCTCTCGAGCGAGGCGATGGCCGGCCGCGGAGGAATGACTGAATCGGCTGACACGTGGGCACCCTTTCGAAGAGAAGGTCTCTTCGCAAGCGAACCCGTCAGCGCCGCGCCGTCCCACGGCGAGTGAGGAGCATGGCCAAGGCCCACCAAAGCATTGAGGCGGGGGCCGCCGTACAGCCACAACGGCCGCCGACCGGGCCGCTTGCCGTTGGGGCGGTCCCTGCGTCGGCGGGGCCCGCGTCGACCGAGGTGCTCCCGGCGTCGAAGAGAGGCTGACCGCCATCGAGTGGCGTCATGCCGGAGTCGAGCGTCACCCCCGCATCGAACGACGTCGTACCGGCATCGAGCACCGTCGTGCCGGCGTCGCTCGGCGCGCCGAACAGGGTCGCATCGAGGCTGGTCACGCTCAGCGCAGGCACGGTGATCGAGTACGAGCTCGCCGTCGTGACGGCGACCGGAGTCACCTGCACCCAGGCGCCCGAGGCGGTCGATTGCTCTAAAGTCACGCTGCCTTGAACTTTCAACCCGCTGAGCGCCACGGTGATCACCTTCGGCTGTGACGCGTTGTTGATGGCCACGAGCACCTGCCGATTGGTGGCGTCGTCACGAAAGGCGCTCACCAACACCAGCGGGTCGCTGCTCGTCGCCTGCACGCGTACCGCGCCAGGCTTGATGTGCCGTGCGAAGTGACCGACTGCCCGGCCCATCGGAGAAATGTTCGCGGTGCCCGCTCCGACATCGATGAGCACCAGTGTGTCGGTCTCGTTCCAGAAGCCGGGGTCGGGGCGGCCCTGAAAGTGCTCGGCGTGAGAGACGGTGTCCCAGAACATGTTCATGCCGAAGAACGCCGCCGCGTTGGCGTATTCGAGCTCGTCGTGAATCTGAATCGCCCGGCCGCGCACGTTGCCGAAATCGGTGAACGGCAGCTCGCTGTGAGAGACCTCGATCATGAAGACCGGCACCGCATACTGCGCGCCGAGATCTCGAAGCTGTTGGCGGACGGTGACCTTGGCCGCCACCGGTTGGCCGGCCCCCGAGCTCGCCAACAGGTTCGGCACCGAGGCGTAGGTCGAGCCATACGGGTACGGGTGGTAGGCGATCGCGCCGACGTATTGGCGCGCCACCGGGTCGGCGAGTATCGCGGTCGCGTCGCGCAACGAGATGTCTTCGGTCTCCTGCGCGGGTACGACGAACTTGGTGGCGAAGCCTTCGGCCCGAAGCCGGGCTCCGCAGGCCTTGACGATGTTGACCAGGTCGACGCTGCCGCCGCCACTGAGCTCTCCGTTGCCGCTGGTTGGCTCGTTCCACAGTTGAACGAAGGGCTGGTCAATGCCGTACGTGTCTTTCCAGTGTTTGAGCACTGCGAAGACGTGCTCGGCGATCTCCTCGAGGTACCGGGTGGGGTTGCTCGACTTGAACGCGTTGACCCAGGCCAGCGCGTAGGTGGTCGAGATCAACGGGCCGAGCCAGAAGTTCGTGAAGCCGCTCGCCTTGCCCGGCGTCACCACTTTCTGCATCATGTTGTCTGACTGCACCCAATTGAACCCGCTGGCGTTCAGCGTGGCCGGGTCGTCATCGTCATTGGCCGGTGCGTAGACGTTGCTCGTGGGCGACTCGCTTGGCTCGACCTCGAGGTTGCCCATGTTCAGCTTGATCTCTTTGAAGGCGAGATCATTCGCAGCAGCGCGCAAAGGGGCAGGCACGTTGTCTTTGGTGTTGTAGACGAGGGAGATCGTGGTGGCGCCGAAGCCCTGCATCGTTTGCCGGGTGGCCGCCCCGTCGATGGTGACGGCGATACGCAAGGCGGGCGCCAGCGCTAACCTCTCGAAAGTGTGCGCCTTTGAGCGCGTGGGCCGCAAACGATGCACAGCCCACGAACCGAAGTGCGGGCTTTCAGCCGAGCCGCGAGAGCAGCTGCTGGCGGGTCAGCTCCAGCGACTTGGGCATGCGCTCTCCGAATTGATCGAAGAATGCCTTCTGCGCGCCGAGCTCTTCCTTCCACTCCGCTTCGTTGATGTGGGTGGCTTCGTCGACGGTGAGCGGGTCGATGTCGAGGCCCGAGAGGTCGATGTGGCCTTGCTTGGGCACCCAGCCGAAGAGCGATTCTTGCGCGCCAACCTTGCCGTGCGCGCGGTCGAGCACCCACTTGAGCACTCGCATGTTCTCGCCGTAGCCCGGCCACAAATACTTGCCGTCTTTGCTCTTGCGAAACCAGTTCACCATGAAGATCTTCGGCGGGTAGGGAATGTGCCGCTGCATGTCGAGCCAGTGCGTGAAGTAGTCGGCCATGTTGTACCCAGCGAAGGGCAGCATCGCCATCGGGTCGCGGCGCACCACGCCCTGCGCGCCAGTGGCCGCGGCTGTGGTCTCAGACGCCAGCGTCGCGCCCAGGTACACGCCGTGGCCCCAGTTGAACGACTGCATCACCAAGGGCACCGTGTTGCTGCGGCGGCCGCCGAAGATGATGGCCGAGATGGGCACTCCGCGCGGGTCGTTGACGTGCGCTGAGAGCATGGGGTTGTTCGAGGCCGGAGCGGTGAAGCGCGAGTTCGGGTGCGCGGCCTTCTCGGCGCTGCCCTTCTTCCAGCTCTGGCCCTTCCAGTCGGTGAGCTCGTCGGGCACCTCGCCGTCCATGCCCTCCCACCAGACGCAGTTGTCTTTGGTCACCGCGACGTTGGTGAAGATGGTGTTCTTCGAAATCGTCTGCATCGCGTTGGGGTTGCTCTGCCAGTTGGTACCGGGCGCGACGCCGAAGTACCCGTTCTCGGGGTTGATCGCCCACAAGCGGCCGTCGGTGCCCACGCGCAGCCAGGCGATGTCGTCGCCCACGGTGTACACCTTCCACCCGTTGAAGCGCTTGGGAGGGATCATCATCGCGAAGTTGGTCTTGCCGCACGCGCTGGGAAAAGCGGCCGCGACGTAGGTGGTCTGCCCGTCGGGGTCTTCGACGCCGAGAATCAGCATGTGCTCGGCGAGCCAACCCTCTTTCTTGCCGAGCGCGCTGCCGATGCGCAGGGCCAGGCACTTCTTGCCGAGCAACGCGTTGCCGCCGTAGCCCGAGCCGAACGACCAGATCGCGTTGTCTTGGGGAAAGTGGCAAATGAAGCGGCGGTCGGGGCTCAGGTCGCCGGTGCAGTGAAGCCCGCGGTTGAAGTCGTTGCCCGAGCCCAAGAAGTCGAGCGCCGGTTTGCCCATGCGGGTCATGATGCCCATGTTCAGCGCGACGTAGACGCTGTCGGTCAGCTCGATGCCGATCTTCGAGTGCTCAGAGCCTAAGGGGCCCATCACGTACGGCACGACGTACATGGTGCGGCCCTTCATCGAGCCTTCGAAGAGCGTGCGCAGCTTGGCGTACGCTTCGTCGGGCGCCATCCAGTTGTTGGTGGGGCCGGCGTCGTCTTTCTTCGGCGTGCAGATGAAGGTGAGGTGCTCGACGCGCGCGACGTCGTTGGGGTTGCTGCGGTGCAGATAGCTGTTGGGGTGCTTCTCTTGGTTGAGCGGCATCAAGATGCCCTTGCTCACCGCGAACTCGGTCAGGCGTTTGCGCTCGTCTTCTGACCCGTCGCACCACACGACCTGATCAGGCGTGCACATCGCGACCATCTGGCCGACCCAGTCGATCAGGGCTTTGTTTGACGTCAGAGAAGTGGTGAAAGTTGGCATAATGCGAGGGCTCCTCGAAATGAGGCGCGATACTTGGCATTGGGAGCCTTCACCAAGCAAGTGCATTGGCCTCATCGAATGCATGAGTGCGTCTCAGGTTGGTGCAGTGCGTTAGACGGCGAGGAGCGGAATGAATAGACGCGTATGGCTGCTGCTGTGGGCGACGGGGTGTGCCGGCGTGGTGGCTCGACCCGAGGCGGCGACGCTGGTGGGCTCATCGGCGCCCCTGTTGCCAAACCCATCGATACGACTGGCGATTGCCGGCGCGGTCGAGGGGCGGCCGGCCGAGATTGAGTTCGACGCCACGGCCTCGATGACCTTCGTTTCGACCGGCTGTGTCAATGACCCGGCGCTTGAAAGCGGCCAATTGCGGTTTGCAGACCCGCTGACCGCGAAAGAAGAGGTGTACCCGGTCGCGCGGGTGACGGGGCTGCGGGTGGGCTCGGTGCTGCTGCGGCCACGGTCGGTGGCGCTGATGGGCAACGCGCGGTGCGTGGTGGTGCTCGGGCTCGATGTGCTTTCAGACGTCGCGCTGCAGGTGAGCGTGGCCACGCGAAGGGTGGCGTTCTTACCGAGCCGGCCTCGGGCCGAGTGGCTTTCGCAGCGAAGGCCCGGCAGCGCTGTGCAGGTGCTCGAGCTGACCCGAGACCCGACGCACGATTGGCCGCTGTTGCCGGTGCGGGTGCACCAAGAGCCTGAGACGTTGACCGCGACCTTCGTGCTCTCGACGAGAGATCGGTTCAGCCGAATCTTCGACGAAGCGGCGCGGGCGCAAGGGCTGCTGCCCGGGCTCGAGCTGCTGCGGGGGCATGGGGTGACGACGGTGCCGACCGAGCTCGAGGCGTTCAGCGGTTTGCCTTATGAGCGGCTCGAGCTGGCGCCGGGGTTCGGGGTGAGCGCCGGCACGTTGGACGTGATGGCCGGCCAGGCGCCTCATGGAGTTGCGGGCTCCCTGGCGGTCGATGTGTGGGGGCGGTTCGATGTCACGTACGACCTTCGCGCGGGTATTCTGGCGCTGCGGCAACCGACCCTGGTGAGCACGGGCACGCACCATGTGTGTGACCGAGGTCACGGCGCGTCGGAGACGGAGTGCTTCGAGCTGCACGCTGAGAAGACGGGTGACGGGCTCAACACCGTGGCGACGGCCTGGCAGCCGCTCGAGCACGGGGGGCGGTTGTATTTCGATGTGACCGGGCCCGCGACGCTGCCGTGTCGCATTGGCGTGAGCTTCAGCGAAGGCGACCGCGGGCGCAGCGCACAGCACGTTTTCCCTTGGCGGCGGTTGGCGCAGACGATGCCGGTGTGCGCGGCCGCGCTGGCTCAGGCGACCGAGGCGAAGTTGGGGCTCTTCGAAGAAGGCGGCTTGCTCGAGTGCCCTGGCGTGTGCGGGTTCGTGCAAGACCTGCGCACCAGCCGGGTGAGCTGTGAATGCCAGCCCACGTCAGGTGGCACTGGGAGCGAGAGTGAACGGCGGTTCTTCGACCTGTATCGAAGGGTGCTTGGGCCCGTATTGCCCTCGCCTGAAGTCGAGCCCGCTGACCCCGATTGAAGGGGCGTTAGCCCTCGTGCAGCGCTCGGGCTCGCTCATGCGCCGGGTCGAGCTCGATGACTCGCGCGAGCAGTACGCGGGCCTCGGGCAGGCGATCGGTCGTGCGCAGCAGCAGCGCGAGGTTGTAGAGCGAGGCGGCGGTTTCTCCCGACTCGGAGATCGCGGCCAGGTACAGCGGCTCAGCCAGGCGGAGCGCGCCGCACGCGTGGGCGAGGGTGGCAAGCTCGAAGGGCACCTCGAGCTGCTGACGCAAGGTGAAGTGGCGATCTGCCGCGCGCGCGATGCTGGCGACGAGGGCCTCGACCTGGGCAAGCGAGGCCGAGGGGAGCTGCTGGCGTATCAGCGGCGCCAATTGCACCAGCGTGTCAGGGTCGTGGTGCAGCCGGCGTTGGAGCTCGAGCACCTGATCAATGCTCCCGCCGTGATCTCGCAAGGCGACCAGGCGCTCGAGCAGCTGCACGATGTTCGGCGCTCTCCACAGGCGGGTCAGCGTCGAGTCGCGCAGCGCCGGAGGGATCGCGGCCGCGAGCTGGAGCGTCGAGGACTGCACCGAATCGAGCCAGTGCAGTGAAGGGGTGGCCGCGGCGAGCGCCTCGAAGTTGACTCCGGCGGAGATGGTCTCGTGCCGGGCCAGGGTCGGGCGATCATTGGCGCCTTTGTCGATGGCCAGCAGTGCGAATCTGCCCTCCGTGAGGCGGGTGAAGCGGTCGATCGCGGTGACCGCGCCATCGGGGAAGAGGTGAGGGGCTGGGGTGACGGCGTGGGGGGCCTTGGTGGTAGCGGCCCGCCATTGCCAGTCGAAGGTGCCATCAGGGCGCTCGGAGACCCAGCCCTCTTGCAGCCCTGCGCCGTCGTTGCGCCAGGCGGAGTGGGGCAGGCTGTCGAAGAGGTAGTGGGCCAACACCACCGCGGGGCCGACCTCGATGCGCTGACTGGTTTCGAGGGTGCGGGGGGCCTCGTCGGTGAGCACGTTCATCACGCCGGTGTGGGCCGTGCCTGCGTCGATCAGCGCTCGCAGCTGGGGCTGTTGCTGCCAGGCCTCGACGTTGCTTCGCGCCACATCGGTCATCAAGAACCTGACGTTCGCGCCGCGGCTCGCGAGCTTTCGGGCGAGGTGAAAGGTGAGGCGGCCAGTGCCGGCGCCGACGTCCCACACGGTGAGGGGCTCGCGCTCGCCGAGCCACCCGAGTCGCCGGGCCTCGATCTCGAAGGCGCAGATGAGGTCAGCCTCGAAGTTCGCCGTCCACGGGCAGGTGGTGACTCGCCAGGGCATGGTGCCCTCGGCCCAGACCCGGTGGCCGAGGCGCTCGTAAGTGCTGGGCTGGCGGCTCCAGGCGTCGGCTGAGGCGAGGCGTTCGAAGGGGCTCACGGCGGCGCGGGCTCGATCACCACGGTGACCGTCTCGCCCTCTGGAGCGTTGATCAGCAGCCAGTGCTTCTTCGCGCGCGCGACGATTTCGCTCTCGAAGCGCTCGCCATCAAGGGTGCCGACGACCCGGTGCCCCTTGCGGCCGGGCCGCAGCGAGGTCGGTGTGAGAACCCACTGGCTCGTGGGGTCGAAGGGCACTTCGATGGCGTTGCCTTTGTGGCCGCTGAGCACCGTTGCGCTGAAGCGACGCTTGGCTGAGGTGGGCATACTGCTTGCGACCTTATTGGGTTTACGGAGCGCGGGCGACGCCGACTCCGCAGACCTCGGCCATTTCATCGCGATAGGCGTGCCACGCAGTCAGCGCGTCGTCCATCGCGAGGAGCACTGGCACTCGTTCGTTCGGCTCGACGTGATCGAGCATCATTCTCCACGCGGCGAGGCGGTGCTCGCCTTCGACTCCGCGGTGCGCTCGGGTCAGTGACAGCGAGGCGACCGGCAGGCCGTAGTGTTTGACCAGCGGGTGCTCTTCGAGCGCGGGCTCGGGCCTGGGCGGGCTCGAGGTGTCGAAGAGGGCTCGCTCGTGCGAGGTGCCTTCGACGAAGAGGGTCACGACGGAGGCCGCGACGGCCCAGCCTTGGCCGGTGGTCGCCTCGTCGAGCACTTGGCGGTAGGCCTTCGCTGCGGGCATCAGCTCGACGTGCTCGAAGCGCTTCACGTCGAAGCCCAGGCCTTTCGGGTACTCGAGAAAGAGCTCGGGGTGCGGGCGGCCGGCGTGCAGGCCTCCGGTCTCTTCTTCGTAGAGGTTCTCGGCCAATTCGCGGCGTACTTCGGCGATCGGGCATTGAATGAACGCGCGCCCCACCAAGATGGGGAAGTCGCGCACGAAGACCGCGTACTCTTGCTCGAGGTGCAGGTGGAGCTTGTCTTTGGGCACCCGGCCCGAGGTGAAGGCGGGCCAGGCTGGGTGCGACTTGCGGTCCATGATGCGGAGAAGGGACTCGCGGAAGGTCTCGCGGTCGACCCAGAATTCGAGCGTGACGCCGGGCGCGGTTCGCAGGTGTCGCACGATGGTCGCGAAGTGCGGGCCCAGGGTCGTCATCGAGTGGGCGGCTTGGTGCCAACGCAGTTGGACTCCGCCTTTGTTGGCCCAGACCCGGTCGAGGGCTTCGAAGCTTCGGCCCCAGTTCGGGGGGAGTTTCAGCAGGCGTTCGACCTCGCCGAAGAAGCCGAGCAGGTGCGAGAAGCGCGTGCCGTCGATGTCGAGCACCGTCGTGGGCATGGGCGGCAGTGTACCATTTGCTTGGGGGCGGGCTGGTTTGATGGGTTCGCCGCACGCACTGCCGAAGGTGACGAGCCCCTTCGCCTCACACCCAGGGTGTCAAAGGGGCGGGGAGGGTGACTTGGCGGGAGGCCCGGATCGACAACTCTGTTTACCACTTCAGTTCAACGCGCGCCGAAGCAGCACGCGGAGGCTGGGCGGTTTGAGGTCGGGTCGAAGCTCCCAGAACCCGTCTTCGAGCCAGGTGTCGAGCCGAAACGACTCGTCGAGGCGGCCTCTGGTGAAACGGAGCTCTGCTTCATCAAGCCGGGCAAGCGCCTCTCCGAGTCGCTCCTCGCCGCAGACCGTCAGTCGAAGCTGGCTGTGTCGTCGATCGAGTTGCGAGGCTCCCAACTCGAGGAGCCCGGCTTCGCGGAGTGCGCGAAGCGGCTTCTGGATTGCTTGTTTGCTGACACCCACGTTTCTTGCCACTGACGCAATGCTTGGCCATTCATTGAGCCCAATGACCCGCATCACCTGCAGCTCGAGCGGCGTGATGCCCAACGGTTCGAGCAATGCCTCGAGATGCTGCTGCAGATTTCCACCGACTCGAATGAGCGCGAAGAGCAGCTGCCCTTTCGGTGATGTCGCGAACCGTTGTTTTCGAGCCATGCATCGGTCTTTGCCAGAGAGGTCTGACAAGTGGTCGCACCGAAAATGGTAAACAAGGTTGTCGACCTCACGCCACCCGCCCGGAGGAGGCCCCCATCAGGACATTCTCCCGCTCGAGCCAAGGCGCTGCACGCGACGAGCGCACACGACCGACCCCCGACCCCCCCCCCACCCTCAGTGCCGCCGGCCCTCCTGAAACGTGACCTCGAGCACCAGTGGCTTGCCCTCGCGCAACACCCCGGCCTTCACCGTCTCACCCGGCTTCGCCTGCATCAGCACGAACATCAAATCCTCCACGCTGCCTATCGCGTGCGGGCCGAGCTGAATGAGAATGTCTCCTCGCTTCAGCCCGCCTCGATCGGCGCC
>JANLPS010000302.1:0-5155 GCA_031367385.1 Archangium sp. | reverse complement strand
GTGCGCGACACCCTCGCACGACCGCTTCGCAACCTGCGGGTCTCCGTCACCGACCGCTGCAACCTGCGCTGCGCCTACTGCATGCCCGAAGAAGATTACGTCTGGCTCAAGAACCAAGACATCCTCTCCTTCGAAGAGATCTCCGCCCTCGTCGACCGGTTCATCGCCCTCGGCGTCGACAAGGTGCGCCTCACCGGTGGCGAGCCCCTCGTTCGCCGTGACCTCAACGTGCTCGTGCGCCAGCTCGCCTCGAAGCCGCTGCGAGATCTGTCGATGACCACCAACGGCGTGCTGCTCGCCGAGCACGCTCAGTCGCTCAAAGACGCCGGCCTGCACCGCCTGACCGTCAGCCTCGACACGCTCTCGCCCGCGAAGTTCGCCTCGTTGACCCGCCGAAACACCCACGGGGCCGTGCTCACCGGCATCTCCGAAGCCCACCGCGTCGCCTTCACCCGCGGGCTCAAAATCGACACCGTCGTCATTCGCGGCCTCAACGACGGAGAGCTCGTCGAGCTGCTCGAATTCGCCGCACGCTTCGACGCCGAGCTCCGGTTCATCGAATACATGGACGTCGGCGGAGCCACCCGCTGGTCACCCACGCAGGTGGTGCCCCGAACCGAGCTGCTCGCCCGGTTGACCGCGTACTTCGGCCACATCGAGCCCGTGATCGAGACCTCGAGCGCTCCGGCCGAACGGTTCAGGCTCAAAGATGGCCGCACGTTCGGCATCATCGCCTCGACCACCCAACCCTTCTGCGGCCGCTGCGACCGCGCCAGGCTCACCGCCGATGGCCGGTACTTCACCTGCCTCTACGCAACCTCGGGCACCGACCTGAAGACCCCACTGCGCGAGCACGCCAGCACCGAGGCCCTCGAGGCCAGAATCGCCGGCACCTGGCGTGAACGCGCCGACCGAGGCGCTGAAGAGCGCCTCACCCTGCGCGGTGCTCGAGGCCCGTTGGTGAGCGTCTCTGAGCTGCGCGCCGAGCCGCATCTCGAGATGCACACCCGCGGCGGCTGAGCTGACCTCAGCGCGCCGCGTCGTACGACGAGAAAATCAGTCGTCGTCTCGCATCTGGTCTTCAACTGACCGACCAACACTGGTCTCGAGGTAGTTCGAGATCAGTGACATAAACGGAGGAGGACGGATGACCCCTTCGTCGAGAATGCGTTGGTTCTTGAAGATCACTCCAAGCGCGGCGAAACGGGAGTATGCGAGCAGCGCCTCTGCGAGCCTCGTTCTCTCAACGTTCGGAAACAGCACAACCAGCTCTGCCTGAATGCGCCCCAGCTCGCTCGTGGCAGCGACCCGCGGAGCTGGAGTCGAAGGTGTGACGAACGCTCGGTCGATGTCGCCCCAGACATTGCTCGCCTCGACCCCGGCGGACAGCTGATAGATCTTCGCCTGAAGCTCGGGCTTGATCAGCAGCACCTCGAGTGCCTCGACGACCCAATCAACCGGCACGACGTCAATTGCCGTGCTCGGGCTCCAGGCGTGAAAGCGCAACGCAGCGATCGCCCGAAAATACCACCAGATGCTCGCCGACGGCCTCACTCCAAGAGTGCGGTGCCCGACGATGATTGACGGTCGAGCGGTGATGATCGGCAGCGAAGACCCGGAGATCAGGTCCAGCTCCGTCGCGGCCTTCGAACGGGTGTATTCGACGATGTGAGGAGCATCGAAGTCGAGCGCGCGCTCTTCGCCGAGCACACCTCCGCCCCGTTCGCCGCACGCCATTGCGGTGCCGACATACACAACTCGGCGGAGCCTGGGCATGCGCTGACAGAATCTCAGCAGGTGCCGTGTGCCCTCGTAGTTGACCTCCCACACGCCACGCCTCGAGCGAAACGACGTGTTCGCCGCAGCATGCACCACGTGCGTCACAGCCCACCCCTCGACCGGCACCGCGTCGAGAGAGGTCAAGTCGCCTTCGACGACCTGAAGACCCGGAGGCGGCGAGGTCATCGCAGACGGCAGAAACCGATTCACGGAGTGGAGGACGCGCTGGGGCGGCGTCACGCCATTTTTCGCACGAACGAGCGCGATGACCTGCACATCGCCACGTTCGAGCAAGCGGGCCAGCAAGGCACCACCCAGAAAACCCGTTGCTCCAGTGAGAAAGACAACCGGGCAAGACGAGTCGAATGCGACGATATGGGGGCTCTTCAATTCAGTCGTGCACCTCCGCGAAGACCGACAAAGAGAAAATCTCTTTCGTCTTTTGCAAAATCGCTATGCGGGCAAGAAAAACAAAAAATCAAGAGCCCATTCGCACGCGCTTCGCGAAGGCCAGCACCGCTCAACGTCACTGAATCTCTGAGACCGTCTTGAGCGTCGACAGCGCCTTGTCGGCATCGAGAAACATCAACGTCAACCCGGTGCGCGTCTTCTCGTCGACCACGTGCATCACCTTCGCCTCGAACTCGAGCTGCTGCCCCGCGAAGGGCAAGTCAATCGCGACCGCGACGGTGGTGTTGACGGTGTGCGGCCGCTCACTCCACATGAACGCCCCGCCCCGCTGCAGCTCGCCCTTCCACGCTTCGGCGAAGGCCGCTTTGGTCTCGTACCGGAGCACCAGGCTGCCCGCACTCGACTTGAGGCTGGGCACCATCTCAGGCAGCAGCTCGACGCCGGCCAAGAATCGAACGCCGAACCCACCCTTGAGCACGTGCCGCAATTCGGCCGCCACGATCTTTTGACGCGCGACGACCCCTTCGAAGAACAAGCGCTGCTCGCCGTCGAAAGAGACCTCGATGTGCAACCGCGTGCCGAGCTTGGGTATCGACAGGGTCTGAATGAACATGCCGGTCGCCGAGATGTCGGCCGAGAAGCCGTTCTGCGTGAACTCGGTCTCGCCGTACCGAACCCGCAGGCGCCGCGCATGCCTTCGATTTTTTCGCTTTTCCATGGGGGTCGACTGATCAGATGCCTACAGGGGTGAAGGAAGTTCAGCGCCCCGCGTGGCATTACTCAACCCCACGAAAACACTGATACTCTGTGACACGCCCGCCACCACGAAAACGACCGGGTACGCCACGCCCCGCGAAACACCTGCCTCGACCAACCCCGACGCAAAGCCGAACGCGATCACGTTGCCGGCGAACATGCCCAGCGTGCCTGCAGCGTTCAGCATCGCCATCGCCGACCCCCGTGCCGCATCAGGCACCGACTGGCTGGCCAGCGTCAAGGCAGGCCCGTAGATCGCGGCCGAGCCCAGACCACCCAAAAAAAGCAGCGGCAAGATGAGCGGTTGCGCGACCAGGCCGAGGGCGATGAACATACTCCCGTACACCAGCGCACCTCCTGCGACCAACCGCCATCGGTCGACGCGATCGCCCAAGCGGGTCATCGGCCAGGTCGCCAATGCGAAGGTCACCAAGAACGCCGAGAACCACGACGAGACCTTGGCGTCTGCGACCTCGAGCACGAGGTGCCCGTAGAGCTGCAGCGTCACCACGAAGGCGCCCACCGCCATTCGCTCGAGCGCCACCACCAGCGTCGGGCCTCGCAGCAATGGGTACCGCGTCAGCAACGCGCCTAGCGAGACCTCAGAACGCTGAACGTCGCCGCCGCGAGGCAAGGTCAGCCACGCCAGCAAACCTGCCCCGACGCCCACCGCTCCGCCGACGAACAACGGCAAGGTCGGGTCATCGCGGCCCACGATCGCGCCCAGCGGTATCGCCACCACGATCGCCAAGATCACCGAGCCGCCCACCAGCCCCATCGCCCCGCTCGACTTGGCCTGCGCGCGTGCACTGCCCATGAGAATAGAGACGGCTCCGACACTCGCGGCCCCTTGCACGAAGCGCAGCGCCAGCATCACCGACACCGGAGGGCTCAGCGCGACGCCGATCAACGTCAGCCCGTCGATCACCGCCAGCAGCCCCGCGAAGAACCGCCGCTGCCCCTGGCGATCGGCCCTCACCGCCAGCACCGGGCCCAACAGGCACGCCCCCAGCAAATTGACCGCCATGAACGCGTGCACCAGCCACTCGTGCCCCGGGTACGCACTCGAGACGAAGGCCCTGAGCACGGGTATCACGATGGTCGCGGGCACCATCGTCGCCAACACCAGCGCCGCAGGCAGTGCGACGCCGCGAAGGCTCGATGGGGTCGCAGGCGCAGTCACGAGGAGGCTCTCTTATTGACCTCAGCGCGCCGTCTCAAGCCTCGCTTCGCGCATCACCTGCGCTCACAGCAGTGACGATTTTCCTTGTGGTTTGGGCACCCTGTAGCGAAACGCCACCATGGTGACGGCCGTCACGGCTCGATAAACATCACTCGTCGCCCCCGCGTACCCCCTTTATTCGTGTTCTGGAGATTTCGATGGCTGAAGCAATGGAGCTCCAACGAGACAATCACTCGGAGTCGCTGATCGGGAACCTGATCAGGCTGATGTTCGGGTCGATCGGCTCGAAGATCGTGATGGCCCTGACCGGCCTCGGCCTCTGGCTGTTCATCGTCGCCCACCTCGCCGGCAACCTCACCGTGTACGCGGGCGAGGCGACCTTCAACGAGTACGCGTACAAGCTCCACCAGACCCCTGCCCTGCTGTGGGGCGTGCGGGTGGCGCTGCTGCTCGGCTTTCCGCTCCACATCTTTTTCGCCATTCGCACCGCGGCGTTCAACAAGGCCGCTCGCCCGGTCGCGTATGCCTACGCCAACCGCTCGCGCACCACTTTGGCGGCCAAGACGATGCTGATCTCGGGCCTCGTGGTCGCGGCCTTTCTCGTCTACCACCTGGCCCACTTCACCTGGCGCGTCACCGGCGGCTCGACCGAGTCGATGACCCCGTACCAGATGCTGGTCAATGGCTTTCAGCAGCCGGTCATCGCCATCGCGTACATCGTCGCGCAGATCTTGCTCGCGGCGCACTTGTCTCACGGGCTCTATTCGCTCTTTCAGCACCTCGGCCTCTGGGGCCGGAGGTGGACGCCCTTCGTTCACATCGCGGCCCTGGTCGTCGGCTACGGGCTCTGCCTGGCGTTCTTGTCCATTCCGCTCAGCGTGATGTTGGGGTTGGTGAAGTCATGAAACTCGACTCGAAGACACCCTCCGGGCCCATCGAAGAGCGCTGGAGCAAGCACAAGTTCGACATGAAGTTGGTCAACCCGGCCAACAAGCGCAAGTACAGCGTCATCGTCATCGGCAGCGG
>JANLPS010000279.1:0-1829 GCA_031367385.1 Archangium sp. | reverse complement strand
CCGTTCGTCAAAAACACCACGGCCAACTCGTGCTCTCGCCCGCCCCTCACCACGGTTTCCCGCTTTGTCTTTCTTGGTCTTCCAGATCATGTCGATTCCCGAGCTCGGACCTTCCGCGTTCATGCTGCCTCCAGGCACTTCGTGGTTGTTATCTGTGCTTCGAAAAAACTGCTCTTGAGGTGGGGTACTCATCGAGTGGAACTGACTTCCGTAGCGGTAGCGCCCGCTCCCACATCTCCATCATTCCCCACTCGCGAGCGCTCAACCCGGTCGCCTTCAGGCGAGCTTGAAGCTTTGCCTCTAATTCAGGGCGCAACCCGAGCGTCTGCGCGAATCGCAGCTCATCGTTCATGACCGAGGTGAACTCGCGCCCCGTGCTAGCGGCCAATTCCTTGAGGTGTTCGCGATTGGCTCCGTCCATGTTGACCGAAGCCACGTGGTAGGTGCGGTCGAGGGGCACGGGCTCCTTCAGAGGTGGCCAGGTCACAGGAGGGAGCGCCATCGCAGCATTCCAAGCGACGGTCCTGAACTCCTCGCGAAGGTCCGATCGTTCGCGCTTGAGGTGCTGTGTGAGCAAGTGGAGCAGAAGCGGCGGGAGCCCGGCCGTGCGCGCGAATTCGAGTTCCTGGTTGAAGATCAGGCCAATCGGCCGACCGACCCGTGCGGCTTCGCGCACAATGAAGTTTTGGTTGTGCATCTCGACGCGAACCGTCTGAAACTTCGTCGTCGCAGGTTTGGGAGTGCGTGGCATGGGCTGGCGTTCCAGGGTCGATGAGAACGATACTTGTGCTCGCTTCGGTATCAAGCCCGTCGCTCGAACGAGGAGAGCACATGGTTGAGGTTCGTGGGCAGGTCAAAAACATGGCGTCGGTGGAGCTGGCGCTGCTTGATGCAAACCCGTGGCAGCCTCGGAAGGTCATTCATGAAGAAGAGCTCAGGTCGCTGGCTGCATCGATTCGAAAACAAGGTCTGTTGCGGCCCATCGTGGTGCAAGCCTGCGACGATGGCCGCTACGTCATCGTGGCCGGTCGTAGACGAGTGGCGGCGTACAGCCTGCTCGCCGAGTCAGAAGTGGCGCAGCATTCCCGCGCTCGTGCGAAGCGGGCTGAATGACGCGCAGCTCGCTTCTCTCGCCTACACGGAGAACGTCGCACGCTCGGCGCTGACGCCGGTAGAAGAGGGCAGAGCGTTGCAGGCGATGGTCGACCGCGGGCTCGCCCAGACGAACGAACACCTCGCCGCGCTGGTGCAGCAGCCTGTCGCCCGCATCAACGCCTCCGTCGTCTGGTGAGCGGTCCGCGAGTTATTCGCGATGCGGTTGACGCCGGCTTCATGGTGATGGTCGGCACAGATGCCGACGGGACCGAGCGACGAGAGCTTCGCAAGCTCGAGCTAAACTCCGCGCTCTGCTTCGTGAGGCTGCACGAGGCATTCAAGCTTGCCGCGCCGAAGAAGGCCGATGAGAGAATCGACCGCGTCATCCGTAAGGCGCTGGCCGGCAACTGGTCGGTTCGCCGCTGTGAAGGGTTCGTCGAGGCCACCATCTCCGGCCGCGAGCCTGGGCCCATCACGGACTCGGCTCCAGTTCGCGCGGCTCTGTTCACTGAGACGAAGCGGCGCTTCGTCGTCGACCTCTCCTTGGCTGCGACCGCCTCGGCTGATCAGCTCACGGAAGTCCGGGTGGCCTTTGACCCACGCGATCCGTATCGGGCCCTATGACGCAAGCGCTTGAGGGGGCTGATCGGCAAGCATCGGCTTGATCGCGGCACCTCCGATGAATTGAAGGTCGAGAGTGGTGCCGAGCGACAGTGCGTTCCACGCGAGTCGTT
>JANLPS010000262.1:0-4222 GCA_031367385.1 Archangium sp. | reverse complement strand
AGGTCACGCCGAGCTCGTCGAGCGCCGTGGCCGCGAGGGTCTGATCAGAGAAGTATTCTTTGCTGGCCTGATCAAAGTTCGCCGCCGCGCGATCGTAGTCTTTCTTGTCGTCGCGAAAGATGCGCCCCAAGAGCAACCGCGCGTCGGGGTTGCGGGTCTTGGGGTCTTCAGTCGCCTTCTCGAGCGTCATCTTCGCGTCGTCGATCTTCTTGCCGCGGTACTGCGCCTGGCCCAGCAGCGCGAGCAACTTGGGGCTGTTCGGCACCAACGAGACGGCCTTCTTCAGCGCGTCTTCGGCCATCGCCTCGCCGCCCTCTTTGCGCAGCAGCACGCGAGCCAGCTCGACGTGAAAGTGCGCCTGCTTGCCGTTCATCTCGATCGCCTTGCGAACTTCAGCCGCGGCGTCGTCGAAGCGCTCTTCGTAATACAGCCGCTTGGCCTTGATGATGTACAGCTCGGGGTTCGAGCGATCGGTCGAGAAGGCCTCGTTCTCGTTGTTGGCGATCTCGGTCTTCGCCTTGGCGGGGTCGGGCCCGATGCCGGTGCCGACCTCGAGCTCCTTCTGAAACTCGGCCTTGGTGAACAGGGGTATGTCGTGCGAGACGCGCGAGACCAGCAGGGCCTTGACCATGTGCGCCTGCGCCAACTGCCGCGGCGACGGAGCCGGGTCGGCCTCGAGCAAGGTCTTCACGTACTTCGCCGCGGTGATGTACCCGTTGCCCGGGTTGTCTTGATCAAGCACGAGCAACGCCGTGCCGAGCAACGCCTCGGGGTGTGAATTTCGGCTGTAGCGAAGCGCCGCGTTGTACTGCGTGAGCGCCTGTTGATCATTGCCACGCCGGCGGGCCAGCGTGCCGAGCGCCACGAAGATGCGCGGGTCGTCAGCCGCATAGCGCTGCGCTTTCTCGAGTGATTCTTTCGCGCGCTCGAGGTCTCCGCCGTTCATCTGCAGCAGGCCCTGGGTCAGGTAGAGCGTCGCCGAGTGCTGATCTTTGGCCTCGGCCTGTTTGATCTGCTCCTCGAGCTCAGCCAGGCCCTTGGCACCCTCATTGTTGTAGAACTTGAACAACGCCTCGGCCGCCAGCTGCGAGGTGCGCCCTTCGTTCAGGTCAGGCTTCGCCCGGCCGTCGCGCAGGTGCTCATCGGCCTTGGCCTTCATCTCGTCGTTGCGCTCGTGCTCACCCCAGCGAATCGTGTACGCGTAGGCCAGGTAGCGGTGCGCCAAGACGCTGGTCGGGTCGACGTCGAGGGCGCGCTCTCCGGCTTCGCAGGCCTTCTTGTACGAGTCGAAGGTGTCGAGCTTGATCAGGTCTTGCGCCGCGCTGATCTTCGTCTTCACTTCGCGCGCCTGCTTCGCCTTGTACTGACCGATGCCGTAATACGCGCCGGCGGCCAGCGGCACCGCGAACAACAACAAGAAGAACATCGCGCGGGCCGGGCCACTGCGCGCCTTCTTCTTCGCGCTGGCACGAGAGAGCTCAGAGACCTCGCTCACCTCTGAAATTTCGTCTTCGCGGGTTCGGCGTTGCACCGCCGGGCGGCCACCCGAGCTGGCGGGGCGAGCGAGCGCAGGCGTCTGGCCGGTCTGGCCGCGACGCTTGGGCTGCTGCTGCTGCGGCGGCGGAGCCTCGAGGTCTCCCACGTCGGCGCCGTGAAGCGCGTCATTGAGCCCGCTGTCGCTCGACGAGACCGGCGACACCATTTGAGGCGGCGCAGCCACTGGTATCGGCGCCTGCTTCGGCGCTTCGATGCCGTGCTGCTGCATCGCGGCCACGGTCTCTTCATCATTCGGCGCGACGGTGAACGCCTTGAGCAGGTTCTCTTTGCCGGGCCCGGTCTCGCCGGTCTTGATCTGCAGCGACCCGGTCATGCGCAGCGCGGCCACATCATTCGGAGCGACCTGCAAGGCGCCCTGCAGCTCTTCGAGGGCCTTCTTGTCTTTCGACTGCGCTGCGTAGACCTTCGCGAGCAACACCCGCGGGTCAGCATCGGTCGGGTGGGCTTTCACGCCCTTCTTACAGACGACCATCGCCTCCATGAAGCGACCCATGCCGAGATACGCCTCGGCCAGAGGCTTATAAGCCTCTGATGCTGGGTCGGTTGCGAAAGCATGCTCCAGCTTCGCGAGCTCGGCCGGGCTCAACGTCTTCATGGTCGCTGGCATCGGGGAAAAAGAGGCGTTTTTATGACAGCGGGTACCAACTCAGTCAAAATAAAATGGCTCTGAATCTGCGACATTTCGGGTGTTGACACCCCCAAATCGATCACATACTCAGCCGCGCCGTTGCACAGTTGTCAGTTCGCGTTGGTCCCAAGCGTCGAAAAGCATCAACAGTCTCGGGGGCGTAGCTCAGTTGGGAGAGCGTCGCGTTCGCAATGCGAAGGTCGTCGGTTCGATCCCGTCCGCCTCCACAGCTTCAAAAAGAAGCCCCGTTTCCACACACTGTGGGAACGGGGTTTCGCTTTTGAAGGGGCAAAAGCTAGTCAGCAGCGGGCGGTTGAGCGGCTGAGGCTTCGCCGATCGCGGCTGCAGGCGCGGCGACCGTCTCGACCGTCGCATCGCTCTGACCCGGAGCGGCCACCGTCTCGCTCGCGCCAGCGGCTTCATCGAGCTCGTCGGGCTTCTTCTTGATCGCCGAGGCCCCCGAGCGGCAGGTGCGGCACCAGGGCTGATTTCGAATCGCCCCGTCAGCCATCTTGCGCAGGCCGAACATGCCCAGCGGCTTCATTTGCCGGCACTTGAGGCACATCATGGTGATGAGCACCTCGTGCCCTTCACCGTCGTAGACCGCCGACTTTCGCCGCTTGCGGGGCACCTTCGGAGCATCGGGGTCTCGAGCCGGCTTCTCGACCGGCGTGAGCATCGGGGTCACTTTGTAGAGCAAAAGCCCTCCTCAAAAGGCGGTAGAGGTCACCGCCACATTCGCCGGACCATACACGAGGGGTCTGACATCTTCATCGCATTTCGAGGCGGCAAATCGGGGCGACGCGCGATTTCGTGAGCCCGTTCAACGGCTTCGCCACTGTAGGCCCAGGTACGACCTTCACGGCGCGGCGAGGTGCCCGTCGACCTTGCTGGCGGCGCTGCATTCTGAGCCATCGGTCAAGAACGCGACCCGGCCCCTCTTCGGAGCGATGAAGGCCGGCCGTTGTTCTTACCACCAGGTGACGAGCTCATCGCGCAAGTTCGACCCGCGCTGCTCGCCCAGGTCGACCTGTCGAGGCTCGATGGTCGCCAGCACCGGCGCCAGCCCATCGCCTCCGCGGGCCAGAAAATCAGCCGCTGCAGCTGCTCGCCGGTCAAGTCGAGCGTGGCCACCGCATTGTCGAACGGCATCACCTCGGAGACCGCGCCGTATTTCAACGGCCCCTTCTTCAGGTCAGCGCGCAAGCCGCCGGGTTGAGCATCGCCACGTCGGCTTTGCACATCGAGCGCAGCGAATCGGCCAGAAAGTCGCCCAGCGCGCTCTCGTTTTCGTGGCTACGGCCCATGGTCTCGGGCAGCGCAAAGCCCAGGTCACGGTTCATCGACCGTCTCCTCCACGCCACCCACGAACCGGCTCTGCCTTTGAGCACAGCGATCGGCTCGAGCCGAATAAGCGGCTTGACGAGGTCGACCTCATCATCGAGCACGGTGTTGATTTCACGATAGGCCTCCAGAGCCTCCTCGACCAACGAGGCACCTCGGCGCTCATCGAAGACGAACCCGGCGCATGCTTCGAGCGAGCCGCTCGGGGCGAATCTGACGCCGCGCTCCTCGCCGGGTCATCACCCGCCCCGCGCGATCAGCGCGATACGTCTCGAGCTTTTGCCCCTTCTCCCTTTTTGTAGAAGAGGGTCACGTCGCGATTGAGCTTCTCAGCCTGCTGGGTTGCTGCGGAACTGCCTTTGATGGGCAACCCCATTGCCATTCGCATCGCTCGCCACTTGGTCTTCACGTCGGCCCAGAGGTGAGCGGGAGGGCGATACCCATAGGCTCGATGCGCTCCTGGCTCGACCTTCCCCTTCTTCGCGACGTGCTCGGCAAAGGCATCCGTCCACGCGTCGAAGCCACTGAGAAATGCCGGTTCGGAGGCCATGTTGTCGTTGACCGCGCAGGTTCGTGATCGACCGGCGGTGGCTGACCGCGATGACACACGCTCGCAGCGCCAGAAACGTTCTCTGAGCGTGGGTTGAGCGGCGCGGTCGGCGGGCAGAAAACTTCCCCTCAGAGCAACCGGCA
>JANLPS010000256.1:0-30186 GCA_031367385.1 Archangium sp. | reverse complement strand
GGCGCCCGCGGCCCACGCCCCCACGGCGAAGCGCTTCTCAGGTCTCGGTGAGCACCGGTGTCGACGTCTGCATCACGCTGATCTCCTGCGTGCGACGCATCACCAGCTCGACCAACGTCCTGACTCCGACGCCGGTGGCGCCCTTGCTGAAGTACCCGCGGTCGCGCGGCGATTGCGAGGGGCCGGCAATGTCCAAATGCACCCATGGCGTGTTCCCGACGAACTCTTTCAAGAACACCGCGGCGTTGATCGCACCGCCCCAGCGCTCGCCCGAGTTCTTCATGTCGGCCACGTCGCTCTTGAGCACGTCTTTCTGAAAGTCAGAAATCGGCAAGCGCCACAGCGCCTCGCCCGACGTGCGGCCGGCTTCGAGCACGTTCCACATCAGCTGGTCGTCATCACCGAACGCGCCAGTGATGTAATTGCCGAGCGCGACGATGCAGGCACCCGTCAACGTCGCCAGGTCAATCAGCGCCGCCGGCTTGAACTCATTCGCGTAGGCGAGAATGTCACCGAGAACCAGGCGCCCCTCGGCGTCGGTGTTCGTGATCTCGACCGTCTTGCCCAGTCGCGAGACGAGCACGTCACCCAACCGGTACGCATTGCCCGCCGGCATGTTCTCGCAGGCCCCGAAGAACCCAAACACGGGGAAAGGCGGCGCAATCTGGGCGATCACCCGCATCGCGCCGAGCATCGCGGCCGAGCCAGCCATGTCGGTCTTCATGTCGAGCATGCCGTCTGACGGCTTGAGCGAGAGGCCACCGGAGTCGAACGTGATCGCCTTGCCGACGATGCACACCGGCGGCTGCTTCGCCTGCTCGGCGTTCTTCGGCACGTACGAGAGGTGCACCAGCTTGGGCTCCTCGACGCTGCCGCGGGCGACTCCGAGAAACATGCCCATCTTGAGCTCTTCGATCTTCTTTCGATCGAGCACGTGAATCGCGAGGCCAGCCTCTTTGGCCATGCGCTTGGCTTCATCGGCCAGAATCGTCGGCGTCATCGTGCCCGCGGGCTCGTTGACCAGATCTCGTGCCCAGTTGGTCGAGGTGGCGATCGACTGACCCAGCTTGACCGCGGCCTCGAGCGCTTTGTCTTTCTTCACGCCAACCGGCAGCAGCAGCTGCACCCGCTCGGTGCGAGGCGCCTTCTTCTCTTCGGCGTTCGTCGTGCGCCAGCGATCGTACTTGTAGCCGCCCAACTCGAAGCCCTCGACCACCGCGCGCAGGGCCTGATCGACCTCGCGCAACACCGGCAGCTGCACCGCGACGTTTCGCGCCTTGAGCCGGTTGGCCGCCTTGACCGCCTGGCCCGCCGCCAAGCGCAACGTTTCGTTGGTGAATTTCGCGCGTGAGCCGAGCCCCACCAGCAGCACGCGGGTCGCCGCGAGCTTGCCGTGGGTCTGCACCACGTTGACCTGATCGGTCTTGCCCTTGAACCCCTCTTGCGCGCTCAGCTTGAGCAGCAACCCACGCAGCTTCTTGTCGAGCCGCTGCACCGCGTTCGGGGGCGCCTTGCGGTCGGTGAGATCGGTATCGAAAACAGGGAGAACGAGCACGTCAGCGCGCGCCTTGGAGGCGTCGCCGGAGCCGAAAACGAAATTCATGTTGGGGCCTGCTCCATGGAAAAAAGCACCGGTACCCTAGCGAACGGCTTCAGAAGGGCCACAGGAAAGGTACATTGGCTCTGCAATGCCTTCTTTGTTGACCTCTCTGACCGCGGTCGAGCGGCTCTCGGCCCAAATCACGAAGCTCCCGGCTGAGTTCTCGAAAGCCCTCGGCGAAGACCTCGAGTACGCCCGCTTCGGCGCCGCGCTGCCCGAGTTGCCCTGGTACGGTGGGTTCAAGCTGAGCGTGAATGCCTGGCTCGGGCAGTCTGAGCCCCCACACTTCTCACGGCTGCTGCGTGACACCGCCCCCGTGGCATTTGGCCTCAAGGCCGCTGAGCTGGTCTCGAACGGGGCCCTGGTCGGCGTCGAAGCCGGCCTTGCCTTCATCGCCGGCTACTTCACCCAATTGATCGTCGAACGCGAGCTCGAGCCGACCATGCAGCGGCTGCTGGTGAGCCACCGCAAGCCGCGCGAGAGCATGGTGGCCGCGCGCAACCGCATCGAGTGGGCTCAGGCCCTGCTCCTCATGCAAGACCTGCACGGGAGCCCCTTGGTGGGCACGCCGGCCGTGCGGGCCAAGCTGCAGATTCGAAAAGAGCGAGGCGGGCAGGGCATCGGGCGCGGGCTGTACGAGCTGATGCGGGTCTCGTCGCAAGACGCATTTGGTGAAGCGCCGACCAAGCTGCAAGTCGACGGGTGGATGCGCGGGCTCTACCTGTACTCGCTGGCGCTGGGCTCGCCGCTGGGGCGCTTCAAGTCGTTGCCGCAGACCAACGTGGCGACGCGCGAGCTCTACCGAGGGCCGGGCACCGATGTCTTCGCCGCGCTCGATCAAGGGCTCGAGAAGACGCGCATCGTGCTGCAGCAGCTCGGCTCGATGATTCGCCGCAACAGCTTCACCTCGCGCGCCAAGCTCAAGTTTCTCGACGTCTGCCCCGAGGGCCCGGCGACCGCCGTGGTCAACGTGGCCAGGCTCACCGCCGCTGCCGCGACCTGATTCAAGGCACCGCGATGTCTTTGACCGCATCGACCGACTGGGTCATCAGCGTGGTGTGCGCCGCCTGCGGAGCGAACGGGTTCACCACCCAGGTCAGTGCGTCGACCAACGCGGTCTGCGGGTTCAAGAACACCCGCAGCGCCACGGTCTGATTCTCGCGAATCGCCGAGCCCGCGTAGGAGGCCTTGGCCTCACCGGTGTTCATGTCTTTGGTGAGAATCACCGGCATCAGCACCGCTTGAATGCCTGAGCTCAGCGAGGTCACTCGGCCCGCGACCACTCCGAAGCTCAAGGCGGTCAGCGGCATCGAGGTCGCCTTGCTGACCGTCACCTGCCCAGAGATGTTCACCGGCCCGAAGGCGTGGTTCTGCACCGTCTCCTGGTCGGCCTCGATGGTCGCGAGCTTGAGCGGGTTCGCCAGAAAATTGAGCGCAATGCCCCCGTTGCCGAAGCCCAGCAGCGACGGCACCGGTAGGTACGGCCCCGGCTTCAAGTTGGTGATGACGTACGGGTATTCGGTGTCGGTGGTGTTGGTGAAGATGCGGTACCCACCCTGCAACTGCTGCAGCAAGGCCATCGGGTCGAAGCCAGCCGCCAGCGCGTCGGGCGAGAGCAGTGAGATCTGCAAATTCTGAAACGACGGAGGGTTCGGCAACGTCACGATGCCCCGCAGCGTGCCCAACCCCGTGGTTGACGACCCGAGGTACAGCCGCACGCCCTCGGCGCCCGCCTTCGCCGGGTCGGTCGAGTCGATGGTCACCGTCACCGGGTCTGAATTGAAGTCGATGAACGGCATGATCTGCCCATCGTCGTTGCGATCTGAATACGCGGTCAGCCGGTAGGTGCCACTGCGCACGTCGGTGTAGGTGAACGGTATTTCACTTGGCAGGTCGGGCTTGCCGAGGTCGGTCAGCTGCCCGGGCCCCCGCGAGACGGCGACCAATTTCTTGGTGGCGAACGCGCCAACGACGACCACTCCGGAGATCTCACCCGGCGGGCTCCCGACGCGAAGCCAGGTGCCTTGGGCCAGGTCTCCATCGTGGCCTTGCGCCGAGGCGAAGTACTTCACCGTCGCCGTCTTCGAGAGCTTCACCGTGAACGGAGAATCGCCCTGCAACCGCCCCTTCGACGTCGTGCGCGGGTCGCTGCCATCGAGGCTCACGAACACCGTCGCGTCTTGGTCGGCGGTGAAGGTCAACGTGACGGTGCCGGTGAACGGCCCGGCTTCGGGGCTGACCCTGACCTTCGGCCCAACGACTCCGGCGTCGATGCCCCCCACTTTGGGAGGCCCACAGGCCACGAGCACCAGACCGCAGATCAGCGCAAGGCTTCGCATCATGGGCGCCTTCTTACCGCTTCTTGCCGCCCAGGTCGTAGGTGACCAGCGGCGAAAAAAAGCAGTCTTTCTTGGTGTATTCATCGAATGAGAAGGCGAACCGGTAGCTGGCGGCCGCGCGCTGGTTGCAGTCGGTGCGCTCGCAGAAGCGGCAAGACACCCCAGTGGGTACCGCCTCGCGCTTCAAGTCGGTCACCGGCAGGCCGTAGGCCAGGTACTTCGCGTTCTCGGCATGGGTGCCAAGACCAATCGAGTACGCGGTGCCTCTGACGATCGACCCTTCGACCGACTGCAGCTGCACTTTGGCGAAGTCGAAGTACGTCGTGCCGTCGGGCATCTGCGAGTACTGGCGGGTGATTTGATGCGGGTTCAAAAAGGCGAGGTGCGCTGCCCACTTGCCGCACGAGCCCATCGAGGCGAACTTGAGGCCGGTGCCCGAATACCGCTTCGAGATGTTGCCGGCGATGTCGGTGCGAATGAAGTGAAAGGGCAGGCCGGTGCGCTTGGGGTCGGCCAGGTTGCAGACCCGGTGCGCGACCGTCTCGTAGCTGACGTTGAAGATGTTGGTCAGCAGCTCGATGTCGTAGCGGGTGCGCTGCACCTCTTTGAAGAAGTCTCCATAAGGCAACATCAGCGCGCCGGCGAAGTAGTTCGCCAGGTTCACCTTGATGAGCGTCGGCGTCTCGGCGTGCCGGGTCTTCGAGCCCACGATGCGGTCGACCAGCCGGGTCTTGTCGAGCACCATCAGGCCCAGCGTGGCGCCCAGCTGAAATTTCAGAATCTGCTCGGTGAGCGTGGGTGAGAGCCTCAGTACCTTGCCTTCGAGGTCGAGGCGGCGCACCACTGATGAGCCCTCGGGGCCCTGCTCGAAGCGCGTGACCACCCCGAAACGGCTCTCGAGCATTCGGCTCATCTGTGAGCTCAAGACCTCGCGCTCGAGCTTGAACTCGGCCCGCAACGCCTCGGCCTCCTCTTCGAGCTCGGGGAAGTAGTTTTGGTGCGCCTGCAGAAAATCGGTGACCTCATCGAAGGGCGAATAGTCGAGCCGGCCATCGGGCTCGGTGCCCGGCGCGCGCTCTTTGCTCGAGAGCTGGGCCATCACGTTCTCGAGCTGGGTGCGGGTGTTCTTGTAGAGGTTGAACAGCGCGGCGACGGTGCCGGCGAGCTTGGGCTCGGCCGAGAGCGACTGCAGCGACTCCTGGTCCAGGTCCAACGTCTTGAGCAGGGGCTCGTCGAGCAGCTTGGCCAGGGCCTGGTCGACGCGGCCTTCACCGAGCTGCGACATGAACTCTTCGGGGTCGACGTTGAAGAACCGCAGCGCCTTCCACAGCAGGGGAAAGGGCGTCATGCGCTTGCCCTTTTCGATCAAGTTCAAGTACGCCGGGCTGACTCCGAGATCGCGGGCGGCATCGGCCTGCTTGATGTTCTTCGAGAGCCGCAGGGTTCTCAGCCGGTGCCCGACGTTGGTGTTCAGCGCGTTCTCAGGGTTCACGCGGGCGGGTCTACCCCGTACACTCGCCGAATGGATCGCCCGATTCGCCGCTCCGAGCTGACCTGCCCCGGTCACTCGCTCAAAATGATGCAGAAGGCCGCCGCCAGTGAGGCCGACGAGGTGATCTTCGACTTGGAAGATGCCTGTGCCGTTTCGCAAAAAGTCGAGGCGCGAAGGGTGGTTGCAGAGGCGTTGCGCACCTGCGGGTTCACCAACGGCAAGGTGCGCGCGTACCGAATCAATGGAGTCGAGACGCCCTGGTGCTACCGAGATCTGGTCGACGTGCTCGAGGCCAGCGGCTCGTTCGTCGACGTGATCGTGGTGCCCAAGGTGCGCACGGCCGACGACGTGAAGTTCGTTGACCGGTTGGTGACGCAGATTGAGCAGGCCAACCGGCTGCCAGTGGGCCGAATTCGCCTCGAGGTGCTGATTGAGACCTCGAAGGCACTGCTGCAGGCCGAGGCGATCGCCCAGGCGTCAGCCCGGCTCGACTCGCTGATCTTCGGAGTCGCCGATTTCGCCGGCGAAGTCGGCGCCCGTGACTTTCGCGAGAACCACCAAGGCGTGTTCTCGTACGCGCGGCAGCATCTCTTGACGGCGGCCCGGGCGGCGGGCCTCGATGCGATTGACTCGGTGACGGTGCAGTTCAAAGACCTGTCACAGGTCGAGGCCGATGCGCGGCACGCGGCGATGCTCGGGTTCGATGGCAAGTGGGCGATTCACCCGGCGCAGTTGCCCGCGATTCACGCCGCCTTCACCCCAAGCGCCGACGAGCTCGCCCGCGCCCAGCGAATCATCGATGCCTACGCCAAGGCCGACAACACCGAAGGCCTGGGAGCAATCGCCATCGACGACGAAATGGTCGACGCCGCGAGCCTCAGAGTCGAGGCCCGCAAGCTCCAGATCGCCAAGAAAGTCGCCCCGCCGTAGCCGGGCCGGGGACAGGCCCACTCTCATGGTGAGCCCTCATAGTGAGCCCTCATGGTGAGCCCTCATGGTGAGCCCTCATGGTGAGCCCTCATGGTGAGCCCTCATGGTGAGCTCTCATGGTGAGCTCTCATGGTGAGCCTGTCGAACCACGAACCACGAACAACGAACCACGAACCACGAACAACGAACAACGAACCACGAACCCCTTACGTCCCGACCAACTCCACCTCGAACACCAACGTCGAATTGGGAGGAATCACCGGCGGGTACCCCATCTTGCCGTACCCCATCTCAGGAGGAATCGTGAGCTTGCGAAGCCCGCCGACCTTCATGCCGACGACGCCCTTGTCCCACCCCTCGATGACCATGCCCGCGCCGAGCTGAAACTCGAACGGCTCGTTGCGATCGCGCGAGCTGTCGAACTTCTTGCCGGTGGTCAGCGTGCCGACGTAGTGCACCGACACGTTGTTGCCGGTCTTCGCCTCGGCGCCCGTACCGACCTTCAAGTCTTCAATTTTGAGAGTCATGCGGTGCCTTTCACCAAAAAACTCACCGCGAGTCAGGCAGAAACGCCCGAATCTGCGCCACCAGCTCAGCCACCGGTTTTGGCCCCGGAGCGACCCGCTTGCCCTGATCAACCAGGTACCCCTGGTCGACCAGAAACAGCACCGTGTTGTCGAGGTTGGTCTTCGAGAGCGCCTCAGCGGCGGTGACGACACCGGCCAGGTAATCGGCCCGGCCATTCTCGAGGGCCTTCTTCACGAACTCCTTCTTCTCTTGCCCGGCAGCGGTCACCTCGGCGGCCTGGCGCGCGCCGATCAAATACGACTCGAGGTAATCGCGAATCAAATCGCCAATGAATTCAACCTGTGGGCGCGCGTGGGCCTCAGGGGCGATCGCAATATTCTCGTCATCTCGAACCACCAGCCCGAGCTTGTGCAGGTGCTCGACGGTCTCGTCGAAGATGACCTCGAAGCTCTTGCCGACCGGGTAGATGAACTCGAGCTTGAACAGGCGCGACAAGAACAACGCCTTCTCACGCACTGCCGCAACGTGGCTGTCGGGCTCAGACGCGAGCAACGCCGCCGCGACGATGGTGCGCCCCGCCACCAGGTTCAGCAGCGTGTTCTTGTAGAACGACATCTCACTGCGGTGCTCGTCATCGACTTGATAAATCGGCTCGCCACGCGCCTCGACGATGCGCACGAACCCGTCTGAAGCGAACCCGTGCATCGCGTCGTGAATCGACCCCAACACCACGGGTGAAGAAGGCGAATCGGTCAGCTGCTTCGACAGCGACGCCCCGAGCTCGCTCACCAACCTGCGCAACAGCACGATTCGATCAGTCACCTCACGCACCGAAATGCCGCGCCGCCGGTGGGCCAACAAGGCCGAAGCGAGCAGCGCATGCGGAGTCACCGTCGACGCCCGGCTGATGCCGTACATCACCCGGTTCGCCAGCGCGCGCACCAGGCTGCGCTTGTCGTCTTCACTGACCTCTTGGCCAACCACCAGGCCTCGGTCTTTCATCAACGCCGCGAGCGACACGGGCTCGTCGAACGAGAGGTGAATTCGCCCGTATTTCTGCGTGAGCACCTTCGGGGCAGAGAGCAGCGCCTTGATGTCCTCGGGTTTTTTCTCTCCACCTTGCAGCTCGGCCTTGTAGCTCGAGCCCTCGACCACGCGCTCGTAGTCGATGGCCGTCGGCACGAAGAGCAGATCATTGCGAGCGCCATCGAGCACCGCTTCGACCAGCCAGGTGAACATGCCCAGCTTGGGAGCGAGCAGCTTGCCCGTGCGAGACCTGCCACCCTCGGGGAAAAACTCGTGGTGAACGCCGTCATGCACCAGCTTCTTCAAGTACGCCTTGAACACCGCCGTGTAGAGCGCATCGCCTTTGAAGCTGCGGCGCAGAAAAAACGCGCCCACCCGCCGAAAATAAATACCGAGGGGGAAAAAGCTCAGGTTCGCGCCCGCGGCCACCAACGGCACCTGGTAGCCACGCTGAAACAGCACGTAGCTCATGATCATGTAGTCGATGTGGCTCTTGTGACTCGGGGTCAGCACCATCGGCGCGTGTGACGCCGCCTTCATCGCCCGTTCGAGACCCACCTCGTCGACTTCGACGCCGTCGTAGATGCGGTTGAAAATGCCGTCGAGCAAGGGGCCCGAAAAACCAACCCAGGTCGGGCTGTACCGGGCCGCGATTTCATGGAAGTTGCTGCGCGCCTGCCGCTCGATCGACGCCAGCGGCCGCCCTTTCTCTTTCGAGATCGCCTCCACGACTTTTTGAAAGCCTTTGTCGCGCATCGCCTCTTCGATCAGCCGATCAGTCGACTTCGCCGGAGGCCCGAACACCGCCCTGGTCTCACGCGCCAGGTGGTGGTGCAGGGTGCTGCGAACCTTGCGAGCGATCAGCGCGGTCGACTCCCCGGGCGAATCGGCGATCACCTTCTTCAGATCAATCGCTTCTCCAACCCGAAACTGCGCCCGCTTGTAGTTGCGCATGAACGCGCCCACCGAGTGCAGAAACCCAGGCGCCTCGGGGGCCCCGAAGACGCGGTCGAAGAGGCTGGGCGAGATTTTCTGCTGCCATTTCTCCCAGACGAAGAGCTCAGGCACCAAGAACACGCTCTGCTCGGAGCTGCGCGCAAGCTCGACCAACGCGGGAAAAGGGTCGTCACTCGCATCGACGCCGCGCGCCGAGTTGAAGGCCGTTTTTCGTAAGAAAATCAGCGCACTGGCGTTCTCTTTCTTCGCGTAGGCAAAGCGCTCGGCGAAGTCTCCGCTCAGCCGATTCAGGGTGAAGGGCCGGGTGAACCACCGCCGCAGGTTCGCCACCGCCCGAATCGTGGGCAGCCGCCGTCGAATCAGAGCCCACGTCAGGTAGAGAAAGTTCACCCACGCGTCGGTGCGCATCACGTGCACCACGAAGCCCCGCTTCGAGAGCTCGCTCAGTTCTTTCTCAGCCGACTGGGGAAAGCGAACGTCTTCGAAGTAGCGCTGCGCGAGCCAGCGACCCATCGGGCCGAATTCGTGCTTGAGCGCGGGGTCATTCACCGGGCGTAAGGTGAGCGCTTCTTCCGTCACGAGGCCTCCCGACTTCAAAATCGGGGCGACCTTATCTCAACCGGCCTTTCGCAGCCGCCAATGTCTCGTCATCGGGCCGTCAGCCGAGGCGTCGGGGCGCGCATGACGCACGATCGATCTCCACTCGAACCACGACTCGAGCGGAGCCTCGAGCGGGTCATTGAACATCGCCCGCACCGCCGCCTGCCGCAGGCGCCCGTTCTCGAACGCCCGGTACACCGCGTCGCCCAACAGGTACCCCAGCCCGTGGCTGACCCCGTCGAACAAGGCGACGTTCTTGAGCGGCAGCAAGCGGTTCAACGCCTCAGGCCCTTCGCCCTCAGCCGCCGAAATCGCCAGTACGAACGCCGCGATCTGCTGCTGCTCTTCGGTGCCGGTCTGAAACAGCGTCGTCCACGTGCCCAAGGTGGGGCACTGGCGAGCGGGGTTGACCAGCTTCGAGCCGAAGAACCCGAGCGCTTCTTCGAGGCAGCGCGACCAAAACGAGTCGACCCGTGAACGTTCTCGAATCATCGCATCGCCAATTGCGCAGTGGCGCACGAAGTGGGTCGCTTCTTCGGCCGCGTGGTTGAGCGAGAGCGAGGCCAGCCATATGGTGTTGGCCTCGGCGATGAACGCACTTTCTCGTGAGAGCACGTGCTTCTCGAGGTGGCGCAGTTCTCGGCGGTCGAAGTTCGCGCGCTTCGAGATGCGCTGCATCACCGACCAGTCGCCGCTGGTGACCACTTCGAGGTGGGCCAGGGGAGCGCTGACCCGAACTCCGGCCCAGCGGCCGATGCGCTGCGCCAGGTGCTTGACCGACGAGGCGATGCCGCGGTCATCGATCGGCGCGTCACCCGCTTCGGCTTCGACATAATCGAGAAAGCTGCGCTGGCATTCGACCGGAGACGCGTTGATCAAGCACACCGTGGTGGCGTCGATCTCCACCGCGCGGGCCCGATGCGCGAGCCCTCGCTCCGCCAGCTTCCACCAGATGCCCTCGGCGTTTTGGTACGCGATCAACGAGCGCCGGGTGTCGGTGCGCAGCGCCTCGTTCACCAGCGCGGGCAGGTGCATTGGCGCGATGTGAAATTGGCCCATCAGCACCATCACCAAGGGCGAGTCGTCGGCTGCGGCCAGCCCGCTGACGATCTTCGCGGCCGAGAGATCTCGCTGCGCCAGCGATCGCGACCCACGACCGCGCGAATCGATCGCGTGAATGCGAAGCCCACGCTTCTTGGCGAGCTCGAAGATCGGGCGAAAGTGCGGCCAGATGTCGAAAGGCCCGCGGTAGGGGTGCCCGATTCGGTCGAGAAACCGCTTCTCGCTCAGCTTGCCGGCGAGAAACGAGTCGATCGCCTTCTGATGCTGCTGCTCGACGAACTCGAGGGCGAGCACCACGCGTCGGCCGGTGCTCAGCGCGTCTTCGACCAGCTCGAGGTACGCCGCCTGCGCCAACTTGAGGGTATGGTAGTCGCCGACGTACACGATGTCGCTGCGCTGCACCCGGCGTCGAAGATCGCTCGGCTGCAACAGGCGCGTGTACCGGCTGGTGGCCCGTTTGTAGCGCCGCTCGTACGCCCGAAAAGCCGCCGACCCACCCGCGACGATGCGATCAATCTGACGCTGCTGGTGCCGAAAGAGCGACTGCTGCAGAGAAAGCGACGTGCGCATCGGGGCCACCGTGACGGTCCCACGGGGTCACCAGGGGGGCAACTTTTGAGACCTGCGTCGAAGATCAGGCCATGCTCGCCGTCGTGAAACGAATCAGGCTGCGCATTCGAGGTCTCGTTCAAGGCGTGTTCTACCGAGCGTCGACGTCGACTCAAGCCCAGCGCCTCGGTCTCGATGGGTGGGTTCGAAACTGCTCCGACGGTTCAGTCGAGGCAGTCGCGCAGGGCAATGGCGATGCACTCGCCGAGCTCACGACCTGGTGTCATCGCGGGCCCGAAGGCGCTCGCGTCAGCTCGGTCGAAGTCACTGACGAGCCGATGATCGAGCCGCTCAGTGGCTTTCACGTCACCCGCTGAGCACACGAAAACGCCCTCCGCGAAACGAGTCGGGGAGGGCGAAGACGCTGTGCTGAAACCCTTCGAAACTACCGAGGGGTGTTGGCGGCGGCCGCAGCCGCTGCGTTCGCCGCGTTGCTCGCGTCGAAGACATCGTTGGGAGAAGGGATCTTGCGCAGGTCAGTGCGCGCGACCTTCCAGGCCTGCTGCACGATCCAGCTCAAGGAGCGGTCTTGACGCTGCGCCTCGTGCTCGATCTCGCCCAACATCTCTTCGGGGAAATACAGGGACTGCTTGCGATGGTCGGTAGTCGACATCAACGCTCCTCTTTCGGGTCGGGCGAACCACTGACGTCATTGACGGCAGGGAACGCTTTGATGCGCTCACGCGCAATTTTCCATGCTTGTTGGACAACCCAGGACAGCGACCGATCTTGACGGTTCGCCTCTTCCTGAATCTCTTTGAGCATGTCTTCGGGGAAATACAGCGATTGCTTGCGCTTGTCGGTGCCTGACATGTGGGAAATCTCCGGACGCGTACGACGAGAAACCAGACCAGCGGAAATATCTGACAGTGTTCCTCCTGGGTCAACCATTTCCCTACGTTTGTTGAATGGTTAGAAGGAATCGCCATGCGCCACCTGATTATTTCAGTGCTCTTTCTCTCGATCGGTGGGTGCACCTGTCGCCCCAACGTCACCCAGATTCGCCCGTCACTCGGCGTTTCTCCAGTGGGCGCTGACTTCGGCCAGGTGAAAACCGGCACCTCCGCGCAGATCACGTTGACCTTCGCGGCGCGTACGAATGCGCCAGTCACCCTCTCGAGCGCCAAGCTCGAAAACGCATCGGGCTTCACCTTGGGCACCGCGCCCACCTCGATCGACGCCCTCGGCACGGCCCCGATGGTGGTGACGTTCTCGCCCACCGCGCTGCAGGCGTACACGGGCACGCTGGTGATCACGAGTACCGACGCCGACTCACCGACTTTGCGAATCGCCCTCGTGGGAGAAGGCGCGAAGCCGATTCTCGAGGTGACGCCCGAGTGTTTGACCGCGCGCGGCTGCACCGACGCGGTCGTGGTGCTGCCCCCCAGCGTCGACTTCGGAGCGGAGCCCTTCACCCGTGCCGCGGCGGTCGACCCCAGCAAGCTACCCACCGTGAACCTGGTCAATTCTGGCCCGGTGGCATTGACGATCTCGAAGGCCGCCTTCGAAGGCACCGACGCCGCGGCGTTCTCACTCGCCGGCAACTCGATGTTCCCCGCGGCGGGCTTGGTGCTCGAGCCTTCAGAGGGGCGCAACCTGCAGCTGCAGTTCAAGCCCACGGCGTTGACGCAGATGACCTACGCCGCGCAGTTGGTGATCGCGTCAGACGACCCTGATCACCCGCGAGTGGTGGTCGAGCTGCGCGGCACGCTGGCTCCGAACGCGGCCCCGGTGGTCTGCGCGAACCTGGTGCGCGCGGTCCCTCCCTCGAGCGGTGATGGCCCCCGCGACTATGGCTCCGCCGCGCAGTGGGCCCCGCTGCTCGTGCCGCCCGTGACGGGGTACGACTTCACCTTGACCCGAGACGTGCGCCCCGGCGACCTCGCGGTGTTCTCGGCCATCTCTGATTCGAGCACCGTCTCGGCGTGCACCAGCGACCCAGAAGATGGCCGCACAGGCCTTACTTATGCGTGGAAGCTGATTCTCGCTCCGGCCGGGGTCACCGCGCTCTCGCTGTCAGGCGCTGCGACCTCGCAGGTTCAGCTGCGACCCGTCGTGACCGGTGAGTACCAGCTCGAGCTCTCGGTGAAAGACACACAGCAGCGCGAGACCAAGGTGCAGCTGCGGTTCTCGGTGGCGATCAAGCAAGACCTGGTGGCGCAGCTTCAGTGGCCCGGCTTCGGTGACATCGATCTCGACATTCATCTGGTGCGCCCTGCTGCAGGGGTGTTCTCGTTCTTCGACGCTCCGTCGAAGACCGCGGGCGACATCAACGGGTACGCCGTCAGCACGCTCAAGGCCAACCCAGGGGCGGGGTTCAACTTCGACTGGGGTCAAGCGGGCTCTTCTGACGACCCGACGCTGAACGTCGACGACACCGGCGCGGGCCCGCTGCTCGAAAACGTCTCACTCAACTCACCCGAGAATGACCCCGCCTGCGCGACCGCGTCATGCACCTACGGCGTGTACGTTCACTACTTCAAAGATCAGCGCCTCAGCGCGCCCACTGGCTGCATCGTCGACGGCGGAGTCGATTGCCGCGATGGCCAGGCCTGCAGCTGCGGCGCGACCCAACGCTGCGTCGCTGATTCTGCGCCCGTTGGCGACGCGGGCATCGGCACCGGTAAGTGCTTCACCGCTCCGCAGCCGGTGGTTCGGCTCTTCATCAAAGGCGCGATCGCCCCGGCCAAGACCATACCCCTCGAGATGCTGATGCCCCCTGATCTGCTCGCCATCGGAGCGCCGTGCCAAGTGCTCCATGTCGCCGACGTCGCCTGGCCCGCCAACTCAGCCATCGGGTCTCTGCCTGATGGCGGCACCCCAGCCCCGATCATCTCGGTGCCGGGCGCCGATGGCACGGGGCGGGTGATCAGCCCCCAGGTGTCACGCTTCGGGTACCGGCAGACCGGCGGCAGCTTGCAATGCAGCCCGGACCTGACGATCGGCTCAGTGCAGTGGTACTCCGCTCAACCATGAAACGAGGGGGGCGCCTTCGAGCGGATTTGAAGAGCGCCCCAGAAAGAGGAACGGGCCGGACGAACCGACCCGCTCCGTGAGCCCAGAGGGGGAGGGGGGACCCCTGGGCCCAACATAGAAATTGTGCACGGCAACGCTGGCGAAACCCCTCGAATACCAACGGCCGGTAGAGCAGACATCATAACACCGCCACCCTCTTCGGCAAGGCGTCGTCAAGCATAAAATGATCCCGACTATTCCCGAGACAGATCAGCTGGTTGAGGCCTTTGATCAGGCGCTGATCAGGTCGGCCCGGCGCTTGGGCCTCGAGGGCACCGGTGTGCTCCTGGCGGTTTCGGGAGGTGCCGACTCGATGGCGCTGCTCGTCTCTTTCGCCCGGGTCGCAGCACGGCTGTCGCTCCGGTGCGAAGTCGCAACGGTGGATCACGGGCTGCGCCCGGAGGCGGCGGCCGATGCCCGACTCGTGCTCGATGCGGCAGACGCGGCGGGCCTCGTGGCCCGGGTTGCGAAGGTCGACCTCGCGCCGGGCCCCGCCCTCGAAGCCCGGGCCCGAGCCGCACGCTATGCAGCGTTGCTCCAGATCAAGGCGCAACAAGGCTTGGCGTGGCTGATCACAGCGCACACCGCCTCTGATCAAGCAGAGACCGTGGTGATGCGGCTGAGCCGTGGCAGCTCGATGACCGGCGTCGGTGCGGTTCGAACCACCCGGGCCGATGGCGTCGCGAGGCCATTGCTTTTCGCGTCGCGCGACGACATCGAGGCCTATCTCAAGGCGCTTGGAGCCAGCTGGGTACACGACGCCATGAACGACGACCCGCGGTTTCAACGCGTCAAAGTTCGGCAAACAGTGCTGCCGGTGATCGAAGCGGCAGCCCCCGGAGCCACGCGCGCCATGGCCCGCTTTGCCGAGCTCGCGAGCGAAGACGACGAGCTGCTGAATCGGCACGCGGCCGCCGCGTTGGCGCGAATTCGATGGGCCGACGACGGTTCTCTCGACCGGGTTGCGCTCTGCACGCTGGAGCGGCCCATCGCCCGCCGCGTTGTCGCGCTCTTCTTGACCGCCCATGACCTCGAGCTCGACAGCGAACTGGTGGCCGAGGTGCTGCTGGCGGCCGCGCAACAACGCGACACGGCGCTGCCAAATGACCAGGTACTCAGGTGCGCACATGGCAGGGTCTGGGTGGTGCCCGCGCCCGCTCGCCGCATTCACCAAACTTCATCAAGCGCGCACGGGCGCGGCGAGAATTCATGAGTTATAAGGGCGAAACAGGTTCAGAATCGGCTGTCGCGTCGCAACAAGGCTTGGTGTTCTCAAGCCGGGAGAAAGGGTTTCCCCACCGTGCGTTCAAGTTACAAGACCATTGGCATTTGGGTGATCTTGATCATCCTCTTCGTTGCCTTCTATCAATTCTTCAATCACACCACCGACGAGGTGACCGACATCACCTTCGCGGAGTTTCAAGATCACGTCGAGCAGGGCCACATCACCTCGAAGGTGACGATCAAGGGCAGCCCTCAGTCGAACAACCTCTACACGGGCGTCATCGCGAGCACGAATCAGAAGTTTCGCGCCACCGGCCCGTCGCCTGACACCGAGCTGTTGAACTCGTTTCGGGCGAAAAAGGTCAACTACAACATCGAGGGCAAAGACGAGAACAGCCTCTGGTTGTCAATCGTAAGCCAGTGGATACCCGTCGTTCTGCTCTTCTTGTTCTTCATCTTCTTCATGCGTCAGCTGCAAGGCAGCGGCGGCAAGGCGATGACGTTCGGCAAGTCGAAGGCCAAGTTGCTCAGCGAGAGCCACAACAAGGTCACCTTCGCTGACGTGGCCGGCATCGACGAGTGCAAAGAAGAGCTCGAAGAGATCATCGCGTTTCTCAAAGACCCGAAGAAGTTCACCAAGCTCGGCGGCCGCATTCCCAAGGGCGTGCTGATGATGGGCTCTCCGGGTACCGGCAAGACCTTGCTGGCGAAGGCCGTCGCTGGCGAAGCGGGCGTGCCTTTCTTCAGCATCTCGGGCTCTGACTTCGTTGAAATGTTCGTCGGCGTCGGCGCGAGCCGCGTGCGTGACTTGTTCGAGCAGGGCAAGAAGAACGCGCCGTGCATCATCTTCATCGACGAAATCGACGCGGTCGGTCGTCACCGTGGCGCAGGCCTCGGCGGCGGTCACGACGAGCGCGAACAGACCTTGAACCAGCTGCTGGTCGAGATGGACGGCTTCGAATCGAACGAAGGCGTGATCATCATCGCCGCCACCAACCGGCCCGACGTGCTCGACCCCGCGTTGCAGCGCCCCGGCCGTTTCGACCGTCGCATCGTGGTGCCCCGCCCCGACTTGAAGGGCCGCATCGGCATCTTGAAGGTGCACACCCGCCGGGTGCCGTTGGCCGACGACGTCGACCTCGACATCATCGCGCGTGGCACGCCCGGTATGACCGGCGCTGACCTCGAGAACTTGGTGAACGAGGCAGCGCTCTTCGCGGCGCGCAACAACCGAGACCGCGTGGGCAAGCACGACTTCGATCAATCGCGCGACAAGGTCATCATGGGCCCCGAGCGCAAGTCGATGATCATGACCGAGGCTGAGAAGCGGTTGACCGCGGTGCACGAAGCGGGTCACGCGCTGGTCGGCAAGATGCTGCCCGGCTGCGACCCGGTGCATAAGGTCACCATCATTCCCCGTGGGCAGGCGCTGGGCATGACCAGCTTCATCCCCACTGAAGATAAGCTGAGCTACTACAAGAAAAAGCTGATGGATCAGCTCTGCATGGCGCTCGGTGGCCGCATCGCCGAAGACCTGGTGTTCGGAGAGATCAGCGCTGGCGCTTCAGATGACATCGAGCGCGCCACCGCCACCGCCCGCGCGATGGTGATGCGCTGGGGCATGAGCGAGAAGCTCGGGCCGCTCGCGTTCGGCAGCCGTGACAGCGAGCCCTTCTTGGGCCGCGACATGGGTGCCCGCGCCGACTACAGCGAAGACACCGCCCGCCAGATCGACGCCGAAGTTCGCGGCATCGTGATGGGTGCGTACGAGCGCGCTCGCAAGCTGCTCTCTGAGAACATCGAGACCTTGAAGAAGGTCGCCGAGGCGCTCATTGAGTACGAAACCATCGACGCGGCTGACCTCGAGACCTTGATTCAGGGCAACTTGATGACCCGCGAGAAGCCGCCTCCGCGCGTGACGGCGGCGCCTCCGAAAGACGAGAAGAAGAAAGACAAGCGCATCTTGGACGCGCTCGAAGGGCTGCCAGGCAAGATGGAGCCGGGCGGGGTCTAAGCGGCACTTCGTTTCTGTTCAGCACGAACCCTCCGAGCGACCCTCGGAGGGTGTTTTGTTTCTGGAGCACTCTGCCGATGCAAGTGGGCGATCGAACCTTCACCTGGGGCACCCGCACCTTCGTGATGGGCATCGTGAACGTCACGCCCGACTCGTTCTCTGACGGTGGGCGGTTCTTCGACCCCGCGGCGGCGATCGCACACGGTGTTCGGTTGGCTGGTGAAGGCGCTGACCTTCTCGACATCGGTGGCGAGTCGACCCGCCCTGGCGCGGCCGAGGTCTCGGTCACTGACGAGCTTGCGCGGGTCATACCGGTGGTGAAGGCGTTGGCCGCGGCCTGCCCTGGAGTGCCGCTCTCGATTGATACCTCGAAGGCCCTCGTGGCCGAGGCGGCGATCGCGGCCGGCGCGGCGATGGTCAATGACGTGACTGGTTTGCGTGACCCCGCGATGGCGGCGCTCGTGCGTAAAACGGGCGTCGCTGCCTGCGTCATGCACATGAAGGGCACCCCCCGGTCGATGCAGGCCGAGGCGGTCTACGTTGATGTGGTCGCGCAGGTGATTGAGGCCCTGCGCGACGCGGTCGAGCGCTCGGGAGTGGACCGCACGAGGCTCGTCGTTGACCCGGGTATCGGCTTCGCCAAGACGCTCGAGCACAATCTGGCGCTGCTCGCGCGGCTCCCCGAGCTTCGGGTGCTGGGGCTGCCGGTGCTGCTGGGCACCAGCCGCAAGGCGTTCTTGGGCACGCTGAGCGGAGTCACGACCGCCGCCGACCGGCTCAACGCGAGCGTGGCGTCAGTCGCGATCGCCGCCGCGATGGGTGGCGTTGACCTGGTGCGGGTACATGACGTGGCGGCGACGCGACAGGCGCTGTCGGTGGCCGATGCGATTCGGGCGGCCAACGCGGCCGAGCTGCTTGCTCGCACGCCTTGAGCCTCGGCTCCCCTTCAAAAATATTGAGCGGTCGCGGCGCCCAGGTCATATTTCGCCCCATGCGAATGAGCTGGCTGGTGGTGATGGTGATGATGGCTGTGTCGTGCGGCCCCAAGGGTGCATTTCATGACCCGTGTACCGTTGCAGGTGATTGCACCGGCGGGTTGAGCTGCATACCGAGCTTGGTTCAATCGGGTTCGACCTGCGGGCCGAAGGGCTCGACCTGCAACAAGACCTGCACGACCAAGGCCGACTGCGCGAGCATCAGCGCCACCGCTGACTGCGCGACCGATTGCTCGGGTGCGAAGGTGTGCATCAAGCTGTAGTCGACCGCGGTTGCGTGCAGCCACCGCGCCCTTCACATCAAGAGCCGTGCAGCGGTGATCACTTGAGAGCCCTGCTCCGGGCTTCGGGGTGGCTCTCGCTGTTGCTGACGTCGTTCTTCATGCTCGCGGCCCGAGCCATCAGAAAACGCCGAACAGCGTTGTCTTCGGTCAAGCCGACGGCTCTCTCGGAGGCGTCGTGGGCCTCGGCGACCCGCCCGGCCACACGCAGCGCGTCGGCCCGCACCGCCCCAGAGGGCTGATACTCGTCGGCCAGTGCGCGATCGAGGTCACCGAGAACTTCGAGGGCGGCGGCTGGCCCGCGACCCGCAATGAGCGCTGCCGCAAAACCGACGAGTGCGCCAGGCGAGGGCGCAAGCCGGGCCAGCCCCTCATTCAAGGTCAGCACGCCTTGATGATCGACGACGCCCGTTCGACGTCCCGCGACTGGAGCGCTGCTTCGAGCTGACAGGGCCCGATGCGGCCAAGCGTGAACGCTCGCCGGAGAAGCGCCTCGGCTTCGGTAATGAGCTGCTCCGACCACCGAGCTGGCTCTTGGGCGTCGAGCGATGCCCGCCTCGGCCAGCGCCTTCGAGGAGGCCTGATACGCGGCCCAGGAGGCCCCAACGCGGGCGGGGTCTTCGCGCGCCGAGAGCTCAGCGTCGGTTTCGTACACGATGATTCAGTAGCGAATCTGCTGCGTTACTCTCGCGACGGTGGCGCTTCGTTTCGGCTATGAGCCGCGCCATGGCAAGTGATTCGGCAATCAACGGCAACGGCCACCCGCGTTTGTTCGGCACCGATGGCGTGCGCGGCGTCGCGAACATCTTTCCCATGACGGCTGAGATGGCGATGCACCTGGGCCGCGCCCTGGCGTACCTCATTCGCAACGGCCCACACCGCCACCGCATCATCATTGGCAAAGACACCCGGCTCTCGGGCTACATGATCGAGCACGCGCTCGCGGCGGGCATCATGTCGATGGGGGTCGACGTGGCGCTGGTCGGGCCGATGCCGACTCCGGCGATCGCCAATCTGACCACCTCGATGCGCGCCGACGCCGGGGCCGTCATCTCGGCCTCGCACAACCCCTACGAAGACAACGGCATCAAGTTCTTCTGGCGCGACGGCTTCAAGCTGCCAGACGAGACCGAGACCAAGATCGAGACGCTGATCTTCGAGAAGGCCCTCGATTCGCTGCGGCCGACCGCCGAAAAAATCGGTGGCGCGGTTCGCCTCGATGACGCCAAGGGCCGGTACATCGTCTTCCTCAAGAACACCTTTCCCCGCGAGTTGACGCTCGAGGGGCTGACCCTGGTGGTCGACTGCGCGAACGGCGCGGCGTACCGGGTCGCTCCCGAGGTGCTCGAAGAGCTCGGCGCGAAAGTCATCACCCTGGGCGTCGACCCCAACGGCAAGAACATCAACGCCGGGTGCGGCGCGATGCACCCGGAGTCGCTCCAAAAAGCGGTGCTCAAGCACAAGGCCCACCTCGGCCTGGCGCTCGACGGCGACGCCGACCGGCTGATCGTCGTCGATGAAAAGGGTCAGGTGGTCGATGGCGACGCGATCATGGCGATCTGCACCGGTGAGCTGGTCGAGCGCAAAGCGCTGAAGAAGAAGACCCTCGTCACCACCGTGATGAGCAACGTCGGGCTCGAGCGCGCGGTGCAGAAGTGGGGCGTCAACGTGGTGCGCACCAAGGTCGGTGACCGCTACGTGGTCGAAGCGATGCGCCAGCACGGCTACTCACTGGGCGGTGAGCAGTCGGGCCACCTGGTCTTCATGGAGCACGCCACCACCGGTGACGGCACCCTCGCCGCGCTGCAAGTGCTCGCGGTGCTCTGCCGCGCTGGCCGGCCGATGAGCGATTTGACCAAGATCTTCGAGCCGGTGCCGCAGACGCTGCTCAACCTGCAGGTGCGTGAGAAGCGCGAGCTGTCGAACCTGCCTGAGGTGCAGAAGGTCATCACCGGCGTCGAGAAGAAGCTGGGCAAGACCGGCCGGGTCTTGGTGCGCTACTCGGGCACCGAGGCGAAAGTACGGGTGCTGGTCGAGGGGCCCGACGCGAAGAAAATTCGCCAATACGCGGAGGAGATTGGCGCCTCGCTCCGCACGGCCCTGGGGTGAAGATTTTCTGTCGCGATGAAGGGCTGGGGGCACCGGTCGTGTTGGTGCACGGTCTGGGCGCCTCGAGCCGAACCTTCGATGCGCTGATTCGACTCGGCGGCTACCGTTTTCTGGCGATCGATCTGCCCAACGTCGGCGGGTCGCAGAGCTGGGCGTCGGGCGCCGAACCGCGCCACATCGCGACCGCATTGGGCGACCACCTGACCACGCTGGGGCTCACCCGGTACCGCCTCTTCGGGCACTCCTTCGGTGGGTTGGTAGCGATCTGTCTCGCGGCCGAGCGGCCGTCGGCGATTGAAGGCCTGGTGATCGCAAACGCGCCGGCACTGGGCCTGACGGCTGACGCAAAGAAGACGCTCAAGCAGCCCGCGCTCGACGTGATGAGTCAGTGGCTCCAGGGCGTGCGCTTGCCCGTGCCGCGCGCGGTGGTGAAGGCCTACCTGCAATGGCTGTGGGGCGAGCCAGGCGCGGTCACCGAAGCGGCGATTGATGCGTCGGTCGAGAACGCGAAGAACCCGGGGTTTCTGCGCTCGATGTTGGAGTCGATGCGCTCGATCGCCGAGTTTCAATTGCCCCACGAGGCCCTGCGGAGCGCGCACTTTTCGAAGCACGTGCTGTGGGGCGACCGCGATCGCCTGGTGTCGGTCATCGAGGGGGAGCGGCTGGCGCTGGCGATCGGCGCCGACTTCAAGGTCTTGACAGGGGTTGGGCACTGCCTGCCCGAGGAGGCACCGAAGGCGGTGCTTGAGGCGCTGGCCGAGGTCGCATGACGGCCCGGGGCTTTGCGAACGATTTTCAACCCGTGCTACAGCCCCCCCGCGTGGAGCTCCAGCTGGCCGAAATTTTTTACGACACCGGCGAAATTCGGTTTCGGTACTCGCGCTACAAGACGCCGACCGGCGAGTGGGTGCGGCACGGGTTGTTCGTGGCCTACCACCCGAACGGCTTCGTCGCGTGCATGGGGCAGTACGAAGACGGCTTCGAGACGGGCCAATGGTCTGACTTTCACCCCAACGGCCAGCGCTCGGCCGAAGGTCACTACGTGCTGGGGCAAGAAGACGGCGTCTGGCGCTCATGGTCAGACGATGGCGTGCTCGAGCAGTCGCAGTACGTGCGAAAAGGTGTTGAAGAGACCTCTTCGTCGGCGTCGGTCTGAAACGGCCCCGCGCATCAAAGCGCGAACAATATCAACATCTTCAAAATCGTCTGAAACGCGGTCTGCCCCGGCGACATATAAGCGCACCATGAGTCGCAACCGCGTCTTCGGCCTGGCGTTTCTGTCGGCCATCGCCCTCGCCCTGATTCCCTCCATTCTGCCGACGGGCCCGTCGAACAGCCTCGATGCGACGGGCCTGCTCGACAAGGGCCAGTTTTTCATCGCGGCGGGCGTGATTTTTTTGGGCGGCTTGCTGACCTCGCTGACGCCGTGCGTGTACCCGTTGATACCGATCACGGTCGGGGTGTTTGGGGCCCGACAGGCTGACTCGAAGGGGCGGGCCTTCGTTCTGACCGCGGCGTACGTGGTGGGCATGGGCCTGGTGTTCGCGACCCTGGGGGTCGTGGCGGCGCTCTCTGGCAAGGCGTTCGGGTCATCGTTGGGCAACCAGTGGGTCACCGTCGGGCTGGCCGTGTTTCTGGTGGTGCTGGCGAGCTCGATGTTCGGAGCCTTCGACCTGGCCTTGCCTTCGGGCCTGGCGATGAAGCTGAACAACGTCGGCGGCGGCGGCTTCATCGGAGCCCTGCTGATGGGCAGCGTCGCCGGGTTTTTGGCGGCTCCGTGCACGGGGCCGGTGCTGACCGGCGTGCTGGCGTGGGTGTCGCGAACGCAAGACCCGGTGCTCGGTGGCCTGCTGCTCTTCATCTACGCGCTGGGCATCGGCGTGCCGTTCTTTCTCATTGGCGTCTTCACGGTTCGCCTGCCCAAGAGCGGCGTGTGGATGGAGTGGGTCAAGAGCGTGTTCGGGATCGCGTTGCTGGCGCTGGCGGCCTCGTACCTGCGCGACTCGTTTCCCGCGTTTCGAACCGTGGTGGCGAACGTCGGCACGGTGATCGGCAAGAACCCGGGCGTCGCCATCTCGTCGGTGATGGCCTTCGTCGCGGTGGTGATGGGCGCGGTGCACCTAAGCTTCAAAGAAGGCCAGCAGTGGCTACCCAAGTCGATGGGGGTGCTGCTGGCGATCGGCGCGTTTTTGCTGCGGGTGTCGGTGCAAGATCTCGCGCCGGTGCAGACGCACGAGGTCGTCAACGGGCAGGTCGCGGCGGCGACTGCGTTTCAATGGTCCCTGACGTTCAACCCGGCCGAGCACACCGATGGCAAGCGGCTCGAGGAGACACTGAAGAAGGCCGCAGCCGACTGCAAACCCGTGATGATCGACTTCTTCGCCGACTGGTGCGCGGCCTGTAAGGAGCTCGATGCGCGCACCTACACCTCGAAAGACGTCGCCGCCGAGGCCGAGCGCTTCGTGCGCGTGAAGGTCGACGTCACCGAAGACAATGACGTGCTCACCGAGCTGTACGGGCGCTTCGACATTCACGGGTTACCGACGGTGGCGTTCATCGACCCGACGGGGACGACGCTCAAAGACCCCCGGGTGACCGGGTACCTGGCGCCGCAGCCGTTCGTCGAGCAGATGCGCAAGGTGGCGCTGAAGACCTGCGGTCAGTAGCCGTCGAGTGGAACCGCACGCGCGAGGCGCGAACCTCCCCTGAATCGACCGCGGGCGCGTGGTCGACGGTCGGGTTTCCGTGGGCTATTCACCGCTGCATGGGCTGGCGCGCGACGGTGGGTGAGATCGCGGCTCGGGTCGTGCGCCTCGCAGAGCGTGTGAGTGACGGCGAGCACCGAGCCTTGAACGCCCGCGAGCGTTCAGTACTCGAGGGAGTGTTCGAGGCATCGCTCGACCTCGACGTGCTCGAGCTCTGCGAGGGCGTGACCGGCCTGGTGAACTTGAGCCGGCGCGCGTTCGTGATCGAGAACACGCTGTTCGTGCCGCGCTCGTACCTGCCGCTGGCCGACGCGACGCTGGTGCACGAGGCGACGCACGCCTGGCAATTTCAGAACGGGGGCTATGCCTACATTGGCGATTCGATTCACGCGCAGCTGTTGGGTGATGGCTACGACCTGGCCAAGGGCCTGCGCGAGGGCAAGCGGTGGGAGGCGCTCAACTGTGAACAACAGGCCACCTTGATCGAGTGGGGCTACGCCCGCGGGTGCTTCGAAGGCCGTGCGTTGATCATCGACGGAGTTGATTTCACACTGCATTTCGCCCGGGCCCGAGACGAGCTGCGCGCGGGCAGGGGAGCTGCGGCGCGTCGATTCTGAGCGACTGCGGGGGCGAAACGGCTAGAAGCCGTCACCGTGTTTCGACTGGCCGTGGTCGCATCGCTCATCGCGTCATCTGGCTGGGCAGCCGAGCGGCCCCGTCTTGGCGTGCTGGTGGTGATCGATCAGCTCTCGCTCGACGCGTTCGACGCGCGGGTTTCGAAGCTCAACGGCGGCATCAAGCGAATGATCTCCGAGGGCGTGCGCTTTCGCGAATGCCGGTACGAGGCGGCCCCGACGATCACCTCGGTGGGCCACTCGACCCTGGTGACTGGCACGTACGGCGAAGTGCACGGCATCGTGGCCAATGAGTGGGTCGACCATGCGACCGGCCTGCCGGTGCTGTCGACTGAAGACCCTGGGTATCAGGTGCTCGGCCGCCCCTCCGCGCGAGACGGCACGGCGCCGACGATGCTGCGCGCCCCGACGCTCGGCGACTCGGTGAAGCTTTTCGACCCGCGCGCCAAGGTGGTGACGATTTCGGGCAAAGACCGCTCGGCGATCTTGACGGCGGGGCGCTCGGCCGATGCCGCGGTGTGGTTCGACTCGCTGCTCCCGATCTTCACGACCAGCACGTTTTACGCGAAGGAGATCCCCTCCTGGGTGACGTCGACCAACGCGGAGCTCTCGAAGCTGATGCTCTCTGGGGCCTTCGCCTGGGGCCTGCCGGGTGGTGGCATCACGGGCAAGAACCCGGAGCCCGTGCACCGAGCGGGAGACTCCGAGCTGCTCGCCGAGCGCGCCGAGCTGCAACCGATTCTCGACCGGCTCGAGGTCGACCTGGCGCTCTCAGCGGTCACCTCGCTCGAGCTGGGCAAAGACGACGCGCCTGACCTGCTGGTGGTGAGCTTCTCAGGGCACGACCGCACGGGTCATCGCTTCGGGCCCGACTCGGCTGACGCCCTCGCGGAGTACGCAGTCATCGACCTCGAGATCGGCCGCCTGCTGGCGGGGCTCGACGCGAAGGTCGGTAAAGACAAGTACGTGGTCGCGCTGACCGCCGATCACGGCATGGCTCCGCTGCCCGAGCTCGCCAAGACGCGGCGTCTCGACGCAGGCCGCATCGACGTGATCGCGTTGAAGGCGGCGCTCGAGCAAGAGGCCAACGCCGCGCTGGGCAAGGGCGAGTGGTTCTCGCTGTTCAAATACCCAGGGTTCTACGTCTCGACGGTTTCGCGGGCGAAGATTCACGCGATCGACGAGCGGCTCCGAGCCGTGGCCCGCAAACAGCCGGGCATTCTCGATTTGCTGCCGCTGCCGTCGGTGATGAACGGGTCGTACGGCGGCCAATTCGCGCAGCTCTACCGCACGGGTGCCTTCGACGAGCGGTCACCTGACTTCATCGTCGTCACCCGCCCGTACTGGATCTCCGGCGCCGAAGCACAGGGCAGCCACGGCTCGGCGTATTTGTACGACCGCGAGGTGCCCCTGCTGTTCTTCGGCGGCGGCCTCAAGAAATTTGCCGCGGGCAGCGCCGAAGCGGTCGACGTCGCGCCGACGCTCTCGAAGTTGCTCTCGATTCCTCCTCCGGCGGCCTCGCGTGGGCACGCCCTTGATCTCCAGCCGCGTTGATTTCACTTAGGAAAACGTCATGACCTCATTGGCCGTCACGCTCGTCGTCATTCTGGCTCAGAGCCCCGAGTCGACCGCAGTCGCGCTCGACGGAGGCTCGATCGACGCGCAGTTCGAAGCGACGACCACCCCGAACACCGAGCGGCTGACCCCGAGCGTCGAATCGAAGTCGACCGAGCAGCCGCGGGTGCCGTCGAACGAGGTGCCCTGGTACCAGCGGGTCTCGATTGGCGGCTTCGCGCGGGTGCAGGTCGGCTACACGTTTCCGCTCCAAGACGAGCAGCTGGTCGGAGGCAACGGCGGGTTTCGGGTGGCCGACTTTCGCTTGAACCTCGACTTCAAGCCGATCGACAAGCTGACCATCTACACGTCGATCGAGCTCGCGGCGCCTTTGGTGACCCCTGAAGACCCGCTCACCGGCCGCCGCATCGTCGAGCTGCGTGATGCCTATGTGCAATACGACGTGTGCTCGGGCTTGCTGGTGCGCGTGGGCCAATTTCGCCCCTCGTACGACGCCGAGATGTTGATGGCCGACGGCTCGCTGCCGTTCACCTCGCGGTCGGTGTTGGCGAGTGGGTTCAACCCTCCCGACGCGTATGGGCCGCGGCAGGCGCTCGCTCCTGATCGCCAGGTCGGGCTGCAAATCGGCTCGAAGCGGTTCGGAGGCCACACCTTCGGCATCAAGTACGCGGTCGGTCTCTTCAACGGCGCGGGCCCGAACCAATTGTTCAACGATAACAACAGCGTGATGCCCGTAGGCCGCGTGGTGCTCGATGTGTTCGACACCGTCTCGCTCGGCCTCAACGCCTCGTACAACGTCGTCTCGCAGGGCACGCGCCCGAACCGGCTCTCCACCAACCAGGTCAATTACGGCTTCGATGTCGAGGCGCACAAGACGGTGCTCGATGCGCACGTGCTCTCGGCGATGTTCGTCATGTTGGGTCGAAGCTCGACCTACAGCTTCGCGGGCCTGCCGGCGGAGTCGGCGTTGGGTGTGATGGGGCAGCTGCGGTACCTGCACGAGCCGTCGGGGCTCGAGGCCGCGGTGCGCCTGGCGTACTACGAGCCCAGCTCGCAGCAGGTCTCAGACGAGGTCACTGAATTCACCGCGATGCTCGGTTGGAGGCCCTTTCGTTTGCCCTTTCGCGTGCTCGCGCAGTACACGCACCGTGGCGAAGACGCGGCCGTCGGCTACGCCAATGACAGCGTCGACCTGATGCTGCACGCGGTCTGGTGAGGTTTGCCATGCGTCGAATTTTTCTGATTCTGGTGCTCGCGGCCTGCAGCAAGACCGAGCAGCCGTCACGCGCCTTCAAGGTGCAGAGCCGCGCTGATCTCATCGGCGGCAAGCGGGCGCTCGGCGAAGTCGGTGACTTCAAGCTGAGCAATGGGCTGATTCACGCGGTGATTCAAGACGTCGGTACCTCGCGTGGCTTCGGCGCCTTCGGCGGCAGCCTCATCGACGTCGATCTCGTTCGCGGCAACGGCACCGGTGGCGCGCAAGGTCCTGTCGGCAATGACTGGTTCACTGAGATGTTCCCCGCGTTCTTCTTAACGGCGATCGAGCCTTCGAAGGTCGAGGTGCTCAAAGACGGCAGCGACGGAGGCCCCGCGGTCATTCGCGTCTCGGGCCGCGCCGGCAACTTCATCACCGTGGCCAAGTCGCTCACCGATCTCGTCAACCCCTCGGCGCCGATTGAGTACGCCTGCGACTACATTCTCGAGCCGGGCAAGCAGTACTTGAAGATCGTCGTGTCGGTGACGAACCCGGGCACGAGCAACGCGGCCTGGCTGTTGACGGTGCCCTTCGGCTTCGTGACTCTGCTCGGAGAAGGCCAGCGCCTCTTCGTGCCCGGCGGCGCGGGCTTCGACATGCGCTTTCACCTCGAAGACACGGTCTACAAACGGCCCACGGCGATCGACGCGATACCTGGCGAAGTGACTCCGATGTGGACGACGTCGGGTGACGGCGTGAGCTACGCGATGGTGGCTGCCCGCCCGCTCGACGGCAACTACCTCGAGGGAAAACCGAAATATTACCCGACCGCGAAGCCCGACTCGCTGCTGATACCGGTGGCCTCATCGAGCTTCTTGGGCAGCTTCTGGGCGAAGGCACCGACCTCGTTGGCTCCGAAGGCGACGTTCTCGTACACGGGGTATCTCGCGGTGGGCTCGGGTGACGTGGCCTCGGCACAGAAGGTTGTGTACGAGCTGCGAGACACGATTCTGCGCCCCAACGGCAAGGAGTTCGTACAGCGAGACAAGGTGCCCTATGGCACGGCTTCGGGGCTGGTTCGTGAGACGCCGACGCAGCAACCGCTGAGCGGGGTCTCGGTGGTGCTGCAAGACGAGGCGGGCAACTACGTGTCGCAAGCGGTGACCCTGCCCAACGGCCGGTGGACCGCGCCGCTGCCTCCAGGCAAATACGTGGCGTATGCGGTCGACAAGAATCGCTCGGTGGTGCGAAGCCCTGCGTTCGTCGAGGTCAGTGAGGGGTCGTCGGCCGAGTTGAACCTCGAGCTCTCGCAGCCGGGTTCAGTGCAGATCGTCGTGCGCGATGAGCAAGGCCGCGCGCTGCCTTCGAAAATCTCGATCGAGGCGATCTACGACGCGCAGACGGGCAAGTTGCCGAGGCAATTTCTCTATGACCTCAAGGTCGGCGAGCGCTACCGGCAGTCTGATCTCACGCCCGATGATCAGGCCGACCCGTCATCGCGCCGCTACCTCGAAAAGGTGCTGCAGGCGGCCCATGGCAGCGCGGGGTCATTGATTCGGCCCGGCAAATATACGGTGTACGCATCGCGTGGCCCTGAGTACGACCTGCAGAGCCAGGTGATCGACGTGAAGCCGGGAGCGACCGCGACGGTGGTGCTCACCTTGACCCACGTGCTCGACACGCCGAATTGGGTCTCGGCCGATTTTCACGTGCACTCGATCAATTCGGTCGATTCAGACTTCGCGCTGCGTGAGCGGGTGGCGAGCTTCGCGATTGAAGGCGTCGATTACATGGCGGCGACCGATCACAACTACGTGACTGACTTCGCGCCGACGATCGACGCGCTCGATCTTCGCGATTGGGTGAGCAGCACGATTGGGCTCGAGCTCACCACGCTCGAGATGGGGCACTTCAATGCTTTTCCGATTCAGCTCCAGGCGGGGCCGGTTGGGCACGGCAGCTTCAGGTGGTTCTACCGGCCTCCGGGAGAGCTCTTCGCGCAGCTGCGTGGCCTCGGTCGCGACCCGGCGAAGACGGTGGTGCAGATCAACCACCCGCGAGACACGATTCTCGGGTACCTCAACGCGTTCAATTACGGCACGTACACCGGCGCTCCGACCGAGCCGCTCTCGTCGTTCGACGTCGACCAATCGCCTCAGCCAGATGGCACGCCGTCGCCGTACGCGGCGGTGAATTACTCGGGTGACTTCGACGCGGTCGAGGTGTTCAACGGCAAGCGGCAGGAGCTGATCAAGAGTTACCGCCGCCCTGCGATTTCGCCCGTGGGAGACGAGCCCAAGTTGCCGGCCTGTGGCGCTGGCCTGCCGACCAAGGACCAAGATTGTTTGCCCGCGGTGGGAGAGATCTTCGAGCGGGTCGCGGAGTACACCGACTCTGCTGGCATCAAGCGCACCACCTTGCAGCCCGCTTTCCCCGGCGCGCAGGACGACTGGTTCACCATGCTGGCGCAGGGCAAGCACGTGACCGCGACCGGCAACAGCGACTCGCACACCGACAAGGCCGAGGCGGGGTTGCCGCGCACTTACCTCGAGGTTGGCGAGTCGGCGAATGGCTCGATGCGAGCCCTTGACCCCGATGCCGTGCCCGATGCCGTTCGAGCGGGCCGCGCAGTGGTGACCAATGGGCCGTTTCTCGACGTCACGGTGAATGGGCAGGGCCTGGGGCGCACCGTGGTGGCCCCCGACGGGTCGATCTCGGTGAAGATCAAGGTGCAGGCAGCGCCGTGGGTCGACGTGAAGCGGGTGGTCGTGCGGAGGGGTGGGCGCGATCAGAAGCTGACGCCTGAGACGCTCGAGACGATACCCGTGACCACGCGCGACGGCGTCGTACGGCTCGACGTCACAAAGACGTACACCGGCATACCCGACGATTCGTTCATCGTGGTCGAGGCATTCGGAGAAGAGGCGATGTGGCCGGTATTCACGCCGCACGAGGTGCCCTCGCTGCAGATCTCCGATGCGATTCGAGTGTTGGCCGATGCCTTCGGGTTCGGAGCGAAGTTCGGCAAGTACAAGCCAGACCCCTCGCAGCAGGTGACGCCGTATGCCTTTACCAACCCGATCTTCGTGACGCGAACGGTGAAGCAGCGGTTGACCGCCGCCAAGCCGGTGCTGCCGCTCTCGTCGTCGGCGCAGTTCAAGCCTCGGGTGATGCCGAACTTGCTGAAGTTGTTTCATGCCTTTCACGCTGACGTGGAGTGAGGGTGCTCGGTTCGTGGTTCGTGATTCGTGGTTCGTGGTTCGTGGTTCGTGGTTCGACAGGCTCACCATGAGAT
>JANLPS010000252.1:0-6191 GCA_031367385.1 Archangium sp. | reverse complement strand
CTGCCGAGCATTCGCAGAATCGCGTTCGACTGTGAGAGCGGCGGCTTGCCTTCACTCGAGAAAATCGGTAGCGCTCCGAACGGAGCAGTCGCCTTGCGAGCCTCCCACTGTGGCCGGGTCAGCCGCTCATCGGTGAACGGCACACCCGCAATGAACAGCGCCAGTCGGCACTCTTCGCCGCGGCTGGTGGGAATGTCGAAGTAGGTCAAAGTTGGCTTGGTCATGACGCGCGCACCGTACTTCAGCTCTGCCAAACGTACCGTGATGTTCGCTCCAGCCCCCTCTTGCTGGCGGGCGGCCTGCCGGTTCAAAGAGCCGTTCACGCAGAACCGGTGTAGCGTTGACGCCCACCCATGGGTTTTCGATGAGCTCAGAGCCCAATGAACGATTCGCAGCGTCGCTGACCGAAGAGGGGCGCTATCGCCTCTTGGTCGAAGCAGTCACCGACTACGCGATCTACATGCTCGACGCCCAAGGCTTCGTCTCGAGTTGGAACCCCGGCGCCCAGCGCTTCAAGGGGTACGTGGCCAGCGAGATCATCGGCAAGCATTTTTCGCAGTTCTACACCGAGATCGATCGCGCGGCTGGCGTGCCGGCGAAGGCGCTCAAGACCGCCGAGACTGAGGGTCGCTTCGAGGCTGAAGGGTGGCGAGTTCGAAAAGACGGCACCCGCTTCTGGGCCCACGTGGTCATCGACCCGATTCGTTCACCGGCTGGCGCGCTGATAGGGTTCGCCAAAGTCACCCGAGATCTCACCGAGCGGCACATCGCCGAACAGACCCTGCATCAGAGCGAGCAGCTCTTCAACATGCTGGTCAAGGGCGTCACCGACTACGCGATCTACATGCTCGACCCCACCGGCCACGTCTACAATTGGAACCTCGGGGCCCAGCGAATCAAGGGCTATGCACCCAGCGAGATCATCGGCTCTCACTTCTCGCGCTTCTACACCGATGAAGATCGCGCCCGTGGAGAGCCCACCAGAACCATCGAGACCGCCCGGCGTGAAGGCCGGTTCGAGAGCGAGGGTTGGCGGGTGCGCAAAGACGGCACCCAATTCTGGGCCAGCGTGGTGGTCGACGCCATTCGCGACGGCGATGGCAAGCTGCTCGGCTTCGCGAAGGTCACCCGCGATGTGACCGAGAAGCGCCAGGCGCAGCACGCCCTCGAGAGAACCCGTGAGCTGTTGTTTCACTCGCAGAAAATGGAGGCCATCGGTCAGCTGACCGGCGGCATCGCCCACGACTTCAACAACATCTTGATGGCGGTGCTCAGCAGCCTCGCCCTGGCGCGAAAGCGAATCGCCACCGACCCCAAGGCCAGCACGCTGATCGACAACGCGATTCTGGCGGCGCGGCGGGGCGCTTCGCTCACACAGCGCATGCTCGCCTTTGCTCGCAAACAAGACCTTCGCCCCGTGGCGGTTCGAATCGCCACGCTGATCGATGGCATGGGTGAGCTCCTCGAGCGTTCGCTTGGGCCGACGGTGCGCATCGAGACGCGTTTCCCCTTGGGGTTGCCTCCGGTGCTGGCCGACGCGAACCAACTCGAATTGGCGCTGCTCAACCTCGCTGTCAATGCGCGCGACGCGATGCCGCGAGGTGGGCAAATCGTCGTCGTCGCGAACCGCGAGCAAGTCGAGAAGTCAGACCCCAGTGGCCTGACGCCGGGTGCCTATGTGCGACTCGAGGTGCGTGATGAAGGAGAAGGCATGGACGAGGCGACGCTTGCGCGCGCGCTCGAGCCCTTCTTCACCACCAAGGGCGTCGGCAAGGGTACCGGGCTCGGCCTGTCGATGGTCGATGGCGTCGCGGCGCAGTCGGGCGGGCGATTCGAGCTGAAGAGCAAGCGGGGCGAGGGCACCTCGGCGATGCTGTGGCTCCCGGTCGCCTCTGATGCAGTCGACGTCGCAGCCTCAGCGCTGCCCCCGGTGGCCTCGGGCCGGGTCGAGCCGCTGAGGGTGTTGGCGGTCGACGACGACAACCTGGTGTTGCTGAACACCGTGGCGATGCTCGAAGACCTCGGGCACACCGTCGTTCAGGCGTCGTCACCCGAAGCCGCACTGGCGCTGTTGCGCGGCGACGCACAGATCGGCCTGCTGGTGACCGACCACATGATGCCAGGCATGACCGGCGCTGAGCTGATCGGCATTGCTCAGGCTGAGCGCCCCGCGCTGCGAGTGATTCTCGCCAGTGGCTATGCCGAGCTGCCCGGCCAGCTCGGGGGCGGCGTGCAGCGCGTGGCCAAGCCATTTACCGAAGAAGAGCTCGAGGCCGCGATCGGCCTGGTGGTGGCGACCGTACCGGCATGAAGTAGCCTCGCGCGATGAACTTTCTCGCGCTGGTCTTAGCCGCCTCGCCTGCGATTGGGCCCGCTGAGGTGCTGAAGGCCGATGGCAGCCTCACCCTCACCGACAACGCCTCGTACTTCGTGTTCAAAGCCGATGGCACGTTTCGGTCTTTTCCGGTCGGTATGAGCGGGCGCACCTTCGAAGGCACGTGGCAAGAAGAGGGCGGCCTGCAACGCGTCGAGGTGCTCGCCAAGCAGGGCTGGCTCAACGGCGTCTCGGCCCTCGACGAGTACCGGCGAATCGTTTTCACGATCTACTCGGGTCAGCGCCGGGCGGTGGTGGGTCAGGGTGTGAAAGTGGTGTTCGACGGCTATTTCATCATCGATGAGCTGGTGAAGGTGCCTGCGCCGGTCACGAAAGTCGCCAAGCCGCGAACCGCCGGAGACGCTCCAGCGATTGAGCTCACCGACGCGGTGGCCCAGGCGAAAGCTCACGTGCAGAAGAACAAGGTCGACGTGAGCCGGGCATATTTGCAACGGGCCAGCTTCGACACGGTGAAGCGCGAGTGGGCCATCACCTGGGCCACTGCGAATGCCAAGGGCGGTCAGACCTTCATCGCCGTGCCCGAGGCGGGCGCCATCACGGTCAAGTACGGCGAGTAGGGCGGGAAAACCATGCTCGTGCGCAACAAGACCACCGGGCCTCCAGTCACAGCACGATGCGGCGCAAGCGGAGGGCATTCGCGATGACCGAGACCGAGCTGAAGCTCATTGCGGCGCTGGCGATCATAGGGCTTAGGAGCAGCCCGAACACCGGGTAGAGCACACCGGCCGCGATGGGAACACCGACGAGGTTGTAGATGAACGCGAAGAAGAGATTCTGGCGGATGTTCCGCATCGTGGCCCGCGAGAGCCGCCGAGCCTTCGCGATGCCCCGCAGGTCGCCCTTCACAAGCGTGATGCCGGCGCTCTCCATCGCTACGTCGGTACCGGTACCCATGGCCACTCCGACATTCGCCTGCGCAAGCGCGGGGGCGTCGTTGACCCCGTCACCGGCCATGGCGACCGTGCGACCCTGCGACTGCAGGCGATTGATCACCTCGCGCTTCTGCTCAGGCAGCACCTCCGCCTCGACCTCGTCGATTCCGAGCTGCTTCGCGACTGCCTCGGCAGTGGTGCGACTGTCGCCCGTCAGCATGACGATGCGAATGCCTTCAGAATGGAGGAGGCGAATGGCTTCGGGTGTCGAGGCCTTGATTGGGTCGGCGACGCCGAGGAGACCCGCCAATGCACCGTCGATTGAAACGAACACGACCGTTTGACCCTCGCGGCGCAGCTCCTCAGCTCGGCCGCCGAGAGCTCCCGGCTCGAGCTTCAGCTCCTCAAGCAGGCTCCGGTTTCCGAGCGCCACTTTGCGCCCTTCGATCGAGCCGACGACGCCCTTGCCCGAAATTGATCGAAACTCTTTGAGCTCAGCGAGCTGAACACCGCGGTCCTTGGCCCCGGTAACGATTGCTGCCGCGAGTGGATGTTCGCTGCCCCGCTCAAGGGTGGCGCCGAGCCGCAGAAGCTCCGAGTCTGAGATGCCCTGCGAGGGGACCACCGAGATGAGGTGTGGTTTGCCCTCGGTTAACGTACCCGTCTTGTCGACAACCAGGGTGTCGACGCGCTCCATGACCTCGAGCGCCTCCGCGTTCTTGATGAGAACGCCGGCGAGCGCACCTCGGCCGGTACCAACCATAATCGACATGGGAGTCGCAAGGCCGAGCGCGCACGGGCAGGCGATGATCAGCACCGCTACGGCATTCACCAGGGCGTGTGCCATTCGTGGATCGGGCCCCGCGAACGCCCAGACGAGAAACGTGACGATGGCGGCGAGAACGACCCCAGGCACGAAGTAGGAGGCGACGACGTCAGCGAGCCGCTGGATTGGCGCACGGCTGCGTTGGGCCTCGCTGACCATGCGCACGATTTGAGCGAGCAAGGTGTCGCGGCCGACGCGCTCGGCGCGCATGGTGAAGCCGCCAGTCTGGTTCACAGTGCCGCCGGTCACGCGGCTCTGGGGCGCCTTCTCAACCGGGATTGATTCTCCCGTGACCATCGACTCGTCGATCGAGCTGGTGCCGTCGAGGACCATGCCATCGACTGGCACCTTCTCGCCGGGCCTCACCCGCAGCCGGTCTCCGGGTTTCACCTGCTCGAGCGGCACATCTTCTTCGGAGCCGTCATCTCGAATCGCGCGAGCGCTCTTCGGCGAGAGGCCGAGCAGTGCCTTGAGAGCACTCGAGGTACTGCTTCGTGCTCGAAGCTCCAGCACCTGCCCGAGCAGCACGAGCACCGTGATGACGGCGGCGGCCTCGAAGTAGACGCCCACCTGACCGCCGTGCCCCCGAAACGTTGGCGGGAAGAGGTTCGGCGCCACGGCCGCGACGAGGCTGTAGACATACGAGACGCCGACCCCCAGCGCGACGAGGGTGAACATGTTGAGACTTCGGTTCACCAATGAGGCCCACCCGCGCTTGAAGAACGGCCAGCCACCCCAGAGCACCACGGGTGTCGAAAGTGCGAGCTGCACCCAAACAATGAGCTTCGCACCAAGCGCATGCTGAATGGGCTGGCCTGGCAGCATCTCGGCCATCGTCAGAGCGAACACCGGGGCCGTGAAGGCCACGCTCACCCAGAACCGGCGCGTCATGCCCTCCAGCTCTGGGTTGCGCTCGTCGAGCGATACCGTGCGCGGCTCCAGCGCCATGCCGCAGATGGGGCAGCTGCCGGGCGCCTGCCTGACAATCTGTGGGTGCATTGGGCAGGTGTATTCGACACCGGCGACCGGGTCGGGGACAGGTGGCTTGTTCTCTGCTGCAACGTACTTGTCTGGCGTCGCCTTGAATTTCTCGCTGCACTTCTCGCTGCAGAAGAAGAAGTCTCGGCCTTGGAACCGAGACGACCCGCCCTTCGACTGCCCGGGCGCAACCTTCATGCCGCACACTGGGTCTGTCACCAAAGCGCTGACAGGTTTGTGGTCACCATCGTGATGGGCATCGCCAGTGCCCCGCTCGGCGTGTGTCTCGCTCATGGCTTATTTTCACCGGTTGATGGTCGAGGCCGGGCGCCAAGTGGCGAGGGCAACAATTCGGTCTCTCGTGACGCAGAAGATCGGCGAACCAACTTCCACACCTCGAGGGCAGTGACTGGCACCAGCCCTACCGCCAGCCCGATGATGCAGTCGGCCATGGAGAGGTCGCCGATCTGGAACAGCGCCTGCGTCGCAGGGAAGTGGTGGATGCCAAGCTGAACGATGACCGACACCACCACGACCCCGAGCAGGGTCAGGTTGCTCAGCGCGCCCACTTCCCAGAACGTTTTTGTCGGGCTCCTCGCCGCGAAAGCTCGAAAAAGCTCGCCGAAGACGATGACCGAGAAGGCCAGGTTTCGAGCTTCGGTGAGATTTCGCTCGCGCAGGGCCCACACGAAGACCCCGAGCGTGGCCGCCGCCTGCAACGCGCCCGTGACCAGAATGGTGGTCCACTCGGCGCGACCGAGCATCGGTGCATCTGGGTGTCGGGGTGAGCGGCGCATCACGTCTTCATCGGGCGGGTCCATCACCAGCGCGAGGGCCGGCAAGCCGTCGGTCACGAGGTTGACCCACAAAAGGTGCAGCGGGAGCAGCGGCAGCGGCAGGCCCACCACGGCCGCGGTCAGCATCACTGCCAGCTCACCCGCGTTGCCCGACAACAGGTACACCAGCGCCTTACGGATGTTGTCGAAGATGCCTCTCCCCTCGCGAACCGCAGCCACGATGCTCGCGAAGTTGTCATCGGTGAGCACCATGTCGGCGGCTTCGCGGGTCACCTCGGTGCCCGTCTTGCCCATACAAATACCGATGTGCGCCTCGCGCAGCG
>JANLPS010000251.1:0-16437 GCA_031367385.1 Archangium sp. | reverse complement strand
CTCTCATGGTGAGCCTGTCGAACCATGGGCTGAGCGCACCCTCTTCGCGTAGGAGTGCAGTCACCAACACTGCGTCATACGCTCTGCTTCATGTCTGACGAAACGCACGAGGCTGCCTGATGGCCGGTCGAAAACCTGCGCCTCGAAAGAAGCCCACGAACGATCTTCACGACGCTGCTCGGGCCGCAGACATCGCGGCGGTGCGCGCCTGCCTCGCTCACAATGCGGCCGTCAATGCGGTCAACGAATACAACTTCACGCCACTCCAGTGCGCGGCGATGGGCACTGACGGAGGGTCGCCAGCAGCCATCAGCGAGGTCATGCAGTTGCTCATCCAAGCCGGAGCGCTCCTCGAGCTAGCGTCAGATGAACGCCGGCGAACGCCGCTCTACCTGGCCGCCGAGTTCTCATCGTCGCTCGGCCCCATTGAGACCTTGCTCTCCGCGGGAGCCAAGCCAGACGTGCACGACGCGCAGGGCAACCACGTCATCTTGAACGCTCGACTGCCCAAGGTGAAGCAGCTGCTTGCGCGGCTGACCGGTCAAGCATCACCGCCTCCGCGTGCTCCAGCACCAGAGAATGTCAGGTTGAGCGCCGCTCGGTGGCGTGCTGCAAAAAAGCGGCTCGATGCCGCCTTCGAAGCGCTGCGCGCAGGGGGCCTCATCGCGCTCCACGATGTGGGCGTCACGCAAGACGATGGCTTCGCCGATTGCTCGCAGGCGTTTCACGACGAAGGTGGGGCATCACAAGGCCTCACGGGGTTTTGTTTCTACACGCGCCAAGACCTCGACCGCGCGAAGGCGGTCGGGAGGCTGAGCTTGGCGTTCTGGGGTGCGCCATCGGGAGCTGAGAAGGACATGCGTCGCGTGGGAACCCAGATCGTCAAAGTCCTTCGAGCCCGCGACTTCACGGTGGAGTGGGACGGCACGGGCGCAGAACGCCCGACTGTCTTTCTCGACAGCCCGCGCGTTTAGAGCTGCACGCCAATGCGCAGAAACGCTGAACCGCCGTAGACCGCGACCCAGGTCGGGCTGTTGTCGGTGGCGTACCCCTGAACGTCGAACTCGAGGCCCGGGCCGAAGCTCAAGTAGCGGGTGGCGAGAAAGTCGACGGCGACGCCAGCTTTGCCGCCGATGCCGTTGCGCAGAGGTTGCCCCGAGCTGCTCGCGAAGGCCCAGCCCGCATCGAGGTACCCGTTGAAGATGGCGCGCCCGCGCCGGGCGTTGAAGCCGATTTCGCCGTAGACCTTGTTGAGCATGAGGCGGTCGAGCCTCGTGTCGCCGTACACCGAGCCCTGGTAGCGAGCGCCGACATTGAACCCGCCGAGCCTCCACCCGAGCAACGCTCCGAACGACGGAGCGCCATACACGCCGCTCGCAGCGGTCTGCGCGCTGACGCTCCCGTCGGAGTTGCGCTGAAAGGTGCCGCCGAGGGTGGTGATTTCGCCTCCGATGACGGGCATCAAATAGAATCGACGCATCGAGACGTCGTATTCTTTTTCAGTGTCGATGGTCGCGAGCGCGTCGCTCGTCGGCAACGGCGCGGGCCTCCACGCACCGCGTTCAGCGTCATTGTAGAAGGTGCGCGTGCTGTGCTCCACGACGGGTTGGTTGTCCGCGAGAGCGGTCGATGCAGCGACGACAAGGGGTACGATCATCCATTTCATTGGAGCCTCCAGGGGGTGTGTCAGCGCGATGAGCAAACAGCGCGCCACTGGGTTCTCCCTCTGAGTTGAGGGCGTCATCGCCTCACGGTGTCACAGCGAGAGAGACACGTTGGGGCGCCGTTGAACAACCCGCTCACCGAGGCCACAGGGGCGCCAGATCACTTGGGCAGTCTCCTGGAACCCCTCTTGAACGAGCGCCATCACTGACTCAGTCTCCTCCGAGCGCTGCAGCCCCTTCTGGGAGACTGGCGAAGTCTCGGTTTCGCGCTTTTTTGCTTGTCAGGAGACTGCGGCAGTCTCAGGCCGCCATTTTTGTCGATTCAGATCACTGAATCAGTCCCGCTGCTCGGCAAACACCAGCCATTTCGGGCACTTCAGAAATCGAAAATAAATGTGCGACCACCCGTGAATACCTTCTGCGACCTCGCGTGAAAGGGGGGCAGCACGAACCCAAACCGCAGGAGGCTCCAATGAAGTCGGCGTACGACGAAGTTCGACCTGATGCGTTGTCCTTAAAACCCGCTGAGCTGAAGGAGTTCAGCAGTGACCTCGAGTTGGTGCTCTACAACGCCAACCTCGGCATCACTGCCGTCGAGAAGCACGCTCCGCAGCTGAAGCTCGTCACCAAAGGGTACGCGTGGGCGGGCACAAAGCTCCGTCGGTACCTGAAGGCGCTCGTCGAGACGACCACCGAGGTCGACCGTGCGCGTCTCCCCGTGTCAGGCGTTCGCGAGCTCACCGGCGAGGTCTTCGGCGATCGCGACCTGCTGATGGCGAACCTGACCCTCTGGGGCAAGGTCGGCATCGTGCCAACCGCCGAAGTCGAACGCATTTACGCAGGCAAGGGTCCGTTCGACGCCGCCCGCGACGTGCTCGACATCGCTGAACTCTGCCATCGGGTACCCGAAGCCAGGCGCCGACTCATGCTCGGCGCGGCCTCCATCGATGCAATGGTCGACCGCGCCAATCGGTTATTGGCGATGCTGAAGCCTGCCGGGGCGCGTGAACGTTCGAATGACGCCCTGACCGCAGCGCTCGACGACCAGTCCCGCGTGTGGACGCTGGTGCTCATGGCCCACGAAGACCTGTGGGCCGAGGGCGCACGCATCTTCAAAAAAGACGTCGACGAACACGTGCCATCGCTGCTCTCGCGAACGAATAAGCGAAGCCCCGACCCGGTGATTGAGCCAGAACCCGCGCCCGGCCCCTCGTAGCCTCACAGCGCGCCCGCGCAGACGGAGGTTTTGGCTGCGCGGGCGCAAGTTGGCCTCGCTTCTTCGTCGGCGCCTGATTACAGGCGCCCATGCTCTCTGCCTTCGTCGCCGCGTGTGTCTTGAGCCAGTCGGCCGTTGAACAGCCCGATGCGCCCAGGCGGCTCTTCGACTCACTGACTGCCGACTACGAAATAGGCGCGCTCTACTTCTTTCAAAACGAGGGCCGGTACGGCGCCAACGGTACCCGGTATTTCGCCAAAGACGTGGGGCAGCAGCGCAACCTCTTCATCGCCCAGCGGCTCTCGGTCGAGGCGAAGATGGGCCGTCACACGGTGATTGCCCTGTGGGCGCCGCTCGACGTAACGACCCGCGTGACGCTGCCCCGCGACATCGTCTTTCAAACCACCACCTTCGCCCAAGGGTCGGTGGTCGACCACCGCTACCTCTTCGATGGCTACCGTGTCAGTTACCTCTTCAGCTTGGTCAACACCTCGCGCTTCACGCTGGGCGTCGGGGCCTCCGTGCAGATTCGCAACGCGTCGGTCGAGTTCAAGACCGTCGACGCCAGCCCGGCGGTCTTCAACGTCGAGCGCGACATCGGCGTGGTCGGCGCCCTCAAGGCCCGCCTGCGCTACGACGCCGGAGTGCTCTATGCGATGGCCGACGTCGACTTCTTCAACACCTTCGGGGTTGGGCTGGTCGGCGGCATTCACGACGTGGCGCTCACGCTTGGAGTGCCGCTCATCCCCGGGGCTGACTTCTTCTTGCGGCTGCGGCTGGTCGGCGGCGGCGCTGAGGTCACCAAGAGAGAGATCTACAATTGGGGCAACTTCGGCGGCGCCTTCGCTGGTCTTCGGCTCGACCTGCCGCAGCTGCTGGCCCGTCGATAGCGTCACTTCGGCAGGTTTGTCGGGCGTATCCAAAACTCTATGATTGGGCTCTTTGTCCTCACCCTCTTGTCAGTTGAGCCAAGCACGTGCTTGCGCGCCCCGCTTCAGCCAGGCGCTACCTGGGTCGAGGATTTTCAAACAGACGGTCTTGAAGGTGAACTTCGCCAGCTCAGGCACAAAACCATTGTCGCGGTGAGAGATGGGGGCATTACCGCGTTGCAGGTAGCCCCGGCCCCTCTCGATGCCTGCCAAGGCAGCAGCTTCTTGCTTGAAACCGATGACGGCTTTCGCGTCGGTCGCGACGGGGGCGATGCGCCGTGGGAGTGTTGGTTTGATTCGCGCTTAGGCGCGCTTAGGCGCCCAACTCGGCGTGGTGTTCGTGGGGGCCGAGCAACGAGTCGACCACCCGTTTGACATGAAAGATCGCGCCTTCAGCTTGCTCACCGGGTGGCCACGTCAATACCAGACAGCCAGCAGCACTCGCTCGCCACCGGCAGTCGTGCTGCGTCGCAAAGGCTACCGACAACACCCGCTGGGGAGCTTGCAGGTATTCGCCGTGACGTTGCACCTCGAGCATGCCGACTGCGGTCTGAGCGGGTCGGATTCATGGGAGGAAGACGACGAAGGGGAAGTGCTGTTGCTCGACGGCACGACGTTGGTCGTCGAGGCGCACCTCCGTGGGCGCGCGATTCACACGAGAACCCATTCGGAAGACCCTGGGGACGGCGGGAACGTGACGTACGCCGACACGAGGAAAGCGAAGACGAGATTGGACTTCGTGTGTCGCTGCGACGAAACCGCAGCGGTGCCTTGAGCGCGGCCCTACGTCACCCAGAAGTACGCCGAGGCGACCAGTGATCGATTCGTCGTCACCTTGGCCTTGAGGCTCAGCGCAGCCAACATTCGGTCTTTGTCGGCATACCGTTGATCTTCGGCCTGTCGCAGCTGCTGCAACTTCCTTCGGTACTCCCGCTCGAGCCGCTCCGCGTTCGCGCGAGCCTTGATCCGCTCCGAAGGCTCTTCAACCCCGAGCACCGCCAGGCGCGCCTGCTCCCAATCGCCTCGAGCCCGCTCGACGTGCTGCCGCGGAGTGAACAACGTGTCTTCACCGAACCGGTCGGCCCGATCTTTCGACGCGTCGAGCTCGAGCGCGTTCTTTCGCTCCGCCACTCGAACGATCTCATCACGGGCCGCGATCAACGCCGCCTCGTGCTGCAGCGACACCGACACCGTGGCCGGTTTTCGCACCGTCTCTTCGCGCGCAGTCACCCGGGTGAACAATTCGCCGTCAGCCACCGGCAACACCCGAAAGCCCTCGCCATGCTTGACCATCACCAGGTGCACCAGCCGCTCTTCTGGCTTGAGCCCTGAAATTTCGAACTTGTAGACGAACCACCAGCCCTCGCGGCCTTGCAGGTGCTCGAGCTTGCCCGGCATCGTCGCGCCGTCGAGGGCCAGGTAACTGACCGCATCACCCGCCCGGGCGCGAACCTCTTTCGCCGCCAGCGCCAACTGCCGCCGCCCGTTGCCCGCCGAGCCCAACACTGAGCCTGTGAACGACTTCTCGCTCTGTTTTCGCTTGGTCAGCGCCGCTTGCGCCGACTCGCCCGCGACCCGCAACCGCTTGCGCACATCGCCGTCGAAGCGCTCGATCAACGTCGAGCGGGCTTCGGTCATCTTCTGATCGATTCGGGTCTCGAGATCTTTTCGCAGCGCATCGAAGGCCGCGTTGATCTCGCTGGGCATTCGGCACGACTGGTAGATCTCGAGCACGCGCTTCTCGAAGTCGACGCCGTTCTCCAGCGCTCCGAGAATTTCGTCTGACGCGCCGAACACGCCGTCGAACAGGTTGAGCTTCTTCTCGAGCAGCTCGTACAACCGCGCATCGGCCGCGTTCGAGCGGTTCAAGAAGTTGAGCACCACCACGTCGCGCTGCTGCCCGTAGCGGTGGCACCGGCCGATTCGCTGCTCGACGCGCTGCGGGTTCCACGGCAGGTCGAAGTTCACCACCAGGTTGCAGAACTGCAGGTTCAGCCCCTCGGCGCCCGCCTCGGTCGACAGCAGAATCTGCGCCTTGTCGCGAAACTCGTCGATCAACGCCTTGCGCGCTTCGGGGCTGCCCGCGTCGCCGGTGAGCTTCGCGATCTTGCCCTCGAACCCGTAACGGCCGAGCAGGTCGTAGAGGTACTCGAGGGTGCGCTTGCTCTCGGTGAAGATGACCGCCTTCTCAGGCCACTGGTGCGCGCGGGCGACGGTGAACACCCGGTCGAGCGCCCGCTTGAGCGCCTCGCCCTTGGCGTTGATTCGAATCTTCTCGGCGCGGTCGGCGAAGCCCTTGAGCTCCCAGACCTCGCGCTCCATGTTGGCGAGCACGTTGCCGCGGGGCTTGGCCTCTTCATCGGCCCAGTCTTCGGCCTCTTCGGAGTACTGCTTGGTCTCGTCAGGCTCGAACAGCAGGCCCGTCGCCGCCTGGCCCGCTTTGGCGAACTTGAGCTTGTTCTCGAGCGATTCGGCCAACCGCCGCAGCGTGGGTGCGATCGCGAACGTCGATGACGCCAGCAGCTTTCGGTACACCAACGTGAGCAGCGTGCGCTTGCCGGGCTCGATCGCCGAGCACTCGTTGCGCCGCAGATACTCGCTCACGTCTTCGTAGATCGACTGCTCTTCGGCCGACGGCGTGAAGTCTTCGACCACCGAGCGGCGATTCGTGTACCGCACGTATTCTTTGACCTGACGTCGCAGCGTGCGCTGAACCACCGGCGCCAGTCGGGCGCGCAGCTCTTTCGAAGCGGCCTCCGGCAACCCGCCGTGATCGGGGTCGACCGGGTAGTGCGCGCGAAACGCCTCTTCGGGCCCGAGAATCTGCTCGTCGAGCAGCGAGAGCAGCCCGAACAGCTCAGACAAGCTGTTCTGCAGCGGAGTCGCAGTGAGCAACAGCTTCGGCGAGCTCTTCAGGCCCGCCCGCAGCGCCTTGCCCATCTTGTTGGTCGGCTTGTGCGCGTTGCGCAGCCGGTGCGCCTCGTCGATGACCACCAGGTCCCACGTGATCTGGCCCAGCAGCTCGGGCCGAAACGCGGCGAAGGGGTGCGAGGCGATGATGACGGGGCAGGGCTGATCGAACACGTTGCCCGTCGCTCGCACGGTGCGGCCGTCGACGATCATCGACTCGAGGTCGAACTTCTCTTTGAGCTCTGCCTGCCACTGCGAGCGCAGCGTCGCCGGCGCCAACACCAGAATGCGGTTCTTGCCCTCGGCCACCAGCTGGGCGATCACGATGCCCGCTTCGATGGTCTTGCCGAGCCCGACCTCATCGGCCAGCACGCAGCCGCCCCGGGTCAGCGCGTCGATGGCGAAGACCGCCGCCTCGAGCTGGTGCGGGTTCAAGTCGACTCGCGCGTCAGAGAGCGCACGCACCACGCGTGTTGAGCTGTCGCCAAGACGGGTGGTCAGCTCTTCGGCCAACAACCGCTCGTGAAAACGCGTCAACGTACGCGAGTCAGGAGTGGGCGAAGGTGCGAGCACTGGCGCGATGCGAGGAACTTCAGACATGCCGCCGCGCATTCTGATCAGACCGAACCGCCTGTAAAGGCAGAGTTTTTTGAGGCCGATTTACCGCCTCGGGAGCGATTTCAGATCAGCGCCCGCCAGCGACGTCAGGGTGAGGTGATGTGCGTCAAAGTCGTTGACTTTACGACTCCAAGCGATCACGGCTCTTGGTAATTCGGGTTCAAATACTTGCGCAGCTTCGCATCGACGTAGCGGCGCGCGGCGCCCGAGAAAACGGTGCCCGGGTCTTCGGCCATCGCCACCACGTTCGCGTCATCGACTTCGAAGAGGGCGCGAATGGCGATGCCCAGCACTTTGCCGGTCAAGAAGACCCGAAACCCGTGCCATTCGCTCTTCACGCCGAAGCGTTCGTCCCAATAGCGGAGCAGCTGGGCGACCCGTTCGCGGGCGGCGTCGCGGGTGAAGGCATGGGCCACGGTGAGGTTCAACGCCGTCTCGTGCACCACCTGAAACGGGTCAGTGCTCGCCGTCGCTTCGGGCGCCGCGGGCTGCGGTGCCAACCCCGCCAACGACGGAGCGCTGAACACCTCTCGCACCGACGCCGCAATGGCCTTCGCGTGCACCTTTTTGGGTGCCGCGGCCCCGGCCGTCATGGCCAGAAGCACAGCAATCGAGAGGGTTACGCGCGAAAGCATGGCCGGCAGTCATAACGCGCTCGGGCGATTTCGTTCAACGCTCGTAACGAAAACGACCCCACATCTACCCACACGGGGCGGGCCCTGGCATAAGGCGCACGCCCGAAGCGAGGGCTGCACAGACAAGGACCACCCGATGCGCCTGTTCTTCGTGAGAGCCGCACTTGCAGCGTTGATCGTTTCCTGCGGGCCCACCACCGGCCCGGCACCTTCGGCAGGCGAGTCATTCGAGTCGACGTTGGCGACCTCGAAGCGGCACGGTACGCCCCTTTCGTCTCAGACCCCGAAGCTCCGAGGCCCCGAAGGCGTCTCCGGTGATTGGACGACAATCAACATCCCCTTCAACGGGAGCACGATGTTCTTGCTCACCGACGGCCGGTTGATGGTTCAAGAAGAGAATCTGCCCAAGTGGCACCTGCTGACGCCCGATACCACGGGCTCGTATCTGCATGGCTCGTGGGTCGAGGCGGCGCCGATGTCGAAAGGCCGGCTGTACTACGCCTCGGCGGTGCTGGCCGATGGCCGGGTCGCGATTCTCGGCGGCGAATACACCGGCGGCTCACAGCAGACCGAAGACAACACGGCCGAGATCTACAACCCAGTGACCAACACCTGGTCATCGATGCCCACGCCCGGCTGGGCAGAAATCGGCGACGCCGCTGGCGTGCTGTTGGCCGACGGCAGGTTTCTGCTCGGCTCCCTGGCCGATAAGCGCACCGCCGTGTGGGACCCCAAGACCAATGCCTGGTCTGACGCCGGCACCAAGCTCACCGCCAGCGACGAAGAGACCTGGGTGTTGTTGCCCAACGGCTCGGTGCTGACCATCGACTGCAGCCGCTTGAAGAAGTCGGAGCTGTGGGTCGCTGGCAAGGGCTGGAGCGAAGCCGGCTCACTGCCCGTTGATATCGCCGAGACTTCATCGCAGGAGATCGGCCCCGCGTTCTTGCTGCCCGACGGGCGCACCATCTTCATCGGCGCCACCGGCCACACCGCGGTGTGGACACCGGGGACCACGGCGCCTGGCGGCACCTGGAGCCTCGGCCCCGACATGCCCCACGACGCGCAGGGGCAGGTGATCGCCAAAGACACTCCGGGCGTGTTGTTGCCCAACGGCCACCTGCTCATCACCGGTTCGTCGGCCGGGTCGTCAGGGTGGGGCGGCCCCACCGGGTTCTATGACCTCGACCCGAAGACGATGACCTTCACGCTCACCACGCCTCCGGGCAACGTCGCGCAGCCGCCGTTCGAAGGCCGGCTCATGCTGCTGCCAAGCGGCGAGACCGCCTACGTGCAGGGCAGCGGGCAGATCGCCTTTCGGTCCGCGGTGACGCCGTCGATCGCCGCTCCGGTGATCACCGAGGCGCTGAGCGCCGTCACTGCGGGCACCACGATGACCCTCAAGGGCAAGCGGTTCAACGGGCTCTCGCAGACCGTGATGTACGGCGATGACGCGGAGACCGCGACGAACTACCCGTTGGTTCAACTCACCAACGTCGGCAACGGCGCCGTCACCTACGCACGTACCTTCGGGCACTCGACCATGGGCGTCGCCACCGGAGAAGCCATCGTGAGCACGAACGTCGCCGTGCCTCAGGGCCTTGGCGGCGGCGTGTACGAGCTGCGAGTCATCGCCAACGCGGTGCCGTCGGCTCCAGTGCAAATCACCGTGACCAACACGACGTGCTCGGCCGGGTGTCTCACCGCGGCTGGGTTTTGCGTGCCCGGCACCTCGGTTGATGCGTGCGGTACGGGCGGCGCCGTGTGCGCGGTCTGCGGCGCGCAGCAGGCGTGCGTCTCGAGCGTGTGCACCGGCGGCGTGGCACAAGACGCCGGCGCCTCTGACGCGGGCTCGATTGACGCGGGCCAGGTCGACGCGGGCACGGTTGACGCGGGCCAGGTCGACGCCGGGCCGGTCGACGCCGGGCCGGTGGATGCTGGAACGGTCGACGCAGGCACCGCCGATGCTGGGCAGGCCTCCGATGGCGGGGTGGGCACTGACACGGTCCTCGTCAACGACGTGCCCGCGACGGGGCTCGGCGGGGCGTCGGGCTCAACGTCGTACTTCTTGATGCACGTGCCGGCGGGCAAGAGCTTGGTGCGCTTCACGATCTCCGGCGGCACCGGTGACGCCGACCTCTACGTCAAGCTGGGCGGCCACCCCACGGCCACCTCGTATCAATGCCACTCCGTCAGAACGGGCAACACCGACTTCTGCTCGGTGTCAGCACCCGCGGCCGGCGACTGGTACGTGATGCTCCGTGGGTATTCGAGCTACGCCGGCACGTCGCTCGTCGGCCACGCGCAATAAAAGGGGACAGGCTGGTTTAAAAAAAACTAAACCAGCCTGTCCCCTTTATTGCCCAGTGACCGGTAGTGCCTCGTTTGCGAAAACGTGGGCACCTCCATCGGCCTTTTTTTCCAGAAGTTGATCGCCACTGCCAGGCGCAGCCGCGGTTCGCGCGGTAACCGCGCTCCAGGTATGTGGTTGTTCGCGTCGAGTACGCCGTGCGTCAGCCGCCCGTCGAAGGCACAAAATCGGTTCGGCGCGGGCTCGACCAAATCGAAGTCGTGCCGGTCAGGCGCGAACGCCCGATTCTCCTCGTTGGGAGCGTCTTTCGTCACCGCCAGCAACCCCCCTCGGCACCGGTTCAAATAGAGCAGCGTCGACCACGCAGGGTGCACCTCACGGCCCGTCTTGGCGGCGAGCGCATTGTCTCGGTCGCGGTGAAAATCGACCTTCACCCTCGAGGTTCTCATTCGCGAGAGCCACCACTCGACGCCCGCGTACCGGCCTTCAGGCACGTGACGTCGCAGCCGTGTCACCGCGTCTTCAATCACGTTCGACGCCGCCGCTTCGAAGCCGAACCAGAACGTCGTCTGGTAACTGCTGCGAAGCCGCTCACTGCCCAGGCCGCGAACCGCCTTCAGCACCGCCGCGAAGCTCGCAGGCGGCAGCGCGTCGTCGACCAGCGTCACCAACGGCTTCACTTCGGCAGGGCCAACGCGTCACTCAACGGGTGACCTTCACACAGCGCGGGGTTGCCCAGCTCCATCAACGCCGCCACCGTCGGAGCCACGTCGATGACCTTCGCCTTCACCGGGTACACCCCAGGCTTCACCCCCCGGCCCCAGGCCAGAAACGGCACCTCGGCGTCGTACGAATACGGAGTGCCATGCGAGGTGCCCCGCGGCTCCGACTCGAGCACCCGAAACGGCTTGAGCACCATCAGCACGTCACCCGAGCGCTCAGCGTTGAACCCATTCTGAAACGCTTTGATGAGCCCGGTCGGGTCAGGCGACCCGAAGTCATCGCGCGAGATCGCCAACGCCACTTCACTCTGCTTCATCAGCACCGCCGCGGCCGCGCGACGCACCGCCAGCAGGTCGAGCTTCTTGTCGGCGATGGCCTTCCAATCGAGGTACAGATCGGTCTCTTCGATCGCCAGCACCGAGCTCTTCAAAGCGAACTTCGCGTTGAGCTCGTCCTCGACCACCTTGAGCAAATTCGTCGGAGCGACGCGCATCCCGTCCAACCCGATCGCCGCCCACTCCTCGGGTATCGCCGCGCCGCCGTGGTCGGCCGAGAGCACCACGACCAGGTTCTGCCGGCCTCCCGCCGCGCGCTCTGCCGCCGCGATCAAGTCGCCGATCGACTTGTCGAGCCGCATCAGGTGGTCCTGCATCTCCCACGAGTTGGGCCCGTACAGATGGTACGTGCGATCAACCGGCGCGAACGACACCGACAACAGGTCGGGCACGTCGTCTTTGCCCAACCCCTCGGCGTCGATGGCGGCCTTGGCGAACTCGACCTCCACGTCGTCCATGAACGGGGAGCAGGCCAGCGCCGAGTACGACTGCGGCCCCGCCGCCGGCAAACCCCCAGTCAATGAATGGGGAAAGGTGCGACCCATGCCGTACCAATCGCTCTCGAACGGGCGGTCGTCTTCGCCCAGGTATTCTTTGGGCGAGAGCACCAGCTCCCACTTCTTGGCGAAGTAGGTGTCAGGCAACTTCTTGTCGTTGAAGGCCTTCACCCAGGTCGGCGTCTCTTTGCGGTACCAGGTGCCGGTCACGAACTTGCCGAGCTGCTCGTGAAACCACCACGCGTCGCCCAAGCGGCCCGCCATCGCGATCGCCGAACGCGCCTTGCCCGAAATCGAGACCGACTTGCCCTTGAGCGCGGTCGAGGCCCGCAGCCGGTCGCTCAAGGTCTCGGCCAACAGCGCGACCGGTGACACGTCATCGGGCCCCAGCGGAGCCTCCAACGCAGGGTGCCCCGGGTCGGCGAACACCGCTTCGAGCTTACCGGTCGCGCGGTTGAGCACCCGGTTGCCGACGATGCCGTGACGCGCCGGGTTGGCCCCGGTCGCCAGGGTCGAGTGACCGGCCGAGGTGACGCACTCGGCTTGCTCGTAGCGAACCACCGGTACCAGCGCGCCTTCGTTCATCATGCGCAAGAGCCCGGCCTTGAAGTGCGAGCGGTTCTTCTGAAACACGTCGCTGCCGAACGCATCGACGGTGATCATCACGGTCAGCCGCGGGGGTTTGGCCTGAGCCGAGACTGCAGAGAGCGCCAACGTCGCGAGCACGAGTCGATTCATGAGCGCGCGAATCTCGCATGCTTTGCGATACGGTCGCTTCAAAAGAATGTCGCCGCGCGCCTTCGAAACCAAGCTCCGAGTCATCTACGGCGACACCGATCAAATGGGCGTCGTCTATTACGCGAATTACTTCAGGTATTTCGAAGCGGGGCGCACCGAATATTTTCGCTCGTGCGGCGGCACCTACCTCGAGATGGAGAAAACCGGCTTCGGCCTGCCCGTCGTTCACGCCAGCTGCGATTACCGGGTCTCCGCGAAGTTCGACGACGTGGTGGTGATCAAGACCTGGGTCGATGAGCTGCGCCGCGCGTCTCTCACATTTGCGTACGAAGCGCGCCGCGAAGCCGACGGGGTGCTCCTCGCGACCGGTCACACCATTCACGCCTGCGTCGGCGAGCGCGGAAAACCGGTTCGATTGCCCGAGGCAGTGGTACGACTCCTCACCGGGAGCTGAAAGCATGGATCGAAACCTCGCGTTGGAAGTCGTACGTGTCACCGAGATGGCCGCGATTGCCTCTGCCCGGCTGATGGGCACGGGCAAGAAAGACGAGGCTGACCAGGCGGCGGTCGACGCCATGCGCAAGGCCTTCGACTCGCTGAGCATCGACGGCACCGTCGTCATCGGCGAAGGCGAACGCGACGAGGCCCCGATGCTCTACATCGGCGAGCGCGTCGGTCGAAACAACGGCACCAACCCCGCCGTCGACATCGCCCTCGACCCGCTCGAAGGCACGAACCTCTGCGCCTACGGCCGACCCGGAGCCATCTCCGTCGTGGCCTTCGCGAACCGCGGCGGCCTGCTCAACGCGCCCGATACCTACATGGAGAAGATCGCCGTCGGCCCTCGCGCCCGTGGCTGCATCGACCTCACCAAGACGCCGACTCAGAACCTCCAGGCCGTGGCCAAGGCCTTGGCTCGCACCGTCTCCGAGCTCACCGTCTGCATTCTCGACCGCGACCGGCACCTCGAGCTCATCAAAGAGGTGCGCATGGCCGGCGCCCGGGTTCGCTTGATTGAAGACGGCGACGTGGCCGGCGGCGTGTCGACCTGCTTCGAGACCAGCGGCGTCGATGTGCTGATGGGCACCGGCGGAGCCCCCGAGGGCGTCATCACCGCCGCCGCGATTCGCTCATGCGACGGCGACATGCAGGGCCGGCTCAAGTGGCGCAACGATGACGAGCGCGCCCGGGCCTCGAAGATGGGCATCAAAGACCCCAACCGCATTTACACCGCCGAAGAGCTCGCCGCGGGCGACGTGATGTTCGCCGCCACCGGTGTCACTTCGGGCGATTTTCTTCGCGGCGTTCGCTTCTTCAGCCACGGTTGCGAGACGCACAGTGTCATCATGCGCTCGAAGACCGGCACCATTCGTCATGTGACCGCGACCCACCGCTTCGACAAGAAGCCCATGTAGAAGAACGCTTTCAAGGAGCTCACACACCGATGCCTGGCGCCCAACGAACCATCGTCTTCAATGCCCCGATCGAGAAGTGCTTCGCAGTCATCTCAGACTACGAGCGCTACCCTGAGTTTTTGCCCGAAGTGCGCAAGATTCGAACCTCGAACCGCCGCGGCAATGAGGTCGACGTGCAGTACGAGGCCGAGGTCGTGAAGGTCATCAAGTACACCGTTCACATGAAAGAAGAGGGCCCGACCAAGGTCAGCTGGACGTTCATCGACGGCGAATTCATGAAAGACAACAAGGGCGGCTGGGTGCTCGAGAAGTCAGGCGAGAACCAGACCAAGGCCACCTATTCAATCGAGGTCGCCGTCGGGGCACTGGTGCCGAAGACGATCGTCAACGCGCTCGTCGATACCCAGCTCCCCAAGCTGCTCGAAAATTTCAAACGCCGAATCGAATCGCAAAAGTAGGTGAACGATTCTCGTGGGTTGCGGCATTTACTTCTGCCGACATTGCCGTGCGGGCCGGCCTGGTTAAGATTGCGCTCTGTTTGCTCGGAGTTGACCCATGCTCGACGCGTTCATCATTCAGGAGTTGAAGCGCCGCGAGCAAGAGCGCCAGCGACAAGAGCGCCAGCGCCCCCAGCTCGAAATACCGCAGCACGATGAGCGTCGAGAGCGCGAGTCTGACGATCGCCACTCAGACGGTGAAGCCCCCCCCAGCACCGTGGTTCACATCGATATCTGAAGTGATTCGGCCGGCATGAACCCCCTCCGGGCCCTGCTGGTGCGCGGTCGACGTCACCGCATTCACGTCTTTCACGATGAGGCGTACCGGCTCCCGCTCTCCGGCGCCGATGCCGCCGCGGCTCCAATGGAGACCCGGCGGGCCGATGATGCGCTGCATTATCTGCTGCGCGCCCAAGCGGTGCCGACGCACCGGGTCATCACCCCCCAGCCCATCAGCTACGAGGCGTTGGGCCGCGTGCACACACCTGCGTACCTCGAGTCGTTGCTGCGGCCCGAGACCATGGCGCACATCTTCGCGGTCGACCCGACCGACGTGTACGTCGACGAGCTCATGCGCACGATGCGGCTGGCCTGCGGAGGCACGCTCGAGGCGGCCCGCTCGACGGTGAAGACCGGGGCGCCGGCGTTGAATCTGCTCGGTGGGTTTCACCACGCCGCGCCGAACCGGGGCGCGGGGTTCTGCCCGGTGAACGACGTGGCGGTCGCCATCGCGACACTTCGAGCCGAGGGCTTCGCGGGCCGGGTCGCGGTGCTCGACTTCGATTGCCACCCGCCCGATGGCACCGCGGAGTGCCTGGGCCGCGACCCCTCAGTGTGGCTGGGGTCGATTTCGGGAGTGACCTGGGGCGAGCTGCCCGGCGTCGATGAGACCGTGCTCGCGGCGGGTACCGAAGACGAGGCCTACCTGGTCGCGGTCGACCGCTTGCTCTCACGCATGCCCGAGGTCGAGCTGGTCTTCGTGCTGGCCGGAGGCGATGTGCTGGCGGGCGACCGGCTCGGCACACTCAAGCTCACCCTCAACGGCGTGCGAGCGCGCGACTTGAAGGTCGTCGACCGGCTGGGCTCGCTGCCGCAGGTCTGGTTGCCCTCAGGGGGCTACTCGGCGCACGCGTGGAAGATTCTCGCCGGCACCGGCCTCGCGTTGGCGCTGCACACCGACGACCAGATTCCCACCGACTACGACCCGTTGGCCGCGCGCATGTTGGGCATCTCGCGAAAGCTGCGCACCGAATCGCTCGGCTCAACGCCGATGGTGACCGACGCCGACGTGGCCGAGGCGCTGGGCATGCACCGCGAGGGGCCCCCGAAAGTGCTCGGGTTTTATTCGGCCGAGGGCATCGAGTACGCCCTCGAGCAATTCAAGTTCTTGGGCCTGCTGCGCCGGCTCGGGTTCGAGCAGCTCAAGGTGACCATCGACCGGGTGGGCCAGGCCGATCGCCTCAGGCTTCAGGGGCGTGATTCACTCAATGGGCAGCCGGTGACCCTGGTCGAGCTCGAGGTCGAGCGGCGCAAGGTGGGCGAGGGCACGTTTCTGTTCATCAACTGGATGTCGCTGCGCAACCCGCGCGCGAAGTTCAGCTCGGTGCGCCCACAGCTGCCGGGGCAAGAGGTGCCGGGTTTGGGCCTCGCGCGCGAGATGTCACAGCTGGTCGGGTTGATGGCCAAGCGGGTGCTGCTCGATGGCGTTGCGTTTCGCCCGAGCTGGTTTCACATGGCGTACGCGGCGCGGCATGTCTCGCGGTTCGTCAACCCCCAGCGGCAGGGGCGCTTCGAGGCATTGGTGAGAGACCTGAAAGTGGTGCCGTTGCTGCAGGCGACCCGCGCGGTCGCCGAGGGGCGCATCACGCTCAACGGCGAGCCCTACACCTGGGAAGCCGACGAAATGATCAGCTGGATCGAGTACCGCCGCGACCCGGTCGACAAGGCGGCCA
>JANLPS010000221.1:0-20297 GCA_031367385.1 Archangium sp. | reverse complement strand
CGACCAGGAGCACTGCGATCAAGCCCTTGGCCTGTGTGTGCCGAAACTGGTCACCCAGCGGCACAATGGGGTGGTCCAAGCGACTACCTCCCTGATCACCATCGAGCTGAACCCGCAGATACCGAACGATTTCTTTACCTTGACCGCTCCAGAAGGCTTTCATGTGGAGAAGCACGAGTTGGTCGAGACGAAAAGCGACGAACCGGTGCGGCAAAAGGCGGATGCGTCATGGCAGCCCTGAAGTGGTTGGTGGTGACCGTATGCGGAGTGCTGGCGTTAGGCCTGGCCGGGCTCGGCGTGAAGTCGAGCTTGCGGCTGCGTGAGCACGACGCGGTGCCGGTGATTGTCGCCAAGGTCGCGATGCGACCGTTGCCTTCGGTGTTCGTGACGGGCGCGACGGTGGTGCCGGCGAAGACGGCGGTCGAGCCGCCGGTGCCGGTCGCGGCTGAGGTGATTGATGCGGGAGCGCCGGTGAAGCCCGATGCGGGCGTGCCGGCGAAGGCTGATGCGGGTGCTTCGGTGGTGGCGGCGGCGGTGAAGCCAGATGCGGGCGCTCCGGCCGCGGTCGTCGTGCCGAAACCCGCGGTAGTCGATGCGGGCGTCAAGCCGGTCGTCGTCGCGCCGGTGCCAGCGCCGGTCCCCGCTCCGGTCCCCGCTCCGGTCCCTGCTCCGGTCCCCGCTCCGCCGCCGGTCGTCGCTGCAGCGAGCGATGCGATTCTGAACCTTCGGGCGAGCGATACGGCCGATGTCTTCGTCGACGGCAAGCGGGTCGGGTCATCACCGGTGCTCGGCGTGAAGGTGAAGGTCGGGGCGCACAAGATTCGCTTCGATTGCTACGACGCGGCGGGGAACACGGTCGCTGGAGCGGTGCAGACCGTGAACGCGACCGCCGACAAAGACGCTGACGTCGTGTTCACCTGCCCTGCTTCGGAATAATGCGCTCAAGAAACGTGAACGCGACCGTCGAAACAGGTGCTGACGGGGTGTTCACACGCCCCGCATTGGCGGTCACTTAAGCGCTGGCGCGACCGCTGTTCATGAACGACGATGCGCGCCGATGAAAAGCCTGGCGCGGCTTCAGGTGCACCTGTTGGTCGCGATGCTGATCGCGGCCTTGGCGCGGCCGTCGTACGCCGGCCTGCCGATGGTGGGCCTGGTCGAAGCCGCTCCTGGGAGTGGCCCGCGCATCGTGGTGTTGGCCGTGGGGCTCGACGCCAAGGTGCGGCCCCAGTTGGGCTTGCTCGAGCACGCAGGTGAGACGGCGATCGTTCGCGCAAATCGCTTCGAGCTGTTGCCGGTGGTCGACGCCTTCGACCCGACGGGTCGCAAGGGCCGTGAGACCGCCGCCAAGCAGGCCGCGAGCCGGGTCGTCGATGGTCAAAAAGCGCTCGATGATCTCGATGACCCCAAGGCGACCACCGCCTTCATTGATGCGCTGGCGTTGCTGCGGCAGACCAACCTGGCCGGCGACTTCGAGGCGCTCATTCGGGCGTGGGTGCTCAAGGCCTCGAGCCTCGCGACCGGAGGCGAGATCGTGCCAGCGCGGCAAGACATCGAGAAGATCATCGCGCTCGCGGCACGCACCGAATTCCCCCCGCAGTTTTTCAGCCCCGAATTGCTGCAGCACGCCGAAACGCAGCGTCGCATCGCCAGCAATGCGAAGGGTGAGCTGACGGTTCGAACCGAGCCGCCTGGCGCGGCGGTGTGGGTCGATGGCCAATACCGCGGGGCCAGCCCGGCGTTGGTGAAGAACATCATGGGCGGCCGCCACCTGGTGACGGCTGCGCTGGGCGGGTACGCGCTGGGGCAAGAAGAGATGACGCCGGGCGAGGGGCTGGTCTCGCTTCGGCCGGCCGAGCTGCAATCGGCGCTGATCAAAGCGCAAGCGCTGATCAGCAAAGACCCCGAGGGGCTCACCCGTGAGCAGGCCGCGATGACGCTGGGCAAACGGGTCGGCGCTGATCAGGTGCTGTTGATCATCGGCAAGAAGAGCCTCGCCGGAGAGCAGATCGACCTGACCGCGCTGCGCCTCGATGTCAGTGACGGGCACAACTACGCCTTTCAGACCGCGGTGGTGCCGATGAACAACGAGGCGACGGTGGGCAGCGTGCTAGACCTGTTGCTCGCCACCGATGCGCAGCGGGTCGCCAATCGGCCGGTGTTTCACACCAAAGCCAGCGGTGGAGCCATCTCTGGCAAGCGCGCGGCCGGCTTGGTTCTGCTCGGGGCGGGCGCTGCATTGGTGGGCGCTGGCGTGTTCTCGGGGTTGCAGGCGCAGTCGACGGTGGCGACCTACCGAGGCACCACGCAGGTGCAGTCGTCGATCTCCGATGGTCTGGCGAGCCGCGGCCGCTCGTTCGCGATCGTCGCCGACGTATCGTTCGTGCTGGGCGCGGCGAGCCTCGCGCTGGGCACGATCTTCGTGGCGACGGGCAAGTCGGCGGCAGTCACGGCCGAGCCCGAGCCCACTCCGGAGCCTGAGCCGACAGTGGTGAAGGCAGCCGAGCGGCCGGAGGAGAAGAAAGAGGAGCCTGTGCCGGTGAAGCCCAAGACGGCCCCGGTGCGCGAGATGAGTGATTGGTCGAAGCCTCGACCGGCTGAGGTGAAGCCGACGCCTGAGCCCGAAAATCAAGCGGAGACCGAGCGCCGCGCCAAGGAGGCTCGCGAGGCCGAAGCGAAGAAGAAAGACGACGAGGCGAAGGCAGCCGCGCAGGAGAAACGCGAACAGGAAGAGCGCGAGAAGAAAGAACCGAAGAAGAAGCTCTCGAAAAAGGAGGAGCGAAAGCTCCGCGAGAAGGAGGAGGAGGAGCGCAAGGCGAAGGAGGCCGAGGCCAAGCGTGAGGAGGAGGCGCGGAAGAAGAAGGACGAAGAGGCGCGCAAGGCGAAGGAGGCCGAGGCGAAGAAGAAGGACGAGGAGGCGAAGAAGAAGAAGAAGGAAGATGACCACGACGACTTGCGCAATTACTGACGCAGACGTTTGGCCAGAGGTCAGCACACAGTGTGCGATGTGCCTCGCCGGCCGCGCCCCGAGGTAAAAAGTCGACAGCGAAGTACAGGCCTGTAGCGTTTCACCGGGGGCAACAGCGCTGGCATCGAAGCTGCTCATTCACGCTTCGACGCGCTCCAGCGCGGCACGGAGGCCATACACATGCAGCACCTTCAGAATCGACGAGTTGGCGTGTTGATGGGCGGCTGGGGCGAAGAGCGGGAGATCTCGATCAAGACGGGTGAAGCCGTCGCCGCCGCGCTCGAGAGCCGTGGCCACGAGGTGGTGCGGGTCTTCGCGGGCCCGGGGCTCGATCAGACGCTGCGCCACTCGAAGATCGACGTCGCGTTCATCGCGCTTCACGGCCGCATGGGCGAAGACGGCCGCGTGCAAGGGCTGCTCGAGGTGCTCGGCATACCCTACACCGGGTCGGGCACGCTCGCCTCGGCGCTGGCCATGAGCAAGAACGTCGCGAAGAAGCTCTTTCGCCAACACAACCTGGCGACGCCCACCGGCTACGTCGTCACGCAAGCCGACCTGGGGCACCTCGAAGAGCGCCACTTGGACCTCGGCTTTCCCTGCGTGGTCAAGCCGGCCAACGGAGGCTCATCGGTGGGCCTGACGCTGGTTCACACCCGAGATCAGCTTCGCCCTGCGGTGGTTCAAGCGTGTCGCTATGGCGGTGAAGCGCTGATCGAGCGGCAGATCAAAGGGCGCGAAGTCACCGTTGGCGTGCTCGGCGATCGCGTGCTCGGCACCTGCGAAATGACCTTCAATGGGGGCACCTTCGACTTCGCCACCAAGTACCAGGGCGGCGCGAAGTACCACCTGCCCGCGAGGTTGTCGGCGACGCGGCTGCTCAACGTCGAAGCGATGGCGCTGGCCGCCACCAGGGCGCTCGGCATTCGCGGCTACGCCCGGGTCGACTTCATCTGCTCCGACACCGCCAACGACGTGGTGCTCGAGGTCAACACGTTGCCCGGCATGACCAAGACCAGCCTGCTGCCGAAGATCGCCAAGGCCGCGGGCATCGCCTTCGAAGACCTGTGTGAGCGCATCTTGCTCGCGGCGACCCTCGACCCGGTGCAGGTCGGCCCCGAGGTGGTGGCCGAGCCCTCACACGTCATGGCCGCGGCGACTGGCTGACCTTCGCTGCCAATGCCTGAAAGTCGGCCCTGCCTCGCAGCGGGGCCAGGTCTTCATCGGTCACGAGCATGTTCGGGTTCTGGAGCCCAAGCACGATGGCGCGCTCGAGAATGGCCTCGGCTTCGTCGAAGCGCGCGAGTTGGCAGAAGGTGCACGCCAAGTTGTACGCGGCGCGGGCATCGCTGCGCCGGAGGACGAGCTCGTGGAGCAATGACGCAGCCAGAATATATCGCTTCTGGCCGAACAGCTCGGTGGTGATGAGGTCAACCGAGACCAGGTCACCGGCTTCCAGCCGCTCATCAAAGGCGGTGCGAACCGCTTGATCATCGCTCTCTGCCAGCAGCTCCGAGAACGACTTCTGCGGCGGGCTCTGCCACCGTCGCCACCCGTGCACCACGCCCATCAGGCCGAAGTACCCGAACAGCACCGCTTCTTTCTTGAGCGCGAACGCGATGGCCGCGACGCCGCCCACCATGCTGACCCCGCCGACCACTTTGTTGCGAATTGGCGACTTGGTGAGCACCCGAATGAAGGCATCGAGTGAATTGCCGCCGTCCCACGGCAGAATCGGCAGCAGGTTCACCAGCGCCCAGCCGATGTTCACCCACACCAGCTGCCCGGCCACGAAGCTGAGCATCGGCGAGAGCGCCAGGGTGCGCGAGAGCCCCCACACCGCGAGCCCGAGCAGCAGCTGAATGCCGGGCCCGGCGAGGCTGACTGCCAGGTTGACCGCAGCGCTCGGTGCAGCGCGCTCGGGCCAGTGGGTCAGGCCCCCCATGCCGTGAAGCTCGACGCTCGGCGCAAACCCGAACGCCTGCATCGCCCAGGCGTGCCCCAGCTCGTGCAGCAACACCGAGAAGAAGACGATCACCGCCCAAATCGCGATCTGCACCGGCGGCAATTGAAACGCCCCCAGGAGCGGAATCAGGAAGAACACCGGCCGCACCAGCACGGGGATGCGGCCCAGCCGAAATTTGAGGCCGGTTTCAGGGGTCGGGTCGCTCACGGCCCGGCACCAAGGCAGCCACTGCCAGTGCACACAAGCCCGCAAATTCGCCCAAGAACCTTTTGACTCTGGGGGCCTTCCTCCCTAGAAGGGCTCGTTCCTTTGGGCCCGGAGAGGGTAAAAACTCCAGTATTCCGGGGGGTTGAGAGGCCGGCTTTTCGCGATGAGCACCGCTGAAATCGTATTTCTGGCCGTCTACTTTTCGGTGCTCTCCGTGCTCTCTTTGTACGGGTCGCACCGTTATCGAATGGCGTTTTTGTATTACCGCCACAAGTTCGCGTTGCCGACGCCCAAGACCAAGCTCGTCACGCTGCCCCGGGTGACGGTGCAGCTGCCGATTTTCAACGAGATGTACGTGGTCGAGCGGCTGATCGACTCGGTGTGCCGCCTCGAGTACCCCCGCGATTTGTTCGAAGTGCAGGTGCTCGACGATTCGACCGATGAGACCTGCGCCATCGCCACCGCAGTGGTCGACCGCTGGCGTGCGGCGGGCATCGACATCGTCTACGTGCGCCGCACCAACCGCCTGGGCTTCAAGGCGGGGGCGCTCGAGAACGGCCTGCATTCAGCGAAGGGCGAGCTCGTCGCGGTGTTCGACGCCGACTTCGTGCCAGCACCCGATTTCTTGACCCGCACGGTGCCCTTCTTCAGCGACGCCAAGACCGGCATGGTGCAGGTGCGCTGGGGCCACTTGAACCGCGAGTTCTCGCTGCTCACCCAGGCGCAGAGCATCTTGCTCGACGGTCACTTCATGATCGAGCACACCGCGCGAAACCGCTCGGGCTGCTTCTTCAATTTCAACGGCACCGCTGGCATCTGGCGCCGCGAGACCATTCAAGACGCCGGCGGCTGGCAGCACGACACGCTGACCGAAGACCTCGACTTGTCGTACCGCGCGCAGCTCAAGGGCTGGCAGTTCATCTTCTTGCCCGACATCGTCTCGCCCGCCGAAGTGCCTGTCGACATGAACGCGTACAAGAGCCAGCAGCACCGCTGGGCGAAGGGCTCTATTCAAACGGCGAAGAAGCTGTTGCCGACGATTCTGCGCTCGAGCCTGCCGTTTCGAATCAAGCGCGAGGCGTTCTTTCACCTGACCAACAACTTCGCGTACCTGTTGATCGTGGTGCTCTCGCTGATGATGCCGTTATCGATGATCATTCGCTTCAAGCACAACCTGTACGCGACGATTCTGCTCGACCTGCCGATCTTCGTGTCGGCGACCTTCTCGGTGAGCTTCTTCTACGTCGCGACCCAGCGTGAAATCGGTGCGACCTGGTGGGAGCGCATCAAGTACCTGCCCTTCTTGATGAGCCTGGGCATCGGCATGGCCATCAACCAAGCGAAGGCGGTGCTCGAAGCACTGCTCGACCGCCAATCTGACTTCGCGCGTACGCCGAAGACGGGCAGCGAGGGCAAGGCCGTGCTGTCGGTGAAGAAGGCGTACCGCGGCAAGCGCAGCTGGGTGCCGTTCATCGAGCTCGGGTTCGGGGCCTACTTCACCGCGGCGATCTACTACGCGTGGGACAACGACATCTGGCCCTCGCTGCCGTACCTGGTGCTGTTTCAGGTCGGGTTTCTGTACGTCGGCATCTTGAGCCTGGTCGAGTTTCGGCCGCGCGCACCCAAGAAGACCGAAGTCGCGGTCGACGCAGAGCCCGGCGTCGCTGCGTAAGTGAGCTGCCCCAACTGCGGCGCGGCGGTCGAGTCTGCGTACTGCCCGCAGTGCGGTCAGCGCCAAGGTGAGCTGCGGCCGTCGATGCGGCATGTCTTCGACGACCTGGTGCGCTACCTGCTGCGGGTCGATGGGCGTTTCTTGGCGACCGTTCGCGGCTTGTTGGTGCCGGGGTTTCTGACCGTCGAGTATCTGGCCGGCCGCCGTGAGCGCTACGAGAAGCCGGTGCGCTTGTATGTGGTGACCTTGGCGCTCTCGCTCTTTCTGATGCCCGCGAGCACCTACATTCACCTCGCGGTCGATGGCAAAGAGGTGGTCGCCGGCCAACCCGACGCGCCGCCCGAAGCGTTGGAGTGGATCGCCTTCATCTCGAGCCACATGCAGCTCATTTCATTGCTGTTCGTGCTCTTCGGCACCGCGGTGCTGACGTTCACCTATCGCAGCCGCGGCGTGCGCTTCGCAGAGCATTTCGTGTTCATGCTGCACGCGATGAGCGCCGGCAACGTGATGGGTCTGGCGCTCGCGCCCGCCCGACTCTTCTCTCAACAGCTATGGACTCAGCTTGGCGGCCTCACGACGGGCGTGTTCTTCGTGATGGCGTTGCGGCGAGTGCATCAGGAGCCGTGGAAGGTGTTGCTGCGCCGCCTGGTCGTCTTCGCGGTCGTCGCCACCTTCAGCTTCGTGGTCATCACCGTCGGCCTGGGGGTGTCGGCCGGCTTCATCTACGGCGCCATTCGCGCGTCGAAGTAGTTCATCGTCTTGGGTATCAGCTTCGTGTAGTCGGCCTCGAGCTCGGTGGCGAGGCGAGCGACCACCTCATCGCGCGCATCACCCGAGCGCTTCAAGTACTCCGCGACCCGCACCGCCCGCTTGCCCATCTCTTCGAAGCGAGACAACGGAGACATGCCGCGGTCGACCTTGTCGGCGACCTCGACGACGAGCCGGTAGCGCGCCTCGGTCTGGCGAGAGATGCCACGCTCTTTGAAGAACGCATCTTCGACGGCGTGATCGACGCGGTTGACCTGCTCGACCAGCGCGTTCGACGCGTCGGGCGTCGCCTTGAGCAGCGTGCCCCAATGATGCGCCAGGTCGTCGGCCAGCGGTCGCTCGAGCTTGTGCTCGGCGAGAAATTCGGGGGCAGTCGTGATTTTCGCGCTGTCGTGAATGCCAGCGAACTCGGCCAGCACCACCGGGTCAACGCCTGGAAATTCGTCGAGGTGCCGGCGCAACAATTCTTGGGCGAGGAGGCAGACCCGCTTGACGTGCATTCGGGTGGCGAGAATGAACTCGGCCGGGTTCTGCACCGACAAGAGGCGCTTGCGGGTCTCTCCCAGAGTGAGCGCATTGAGGTGGGAAGGGAGATGTTTCTTTTTCATTGGAACTCCAAGTACTCATTCGAGTTGCACCTTCTTGCATCAGGCGCCATTCCACCATTCAAGCAGGCGCGAGCGGTGCCGTTCGTCAGTCGAGCTTCGAAGCGGCCTGCGCCAAAGGCACGAGCTCTGAGCGAGAGAGCACTGCGAACCGCACGAGCAGGCAAACGCCCACTGCCGTCAGCCCCGCTGACAGACCCCACCACAGCCCAACGACTCCGGTCGTCCCCCTCACTCCCAGCCAGTACGCAATCGGCAAGCCAATCAACCAATGGCCAAGAATGTTGACCCAAAAGACGAAGCGGGTGTCGCCCACGCCGCGAAGCACGCCCGCCCCGATGGCCTGGAGCCCGTCGGAGACCTGAAAGACGGCGGTCACCCAAAACAGCGAGGTGGCGACGGCGATGACCTCGGGCTGGGTCGACATCAGCCGAGCCAGCTGGGAGGGAAAGAGGACGAACGCCAGCGACGCACAGGCCATGAACGCGGCGCCGCTCGCGAGCGCGACGAAGCCCGAGCGACGTGCCGAGGGCGTATCGCGACGGCCAACGCCCCAGCCGACCCGCACGCCTCCCGCGCTGCCGATGCCGACCGCGACGCAGAAGCTGACACTCGCCCAGGAAAGGGCAATTTGGTGTGCGGCGATGGGCGCCTCGCCCAACCGAGCCGCGAACAAGCCGACCAGGGTGAAGATGCCTGACTCGGCGATCAAGGTGAGGCCGATGGGTAAGCCCAACCGCGCGGCTTGCTTGAGCGCGACGGGCTCGAAGCGGCGTACCACGCCGGGCACCGATGGCCCGAGGGCCAAGGCCAACAGCGCGAACTGCAGGTACGAGCACAGCGAGGTCGAGAGTGCTGCGCCCGCGACGCCAAGTGGAGGAATCGGCCCAGCCCCGAAGACGAGCACCAGATCGAGCCCGAAGTTGGCGACGTTCGCGACCAGCATCGCCAAGAACATCACATGGGCCCGGCCCACCGCCTGGAGATACGAGCGCGCGCCGATGAAGAGCAGCGCCGCGGGCACTCCTGGCAGCCGCCACCAGATGAATTCTCGTGCACCCTTGGCGACCTCTGCGTCGACGCCGAAGGGCAACAGAATCAACGGCAAACACGCTGTGAGCAGCATCAGCACCACCGAAGTGATGGCTGCCAACCACACGCCTGCCCAGTAGAGCGAGCGCGCTCGGGTTTTATCGCCGGCGCCGAACGCCTGCGCGATCAGCGGGTCGAGGCCCATCATCACGCCCATGCCCAAGAAAATGACGGTGAAGGTGAGCGAGTTGCCCAACCCCGCCCCGCCCTGTGCGGTGGCCGAGAGCCGGCCAACCACCGCGGTGTCGACCATGCCCATCAACGCCTGGCCCGTTTGAGCCAGCGCCAGCGGCAAGGCCAGTTGCCACAGCGCCTTGAGCTCGGTTCGAACAGCCGTCATAGCGGCCGTACCATCGCCGATTCGGTCACGAGAACGGAGCCTCGAGTGTGGCGATGCTGATCGACACCTCGCGCGAGCGCCCCGGCGGGCGAGGCACGGTGCTTGCTGAGTCGGGCCACTCAACTCAACCCAACATCAGGAGAAACCCATGCAAGTTTCATCGAATTTTCCGTTTGAAGAGCGCACCCCTGTCACCGCGCCCGGCGCCATGCGCGAGGGCCCAGTCGCTCGGGCGATTGAGAGCCAGACCGCGAAGCTGCCCTCAGACCTCTTTCTGTGGGCCGCCGGTGGGGCGATCGCGCTCTCGCTGATCACGCAACTGCGGCAGCCAAAGCGCTCACGCTTCTTCAACATGCCCACTCGGGGGGGCCAGCTCGGGCTGTTCTTCGGCCAGTGGGTGCCGACGCTGTTGCTCTTCGGGGTCTACAACAAGATTGTAAAGGTGGCCGGTGGCTCTGATGCGATGACGGCAGCGCGGTAAGCAAGAGGCGACTACCGCCACGGCCCGTCGGTCACTCCAAGTGCGCCGATGGAAACCGAACTCGAGCACGAGCCGGCACGCCCGCTCGCCGGCGCCGTGCTTCGAGTCTTCGTCGTGATTCAAAGCCCCCAGCTTCGGCCAGTCACAGGCGTCGATGTCACCTTGCGTGGCGTCGAGTCGCACGAGACTGCCAATGGCAAGTCAACGCACACCGCGCGAAGGACCTTCTTCGAACAGCTCGAACGCCCGACCTGCGAAAACGCGCCACCGAGAGCGCTTCGAGATTTCACTCCACGCTCCGCCCCTCGAGCTCACCGCGCGGCCGGTACGCAGTGAGTCGGTGACACCGATGCACCTGCCTCAGCTCGACCTCGAAACGGCGATCGAGACTGACCAACTCGGCGCTGGCGAAGTCGCGACTGCGACGACCCCCTGAAGCCAGCTACCGAGCGGGGCGCTCGGAGTGGTAATTCATTTTCTCAGGAATCAGCTTCTCGTAGTCAGCCTCGAGGCCCTGCGCGAGCTGGGCGACCAGCTGATCTCGTGGGTTGCTCGAGGTCTTCAAGTACTCGCCCACCGGCACTGCCGTCTTGCCCATTTCTTCGTAGCGCGAGAGCAGCGACATGCCCCGGTCGACTTTGTCAGCCACTTCGACGATCAAGCGGTAGTGCGCGGCGAGCTCTGGCACGATGCCGCGACTGGCGAAGAACGCGTTCTCGACGGCGTGGTCGACCCGATTCAGTTTTTCGACCAGCGGGTTCGGCGCATCGCGAGAGACTTTGAGCAAAGAGCCCCACTGAGCGGCAAGCTCATCGGCCAACGGCCGGTCGAGGTGATGCTCGGCGAGAAACGCTGCGTCAGTGGTGGTCTTGGCCGCGTCATGCAAGCTCGCGAACTCCGCCAGCACGGGCGCTTCGACTCGAGAGAAGAGCCCGGGGTGACGCCGCAGCAACTCCTGGGCGAGCAACCCGACGCGCTGCACGTGAATCTGGGTCGCCAAGATGTACTCGGCCGGCGTCTTCACCGACATCACGCTCTGAATGGCAACGGCCCTCAAGGGGGCTGGCATTGAAAAACCCGACTCTTGCTGACCGGCCGCCAAAGCCTCGAGCGAGACAGGCGTTGGAGCCGGGATGTAGAGCGTCGACTTCAGCTGCGTGACTGGTCGCGCTCTGAGCCGCGGGAGCGCCGTTTCGAACGTACTCACCGACAAGGCTCGTAGCTTCATTGGAACTCCAAGTAGTTTGAACCAAGGCCTCGTTCATTCATACCGCCGCGTCGTTCACGCTTTCAACGACCTGAGGCCTTCTGCAGCGCCGGGCTGACCACTCGGGGTGGCAGGTCAAAGTCAGCGCTCAGGGCACCGCCTTCGCGTAGCATGCGGCGCGCAATGAATGACTTGCTGCCGCTGCGGCGGGGCTCGGGCCAGGTGGGCTTCATCGACCGTCAGGGCCAGTGGCGGCTCGACCCTCGCTACGACTTCGCGGCGCGGTTTTCAGAGGGCCGCTCGCTGGTTCGGGTGGCTGGCCGTTACGGCTTCGTCGACGAACGGGGCGAGCTGCAGATACCAGCTGAGCTCAATGGCGCCAGTTGGTTCTCGTGCGGCTTCGCCTGCGCGACCCGGGGCGGTGTGCACCGCTTCGTCGACCCGGTGGGGGCGGTGCTCGACGCTCCGGTGCTCGACGTGCCGGCGTCGTTTCGCGAGAACCTCGCGGTCATTCGCGTCAAAGACACGTCACGGGTCATTCGGCTCGATGGCAGCTACGCCCACGCTCGACAGCTCGAGTTCGCCAGGCCATTTTCGCAAGGCCTCAGTGCCGCGTTCGATGAAGGGCAATGGCAGTACGTCAACGACGAGGGAGACACCGTGCTCCGCGTCGCGGGGGCCGCCGACTCGTTCGTCGAGGGTCTGGCGCCGGTGAAGTTGCCAAAGGGGTTCAGCTATGTGAACCGTTCGGGAGAGATCGTCATACCCGGGCCGTTCTCGGCGGCGTCGACGTTCAGCGATGGCCGGGCCTTGGTTCAGCGGCGAGGCCGCTTCGGGTACATCGACGCCGCGGGCCGTGAGGTCGTACCGTTGAAGTTGATCTGGGCCGAGCGGTTCTCTGGCGGCCGCGCGTGGGTACGCAAGAGCGCGAAGGCAAAGGCCGAGGCCATCGATGTCGGTGGAGATGTGCGAGCCACCGCGCCAGAAGGCTTTTCGTTGCTCGCGCCATTTCTGCACGGCGTCGCGCTGATCGCCAAGTCGAACGTGAAGCTCGGTCAGTACCTCGAGCACTACGTCTTCGACGACGGGCGGGTGCTCGAGCCGGCGAGCTAGAACAGCTGCTCGATGACCACCGCGAGCGCCTGGTGGCCTTCGCCAAACCCGTAGTCGACCCGAAAGACGAAGTCGTCGACGTACGCGAGGCGAATGCCGCCGCCGAACGAGGGGTGCAGGTCGACCTTGCCTTCGTGCTTCAGCTCGGCCCAGGCACGACCGACATCAACGAACGCCACAGCCCAGATGTCGAATGGGCGAGCGAAGAGGTTGAAGCGAATGAGACGTGAGCGCACCTCGAGGTTGCCCAACGCTTTCATCTTGCCGACGTATTGAAAGCGCAGCAGGCCACGCACCGAATTCGCGCCTCCGAGCCCATCGAGGTAGTGGGTGCGCCCGCTGAAGGTCGGCAGCAGCGCGACGGGCACGTCTCCGCCGATGACATCGAAGAGCAGCCGCGTGGCGAGCACCAGCCGCGGGCCGATGTTGAAGGGCGAATAGAACGCGCGAATTTCAGCCAGGCCGCCGAGGTAATTGATCTGCGAGCCCAGCGCCGCATGCGAGGCGCGCATCGAGAGCTGCGCGAAGATGCCCTTCGTCGGAGAGGCCTCTTGATCTCTCGAGTCGTACACCACGTCAGCCTGGAGCTCGCTGTTGATCAAAAACCGCGCCGCATCTGGGCGCATCGCTTCGAGTAACGAGCCTGCGTAGAGGCGGGTGTCGAGCGTTCGCAGCTGATACCGCGCGCCCACTTTCCAATACCCGGAGAGCTTTCGCTCGACATCGAGGGCGCCGTACCACGAGGTGAACTGGTACGCGTAGTACTGGTTGGCGATGCGGCGATCGTCGTCTGCGATCAACGTGACGGTGTTGCCGATGCCGTAAAAATTGCGAACCAGCTCGCGTGAGAACCCGAACAGAATTGACGGTCGGTACTTCGAGCCCAAGAAATCTGGAGCCGTGAACTGCAGGCGATGATCTTGCCCGCCGAAGGTGGTGAAGAGCACCAGCGCGCTGAGCGCATATTGATAGGGCGCGAAACCTGGGGCGCGCCAGTACAGACCGATGTTCGCTCCGAAGATCAGCCCTTGTTGACTGTCGTACCCGAGCGCGGGCAACGGCACGAGGTCGAACCGCTGAGTCTCAGCGGCGGCAGTGACGCCCGCATCGAGCTCGATGACCGACCCGCCATCGAGGCCCGGCTCGCCATCAGCCCACGCGACAGCCGCGCTCAACACGCCCGCGGCGAGCAGACCCTTCAATCGACCCTGAATGGTGCTGGCCCCTTTCGATGCGCCCCGCGAGCGTAGCGCGCGTGAACGGTGGCCGCACATGCTACATCTGCGCGCATGTCTGACGCGCTCGTATCGTTGCTCTCAGAGCTCGTGGCGATCGACTCGACGTCGACCCGCCCCAACGCCCCGATCATTTCATTTCTCGAGCGCCGCCTGGTCGAGCTCGGTTTTGCCTGCGAGCGGGTGCCCTACGTCGACGCCGCGGGGGTCGAAAAGGTGAACTTGATTGGCACCTCGGGGTCGGGCCTGCCCGAGCTGGCGCTGGTCGGTCACTCAGACTGCGTACCCTTCGATGCCCAATGGCGCGAGGCGCTCACGCTGACCGAGCGAGACGGCAAGTTGTACGGCCGTGGCTCGTGCGACACCAAGTCGTTCATCTCGTGCGCCCTGACGGCGGCGCAGCGAACGCAAGGCAAGCGCACCAAGGCCCTCGCGCTGATCTTCACCGCTGACGAAGAGCTCGGTTGTGTCGGCGCGAAGAAGTTGGTCGAAGCGGGCAAAGGGCGAGCACGCCGCGCCATCGTGGGTGAGCCGACCTCACTGCGGCCGATTCGCGCCAACAAAGGCTACTGCCTCGCCGAGGTCGACGTTGGAGGGAAAGAGGGGCACAGCGCCTACCCTGACACCGGCGCCTCGGCCGTGTTTCGCGCCGCGCGGCTGCTGGCCCGCCTCGAGGCCTATTCTCAGAACGCGCTGCGGCAAACGGTCGACTCGAGCTTCGTACCGGCGTTCTCGACGCTCAACGTGGGCATGATCAACGGCGGCAAGGCCAAGAACGTCATCGCCGGCCACTGCCAATTCACCCTCGAGTGGAGACCCCTGCCCGGCCAACCCACCGACGAGGTGCTGCGCGCCCTCGAGGGCATCATCGCTCAGCTGAAAACCGAAGAGCCGGGCTTTCACGCGGTGATCAAACCGCTCCGGCTCGACCGGGGGTTCGCGACTGACGTCGAGGCCGACGTGGTGCAGTGCCTGGCCCGCCTGAGTGGGAAAACTCCCGACACCGTCTCTTTCGGCACCGAGGCTCCGATGATGGCGGCGCTCGGAGCGACTCCGGTGGTGTTCGGCGCTGGAGACATCACGGTGGCGCACCAGACCGGCGAATTCGTACCCAGAGACGAGCTCTTCGCCGCCGCCACGATGTTGGAACACGCCATTTTGCAGTTCTGCGGCTGATCTGGGCAGCTATGCTCCCTCGATGGCTGTGCACCCCAAACGAGCCGCGGCTCCCAAGAAGAAGAAGTCGCCGAGCAAGAGCAAGCCCAAGACCCTCGTGGTCGCGGCCCCGGTGCAAGACATGTACGGCGCGGCCGGGGGAGTACCCAACACCGCCCGCGAAGCCATCGGCATGGACCGCTCGAATCGCAAGGGCTCGACCCGCGAGCTGTCATGGGCCGAGTTCGATCGCCAGGTGCAAGCGTTGGCACGCGCGAGCCTCAAGACGTTCAAACCGCAGGCGGTGGTCGGTATCGCGCACGGCGGCGTCTTCGTCGGCGGCGCGATCGCCAGCGCGTTGAAGGTCGACTTCTACCCGGTGCGCATCACCCGGCGTTCACGTGACCTGGGCGTGAGAACCACTCCGGCGTTGTCTGAAGAGATGCCAGCCGAGCTCAAGGGCAAACGGGTGTTGCTGGTCGATGACGTCGCCGGCTCGGGTGATGGGCTCGAGATGGCGCGCCGCCTGGCGAAATCAGCTGGAGCGAACAAGCTGGCGACCGCGGCGTTGGTCAGCCGGCCCAGTGGGTTCGCGCCCGACTTCGTCTCGTTCACCGAAGACACCTTCTTCGTCTTCCCTTGGGACTACCAGGCGGTGGTCGAGGACTCGCGCTTCGACCCTGATACCGCAGGCGCATGATCGTCGGCACCGCTGGTCACGTCGACCACGGCAAGACTGCCCTGGTCAAGGCGCTCACCGGCATCGACACTGATCGGCTCCCAGAAGAAAAAAAGCGCGGCATGACCCTCGAGCTGGGCTTCGCGCACTTGACGCTGGCTGATGGCCGGGTCGTGAGCCTGATCGACATGCCGGGCCACGAGCGCTTCGTCAAAGCGATGGCTGCTGGCGCGGCTGGCCTCGACGCGGTGCTGCTGGTGATTGCCGCCGACGAAGGGGTGATGCCCCAAACGCGCGAGCACCTCGACATCTGCGGCCTGCTCGGAGTCACCTCGGGGCTCGTGGTCGTCTCGAAGGCCGACCTGCTGCCAGACCTCGGCGCGGAGTGGCGCGCGATGCTCGACGCCGACCTCGAGGCGTTGGTGAAGGGCACGTTTCTGCAGAACGCGAAGCGCGTCGAGGTGAGCGCCAGGTCATTGCACGGCATCGAGACGCTGCGTGAAACGCTCTCGCAGGTGCTCACGTCGAGCAGGCCGGTCGACGGCCCACTGTTCATGCCCATCGATCGCGCGTTCACCATCAAGGGCTTCGGGTGCGTGGTGACGGGCACGGTGCACTCTGGGCAGCTGAGCTCGAACGAGCTCGTCGCGTTGACGCCTTCGGTGCACACGCTGCGCTTGCGTGGGTTGCAGGTGCATGGCACGACAGTCGAGCGAGTCACGGCCGGGCAGCGAGCAGCGGTGAACCTGGCTGGCCTCGAGACGGCCGAGGTGCAGCGGGGCATGGCCCTGACCCGGCCAGGCGAATTGGCGGCGGCCAGCGCACTCGATGTCGAGCTCACGGTGCTGCCGGGTAGTGCGCATGCACTCCCACGGCGTTCGAGGCAGTTGGTGGCGCTGGGCACCTCACAGGTCGAAGCGGTCGTGCAGCTGCTCGAGGTCGATTCGCTGGCGCCCGGCCAGACCGGGTTCGCGCAGCTGCGGCTGTCGAGAGCGATCGCGGCGGCTCCGGGGTTGCGGTTCATTCTTCGAGGCAGTCGCGCGCTCAGCGGCCGCGGCACCACCCTCGGGGGAGGCCGGGTGCTCGCGCTCAACGGCAAGCGCCGACGCAAAGGAGTGCCCAGCGACCTCGCCACTTTTGCCCACGGCGACGCCGAGACCCGCATCGTGTGGCTCTTGACCGCGGCCGGCGCCCAGGGGCTCACCGAGCCAGCGCTCTTCAGCCGGGCGTCGATGTCGAACAAAGAGCTCGTACGGGTGCTCGAGCTCACCGCCAGCCGCGGCCGGGTGGTGCTGGTCGACAAGGAGTCACGGCGGTGGCTCGCGCAGGCCGTGCTCGAGACCCTCAAGCAGCGCGCGCTGGGGCGGCTCGAGGTGTTTCATCACGAGCTCGCACAGCGAGAGGGCATGCCCCGAGAAGAGCTTCGACAACGCTTGGGGCTGGAGCAGGAGCGAACCTTCGCGAAGGTGCTGAGCGCGCTCACTGATGCGAAGCGGGTCGAGCTCGTCGGTGACGCTGTGCGCTTACCGGGCAGGGGTCGCACGCTCGACGCCGCGAGCGAGGGCCTGAGCGCGCAGGTGCGTGCGGCCTATGCGGCGGCTGGGTTGGCGCCTCCCGCGCTCGAGCTGGTGGCATCGAGGTTGGGCATCGACGTCGCTCGCTTGACCGCGTTGCTTCGCGGGTTGGTGGCGCAAAATGTCCTGATCTCCGCTGGGGCGCTGTACTTCGATGCGGGCGCGGTGAGCGCGCTCGAGCACCGGGTGCGTGACGCTTTCGAGCGCTCTGCGAATGCCCCGATGACGACCGCGCAGTTCAAAGAGCTGGTCGGGCAGAGCCGCAAATTCGCGATACCGCTGGCTGAGTATTTCGACGCGAAGCGGGTGACGCTGCGGGTCGGCGACGTCAGAACCCTGCGCACGCGCTGAGGCGTCACGTTGAGGTGAGCCAGTGTGCGTTGCGGCGAGCCTGAGCCACCTCCTGGGTCGCGGCACGCCTGCCCGGTGCCGCGAGTGCCGTCTCCGGGTCATCGAATGCCGGGGCCCTTGAGGGGGTGGCCGGCACGCTCCAAAGGCGCGCTGGTCGGAGCGAAGTTGCTACGGTGCGCCCGCTCATGATGACCCGGCGCGACGTGTTGGTGACTTTCCTCGGCGCCGCCGCCGCCAACGCCGCGTGCCGCCGCCCCGCGGCCCCCTCGGTTCCCGGTGCGCTCGTCGACCGCGTTCACGGCACCGGTCACCTGCTCCGGGGGCCACCGCTCCCGCGAGCCACACAAGACACCGCGGTGCTCGACGTTCTCATCGTCGGCGGTGGCGCCGCTGGGCTCTCGGCCGGGTGGAGACTCCGTGCCGCCGGGGCCGACGACTTTCTCGTGCTCGAGGTCGATGACGTCATCGGTGGCACCGCGCGTTCTGGGCAGAACGAGGTCTCCGCCTTCCCCTGGGGGGCGCACTATCTGCCCGCGCCGCTCACCATGCAGGGCCCGGTGCCGAAGCTGCTCGGAGAAATGGGCGTGCTGACCTCGGTCGATGATCTGGGTGCTCCGCAGTTCGCCGAGCAACACCTGGTGCGCGAGCCCGAGGAGCGCCTGTTCTACCGGGGCAGCTGGTATGAGGGCCTCTACCTGCGCGCAGGCGCCAGCGCCGATGACCTCGCCCAGCTGGCCCGCTTCGATGCGCAGATGTCAGCCTTCGCGGGCGCTCGTGACGGCAAGGGTCGCAAAGCCTTCGCCGTGCCGCTCGAATTCGGCAGCGACGACGCGGAGTGGACCGCGCTCGACGCACTGAGCATGGCCGACTGGCTCACCTCGCAGCACTACACCTCGCCGCGCCTGACTTGGTTGGTCGACTACGCCTGTCGTGATGACTACGGCGCCAGCGCCGCCGACACCTCTGCCTGGGCGGCCATCTGGTACTTCGCCGCTCGGCAAACCGGCCTCGAGAAGAACGACGGCTTCTTGAGCTGGCCCGAAGGCAACGGGCGCCTGATTCGCCACCTGAGCGACGCCATCGGAGCCGATCGTCAACGCCGCAACGTGCTCGTGCACACCGTCAGCCCAATTGAAGGAAGCACCGACTGGTACGCGCACGCCTTCGACGCGGTGAAGAAAATGCCGCTCCGCTTTCGCGCCAAGCAGCTGGTGCTGGCCACGCCTCGCTTCGTCGCCGGGTACCTCGTCGAGCCATGGCGGGTCGAAAAACCCAGCTGGCTCAAGGCCTTCACCTACAGCCCATGGGTCGTCGCCAATGCCACGGTCGCCTCGCCACCGCGCAGCCGCGGGTACCCCCTCTGTTGGGACAACGTGCTCTACGACAGCAAGAGCCTGGGCTACGTCGTCGCCACCCATCAACGCGAACGCGCCGACGACCACGGCCCCACGGTGCTCACCTGGTACTACCCGCTCGCCGGCCACGACGTCGTCGCCGAGCGCACCAAGCTGCTCGCCACCACCTTCGACGACTGGCACGCGTTGATCTTGGCTGACGTGCTCCCCGCGCACGTCGGGCTCGACCGGCAGCTCGAGCGGCTCGAGGTGATGCGGTGGGGTCACGCGATGATAAGGCCGACGCCGGGGTTCGTCTGGGGCCCCCAGCGTCAAGCCGCCCAGCAGTCACTTGGCGCCTTGCACTTCGCGCACTCAGACCTGGGTGGGCTCGCCCTGTTCGAAGAAGCGAATTTTCACGGCGTGCGCGCGGCTGAACGAGCCCTCACTGGTCTGCAGCGCGCCGCACCAAGCTGGTTGTAGCGGCAGCGTTACGGGTTCGGTGAGGCACAAATCGCCGCGCCATTGGGGCCCAGCGGCAGACACAGCTGGTTCGCCGTGCACACCTGCATGTTCGGCCCGCATACGCAGCCGCCACTGGCACTGCAGAGGTTGCTTCGGTACACGTCGCAGGCCATGCAGCGCTTGGTGCCCGCCTCAAGACAGGTGGGAAACGCAATGTTCTGGCACTTAGTGCCCGACAGGCATCTCGCGCCTGTGCAGGTCAGGTCAAGCGCCGCGCACGCCCCAGACGTGCACGCGAGGTTGCAGCTCCTCTCGCACTGGTTGCCCGCCGTCGCGCACTTGGTTTTGTCTTGCGAGGCGTAGGGCACGCACTCGGTGGTGCCGTTGCAACAGCCCTGGCAATTCGACAACGTGCTGCACGCGCAGATCGCCGCGCCCGACCCGTCTCGCACGCACAGCAACCCCGGCCCGCACGCCTCGTGGGTACCGCACGAGCACGCCCCAGCGATGCAGCGATCTGAGCCGGTGCCGCACGAGGTACACGCCATGGCGTTCGTCTCGCAGCCCACGACGTAGAGGCCCGCTTGCTTGCTCGCCTCATAGGGCCCGAAGCAATACCCAGCGTCTACTGGCCCGAGCGTCACCGTCATCGCGGTCTCTTTGCTGGCCACGATGGCCGGGCTCGTCGCCGAGCCGACCCAGGCAGGCGCCAGGTCGTGGTTGAGCCCGCTGACCGTGACCGCGAGCATCTTGCCCGCCTCGCTCTCGGCCACGAGAATGCGCGCCGTTTGATCGCTGGTCAGGGGGTTGGCCGGTACGCTGGCTGGTACCCGCGTCGACTCGCCCGCGGCCGGGCCGCTGAACTCGAGCACGAAGATGTCACTGGTCGCTGGCCACTTCACCGTCACCACCAGCGCCGTGTCGGGTTTGGGGCCACACGAAAACACCAGCGCCAGCACCACCCCCACTGCTGCAATTCGAGACGAAGTCATGGAGTCGCGCGCCAATCGATGTCGCCCAGCGTAGTGGTGGTCTTGACCGGTTGAGATGAGGCACGAATGCCCGCGTAGATGCCCCCGGCGATGGCG
>JANLPS010000213.1:0-2522 GCA_031367385.1 Archangium sp. | reverse complement strand
TGGCCAAGTATTTTCACGACGACTACAAAGCCAATCAGCCGAGCTACGGGTTTCTACGACTGATTCCTCCGACGATGATCGCGCTGGTGCCGACCGTGATGGTGCTGGTGCAGCCAGACCTTGGTACGGCGTTGATGATGGGCTTCACCATGGTCACGATCTTGTTGTTCGCCAGACCCAAGAATTCGGTGCTGATCGTGATGGGGCTCGCCGGAGCAGTCGTGTTGGGCGTTCTGTGGAACGACTACATGCGGGTTCAGCCCGAGCCCAGGGTCACCGTGATTCGCCAGCACCTGAAAAAACACCAAGACGCGCGCATCTCAGGCTGGCTCGACCCGACCAGTGATTTGAAGGGGTCGAATTACCACGCGATGCAGTCGAAGATCGCGGTCGGCTCTGGCGGCATGGTCGGCAAGGGGTGGATGAAGGGTTCTCAGACCGGGCTGCGGTACTTGCCCGAGCAGCACACTGACTTCATCTTCAGCGTGTGGGCTGAAGAGCAGGGCTACTACAAGTGCGTCTTTTTGCTGCTGCTCTATGGGGTGATGCTGGTGGCAGCTCTCAGCGTCGCGCTGCGAGCCCGTGACCGCTTCGGCGCCTTCGTCGGCGTCGGCATCGCGGCGATGATCTTCTGGCAGGTGTTCGAGAACATCGGCATGGTGACCGGCCTGCTGCCCATCACCGGCATCACGCTGCCCTTGATGAGCTACGGCGGCAGCTCGATGATCAGCGTGATGCTGGGCGTCGGCCTGTTGGTGAATATCGGCATGCGGCGCCATGTGTTTTCGCGGTGATACAGAGAGTCGAAGCAACTTCAGCGATGTAGGTCCGATACCTTCACCACACCATCTTTGGGGGAACCCGTCATGACCGTTACGTCAGTCAACGCCGTCGCCGCAGCCACCGCCGCTCAGAAGTCAACCTTCGCAGGCAAAGTCACCGAAGCCGGGTGGAACGCCGGTGGAGGCGCGCATCGCCCGGGCTCACCGGCTGAGTACATGGGCCTCTACGCGCGAATCACGATCAACCCCTCGTTCAAGATCACCTCGAGCGCGAAGGTCGACAACAAGGCGAAGACGATCACCGTCACGCTGAAGAACGGCAAGGGCCGGCCGAATCAGGCCGCCGACATCTCGGTCAACCAGCACTTGGGGCGCCCCAACCTGATGCGCTTCAATGAGAAGTACACGCTGATCATTCAAGACACCGCGGGGCACGTGCTGAAGCGCGCGAAGATTCAGACCATGCCTGCCGCCTAACCTTCACCGCACCGCCTTTGGGGGAACCCGTCATGACCGTTACGTCAGTCAACGCCGTCGCCGCAGCCTCCGCCGCCGAGAAGTCAACGTTCGCAGGCAAGGTCACCGAAGCCGGGTGGCACCCTGGTGGGGGCGCGCACCGCCCGGGGTCGGCTGCCATGTACATGGGGTTCTACGCGAAGATGTACATCAACCCGTCGTTCAAGGTGACCTCGAGCGCGAAGGTCGACAACAAGGCGAAGACGATCACCTTCACCTTGAAGAACGACAAGGGCCGCCCGAACCATGCGGCCGACGTTCTGCGTGAGCAGCACCTGGGGCGACCCAACCTGATGAAGATGAACGAGAAGTACACCGTGATCATTCAAGACTCGGCCGGTCACGTGCTGAAGCGCGCGAGCGTTCGGCCGATGCCTGCTGCGTGATTCAAATCAGCTCGAGGCCAGGCCCAGCGACTCGATTCGCTGGGCCGCTTGAGTGACCCCGTCGGTCTGCATCGCCGCTGCAAACGCGCGTGCCCGCGCTCGCATCGCTTCGGTGGTGCAGGTGCGCAGGGCCTCGGTGAGCGGCTCCGGTGAGGGTGCGTAGCGGGCGACGCGAAGGCCGATGCCGGCCAACTGCACCCGATGCGCCCAGTAATGCTGATCGAGAATCTGCGGCATGATGACCTGAGGCACGCCCGCGCGCGCGGCGGCATGGGTGGTGCCTGAACCGCCGTGATGCACGATGGCCGAACACCGTGGAAACAACTTCGAGTGGGGCTCGGAGCCGACGAAATGAACATCGTCGCCGCAGTTCTCACCGCCGAGGGCTGCCCACCCGCGAGAGACCAGCGCGCGACCTCCCGCGGCGCGAACCGCCGAGATGAGCTTGGCGGTGGTCTGGGCCGGCTTGGGGTCTGACATGCTGCCGAAGCCGACGTAGACCGGCGGAGCGCCCGCGCGCAGGAACTGCTCGGTCTCGGCAGAGAGCTCGTCGGGGTCGTCGAGGAAGATCGCTCCGACTTGCTGCACGGGCACGCGGTAGTCGTTCGGCACGGTCGCCAGGGTTGGCTCGCAGGCGATGATCGGGTGATCTCCGAGCAGGGTCTGCCAGAGGTCGCTGACCCTGGCGAGGCCGCGTGAGCGCAGCAAGTCGTTCATGACCTTGCCGAGCAGCCAAGCCCAGGCGAGGCGGTTGGCCAGCCAGCTGAGCCGGTTGAGCCAGCGCGGCAGCGTTTGAGAAGGCACTCCGGGTGATGGGTGATCGCCCGAGGGCACCAGC
>JANLPS010000028.1:0-3192 GCA_031367385.1 Archangium sp. | reverse complement strand
GAACATCCTGCCCGACACCGCCGAGGCCACCGTCAACTGCCGGCTGTTGCCCGACGAGCGGCTGGAAGGCTTCCCCGCGCAACTGGCGGCGGTGGTGGGCGACGCGGCCGTCGAGGTGACGCCGCTGGGGACCGTGCCCCGCCAGGCCTCGGCGGCCGCGTTGGACTCCGCCTTCCTCGCCCTGATTCGCCGGGTCACGGCCCAGGCCTGGCCGGGGGCGGTGGTGGTGCCCACGCTCGCCACCGGGGCGAGCGACAGCCGATTCCTCAAGCCCCTGGGCGTGAAGGCGTTTGGCGTGGGCCGACTGCCCGGCACGCTGGCCGAGCGCGCGGGCCATGCAGGGCACGGCCCGGACGAGCGTCGGCCGGCCCGGTGGATTCCTGCATACTTCCGCTACCTTCATGCGCTGGTCGAGGCCGCGGCGCGCTGAATCGAAAGAGTGCCACCGTTGTGCAGCCAAGCTCGAGTCCCGAGTTGATCGAGGTGCGGCCGGACGATAATCGGCACTCCGAATGGGTCTCGGAACAGCCTTTCTTCGTCTTCCTGCCATTGAGCTCGCCGCTCTCGCGACTGACATCGAGCATCGGCTTAAGAACGCGAATTTCAACGACGTCGTCGCACTCCTCCGTTCCAAGACTGAAGTTGAGTTTGATGGTTGGGATCGCGAGTGTTGGCGCAGACCTGGGACCCTGGAGCTGTTGAGCTTCCACTATGGTAGCCGCGGCACGGAGCGGTGGTTGAGTGTTGCGAGGCGGGGTTGTTGATGGCGCGACGTTCCGAGTGGTTGATGGGGCATCATCGAGCGCGCGCGGGCCACCCACGCTTGGCGCAGGCTGACCGGAGTGTCGAAGCCAAGTGCGAGCCAAGAAACGCCAGCGCCGAAGGCCACTTCGTTCACGTGTTCGTCGATCGCCAGACGCGCAAGCCGGTCGAGCTGCCTCCCCGCGTTCGCGCAGCGCTCATGCGATCGGCTGAGATGACGATGCCGGAGTGAATGGAACACCAAATGCAGCCTGCCCTGGCACGATGAGAGAACAGCTCGAGCGGATGGCTTTCTGTGTCGCCGTGGCCTCGCTCGTGTGCGGCTTGCTGGCCGCGACGCCGGCGGCGGCAGATGGCGCGCAACTCTTGTGCGATGGCTGTTCGACGTTGCCAGAGGGGTTCACGATTGAGCTCGAGCGGTGTCAGCTTGAAGCACCTTTGGTTTTCGGCGAAAAACCCGCGGTCGCTCTGACTTCGATCGGCTCGGGACGCTTCAACGATGTTGACGTCGGTGGCGAAGGCGTTCACCCCGTTCGCCTATGGACCGGCGTCAGCGATGCGTTTGTGCCGTACTGGGCTGTCTTCGAAGGCGACTCGACCGAGGCGAGCGCCTGCAACGTGGTGAGCGGGTTTGAATCGGTCACTCGATGGGGAGCGACGATATCGGCGCCGAACATCACGGCGATGCTCCCGTATCTGACGCTCTCGAGCTACGTGCGCATCGGGTACTGCGGAGGCGAAGATGCGCGGGCGTCGATCGCTTGGCTCGCTTTGCAGAAGAAATGGGTGACGCTTCAGACTTCATCAATCGGCAACGCCAACTTCTGCCCTGATGCAACGGCACCGCCATCAGAAGACCAGAAGGCGTTGAAGCGACATCAGCAGCTGCAGCGCGAGGGTCTGGCTGCGTACCGCGCACACGATTTTGCAAAGGCCGAAGCACGTTGGCGAGAGGCCCTGCCGCTGCCCGAGGCAGTGAATGATCTCGGGGTTCTCTTGAGTGACCTTCGGCCGATCGAGGCAGAGCCATTGCTGATTCAAGCCGCCGCCGACGACTACCGAAGCGCCGCGTGGCTGAACCTCGCCGACCTGTATTGGCGCACCGACCAACGCCCGCTCGCGAAGCACGCGTATCGTCAGTACCTCGATCTGCTGTTGGTCAATTGGCGGCCGCTCCTTGAGCAAAAGAAGCCAGTGCCTGTCGAACGAGCTGTGCACAGAGCCACGCCGGCAAAGGCGCAGAAACGATGAAAGCGCTCGCTCAAGCAATGCTCGATGCTTTTCGAGAAGCGGGGCTGCTCGCAATCATCTTGAACGTGGGTCTTGGTGCCGCCGTAGTCGCGATGCTGGTGGTGCCACTGCTTCGGTCGGTGCTGGCCAGCCGTACCACCAGATTCGATGACGCACGCCGCACGGCGAAACGCCAGGCGATCGCTCATGCAGCGATCATCACCGCCGCCATCGTGGTGGGCAAAGCAGTGTGCGTCGATCGCGTCATCAACAACCCCTGGGGTACTTGGCGCGAAGCCGGAGACCTGCTGCGGCCCGAGACGTTGGCGGTGATTGCGGTTGCCTATTTTTTGACCGACGTCGCTGCGTTTGTGATCGCGGGTTCTTCTCCGAAGCCGTCTGCGTTCATCACGAACCTGCTCGGCGGTCTGTGCGAAGCGTGCGTCGTGATGCCGACCTGCATCGCCTCGTACTGGTCGATGAGCATGTCGTTGAGCCAGACGATCTCGTGGTGGCCCTTCGAAGCCGTGCTCATCATCGGCGCTTCAGTGGGCTTCGTTCTGTGGGTCAGCGGGTCGTTTCTTACTCACCTGACGCGGACTGCCGCGAAGCGGCGCCGTTCAACGCTGCAGCTGGCAGGCGGCAGGCAAGATTGCTGAACCGACTTCGGCAGGCAGAACACGGTGTCCGTCCGTCCGAGGGCACCTCTCGTCGTTGGAGGTGATGAAGCGCTCTGACCCGCGCGAACTGCACCGGGACCCGAGCCTTTGAGAAACTTCCCTGCGGGGTAACAAACTTAAGAACCGACAAGCCGTCGGGCCCGACCAAGTGTCCGCTTGGCGCGACTCTCTAGATCTGTTTCCCTCTTTCACACCCTTGCAATTCCAACCTCAATCGCGAGGGAATTGACGGCAGCCAACTCCCACGGTATCGAAGGGCCTCCCAGCAAGGAGGCGTCCCGTGGATATTCGACAAAACGGTTTTCAAGGATGCTCCTTGGTGTGCGCCTAAGGCACTGTCGTCACTGACAGCCCCCTGAAGTCGAGCGTGCGCGCCAGCGAGCGTTGCGTCTTGAGCTCTCTGCGTCGGCCATGCCGCCGCTTTCAGGAAAACCGTGTCTTCTAAATCTCGCCGTACCCAATCGCAGCGCGCGAAGTCTGATTCGTTCACCCTCAACCAAGGAGAAACTGCAGAAGGCCA
>JANLPS010000023.1:0-3660 GCA_031367385.1 Archangium sp. | reverse complement strand
ACGTTGATCACGCCACTGATGGCGTCAGATCCGTACAATGCGGCGCCCTGCGGGCCGCGGATCACCTCGATGCGATCGACCACATCGGGATTGAGCTGCGTGACGAGGAGCGGGTTCGCGACCTCTCCAAAGAGCTCCGTGAAGCAGAAGAGGAGCGCCGCACCGAACGGCACGAGCACGATGAGAGCGTCTCGTGGCTGCGAGGAGAGCTTGCCTCGGAGCGCCAGACTGGTGCGGAGCAGAAGGCGCTGTTGGCCAAACAGCGCGCAGACGCCATCACCGCGCTCGAAGCCGCGGTCGCTGCGAACAAGTCGTTTCAGACCGACACGGCGCAACTTCGTGAACACCTTGCGGCCGCGAAGGCTGAGGCCGCCACGCTCGGCGAGAGCTTGGGTTCGTCGCGAACGGCGAATGAGTCGAACCAGGCCCGGGTCGGTGAGCTCGAACGGCAGCTCGAGGCCCGCACTGCGCAGATTGCGGCCCTCGAACAGGCCCAGACCGCTTCGAGTGACGAGGTTTCAGAGCTCAGGGCGACGGTGGAGCGCCTCGAGGGCACCCGGTCTCAGCTCCAAGCCGAGGTCGAACGGCTCACCGCGCTGACGGTCGAGCACGAAGCCCGTTTCGCCGCGACCGGAGCTCAGTTGTTGGCGGTGCGGGGCTCGTCGAGTGAGGCCGCGACACGGCTGACGGCCACGCTCGCTGAGGTCGAACATCTCAAGGCCGAGCTCGAAGAGAGCCTGCAGGCCCGAAACATCGAACGCGAGCTGCTGGCGAAGACCGAGCGCGAGCGTGATGGCGCGTCGACCGAGCTGACCCAGGCGAAGGCGAGCGCGACCGAGCATGAGGCCGAGATCGCCAGGCTGACCGCGTCGGTGTCGGCGCTCGAGGCGGCCAAGTCGGGGGTCGAGTCGCAGAGCGGGGCGCTCCAGGCGCAGTTGGCGTCGATTCAGGAGCTGCTCTCATCGTCGAAGACGTACGGCGCCGAGCTCGAGCAGAAGTTGTCGACGCTGACCACCGAGCTCGAGGCGACCAGTGGGCGCGCAAATCAGATCGGCTCTGCGCTGGAGACCTCGAAGCAGGAACACGAGGCGTTGCGGCGCGAAATCGAGGCGGCTCGGGAGGCTTCGACGCAGGCCTTGGACGCCAAGACGCGCGAGGCAGAGGAGCGGCTCGCGAGCCAGCGTGACGAGGCACAGAATACCATCGCGGAGCGTGAGGCTCGCATCACCGAGCTGCAGGCGCTCGAGGGCGAACGCGCGGCGGCGCTCGAGACCATTCGCGCCTCGTTGACCGCCGCGAATGAAGCGACCGATCAGGTCACGAAAGAGCACACCCGCGCCCGTGACGCGCTCGCAGCCGAGCTGGCCGAGGCCAAAGCGGCGATTGGCAAGGCCCAGTCTGAAGCCCGCGGCCACCAGCTTGGGAAACAGCAGAGTCAGGCTGAAATCGAGAGGCTGAAGGAGCAGCTCGAGGCCTCGAAGAAGGCTGCCTCCGAGTCGCAAGCCGCGGGCACCCAGCAGACGCAGGGTGAGATCGAGCGCCTGAGCGCCTCAGTCGCGCAAGCCGAGGCCAAAGGCCGTGACGCGCAGGCGGAGATCGAGCGTCTGACCACGGCACTCGCGCAGGCCGAGGCAAAGGGCCAGGCGCGCGCCGAACAAGCTGCTCAGGAGGAAGCCGATCGCGTCAGGGCGTCGATCGCGCAGGCTGAGGTCAAGGTTCAAGAGAGTCGCGAAGAAGTCGAGCGCCTCAAGGCGTCTGCCGAGGAGTCTGAGACCAAGGGCCGAGCGCTCGCTCAGCAGGAGGCTCAAGTCGAAATCGAACGGCTCTCGGCGTCACTCAGCCAAGCCGAGGCCCGTGCGCGAGAGCTCGAGCAGGCCAGTTCATCGCTGTCGCAACCAGGTGAGGTTCAGCGGCTCACCGAGCTGCTCGCCCAGCGAGATCTCGACGTGGCGCGCGCTCGTGAAGAGGCCAAGGCGGAGCGCCAGGCGGCCGATGCGACGGCAGAGGAGGAGCGTTCGCGGCTGGGGATGCAGGTGCAGTCGCTCCAGGCGTTGCTGGCGCAGGCGAATGCCGATGTGATCGAGTCGACGCAACCCGTCGAGGGCGCTGCTCAGCTGACTGCCCGGGTCGTGGCGCTCGAGAGCAGCGTGAACGAGGCCCAGGCCGCCCGCCGGCAAGCCGAAGACCTGCTGGTCTTGCTGCGAGGCCGCTATGGCGACTTACAGGCCGAGCTGATGCGGGCGACTGAAGCGTTGGGTGCGCTGCGCCGTGACACCGGTAAGACCGCGGCGCTGGCCGAGCAGGTGACCGAGCTGCAGGCAGAGAACGTCATCATCGAACAGGAGCGGGAACGCCTCGCTCAACGCGTCGAAGATCTCGAACGTGAGCTCAACGCTCCTCCGCTGGGCATGGAGCTCGAAAACCCCACCCGGCCGTACGAAATACCCGTCAACGTGCCGCCGCTCGTCGAGCCTTCGATTCGGTCGCCGGTGGTAGCCAGACCCGCGGAAAGACGCGCCCCGACAGGTGAATTCGAGGTGTTCGACCTCGACATCGATGAGGGCACTCCGGTTGAAGAGCCAGAAGAGATCATGTTGCTCGAAGAAGAGGCGACTGACCCCAATCGCAAGAAACCTGAAAAGAAGTAAAACGGTCGGTGCGTGAAGCGCATCGGAGTCTTCGCAGTCTTGCTGATGGTGGCGCTGGCGGTGTGGGCGCTGTGGCCCGCGGGCCGTGACGAGCGTGCCGCCGAGGGGTCGAGCGAGCAGGGTTCACCCGACCAGCCTGTTGCGAGGGTCGAAGGGCGGCCAGCACAGCGCGTTTCGTCGGTGAGCGGCGTGGTGCGCCGGAGCGGTCAGGCCGTCGCCAATGCCCACGTCGTGCTCAAGGGCGCGCAGATGTTCACCACCGAGTCTGGCGCCGACGGCACGTTCGAGTTCGCATCGGTCTTGCCCGGTGGCCTGTACCTGTCAGCGTCAGTTGCAGACGCCGCTAGCGATGTGCTCGGGCCGCTCGAGCTCGAACCCGGGGCGCGCCTCTCGAATTTGGTGCTCGAGCTGACCCCGTCGGTGGTGGTGAACGGTGTGGTGATCGATTTCGTCAACCGCGCTCCGATTTCAAAGGCAGTCATCGTGAGCGCGGCCGGCGCCGTGGTGACTGATGCGGCCGGCGGGTTCGCCCTGAAGGGCCCGATGAGCCAGACGTGGGTCGATGTGAGCGCCCCAGGGTACCTCTCGCGAAGTGAATGGGTCGCGCTCGAGCTTGCCCGAACCGGGTCGCGGCTCGAGGTGGTGCTGATGCCGGCGAGTCACATCGAAGGCACCGTGACCGTCGGCGGCGCGGTTGCTCGCGATGCGACCGTCTTCGTCGAGCTCTCTCGTGGCGCACGGCGGGGCGAGCGGAGCGGGGCGGTGCAGACGAATGAAAAAGGCCACTTCGATTTGCAGTGTGCCGACGGGCGGCTGGTGGTCGTGGCCGTCACGAAAGAGGGGGCCCAGCTGCGCAGCGCCGAGCTGATGATCGCGATCGGGGAGCGCCGTACGGGCGTGGTGCTCGAGGCGAACGAGCTCGACTCGATCGGTGGCGTGGTCACCCGAGACGGCCAACCGCTGGGCAACGCGTCGGTGACGGTGATCAACGCGCGCAGCAACGACGTGGTGG
>JANLPS010000017.1:0-3090 GCA_031367385.1 Archangium sp. | reverse complement strand
GACGGCGTGGTCTTGCTCCAACCCACCTCGCCGCTTCGGGTGACGGCAGATCTTCAGGCCTGCTTCACCGCCCATGAGGGGGCTGGCTCGGCGCTCACCGTCGCGACTCCGGCGCACCCCCCACAGCGCGCGTTGGCCCTCGATTCGTCTGGAGTGCTGCGACCCGTCTGGCCGGGAGACACCGCCCAGCTTCCCCGCCAACAACTTGACCCCGTCGTCGAGCCCAACGGGGCCGTCTACGTCTGCCGCGTCGACTTTCTGCGCAAGCACCGCTCGTTCTTCGTCGCCGGCCTCACGCGCGGCGTGCACATGCCCATCGAGCGCTCGGTCGACATCGACGCTGAGCTCGACTTCGCCACCTGCGAAGCGTTCTTGCGCTCACGGCCGCTCCCGACGGTCGAGATTGCCGGTCGAAAAATCGGCCCCGGCCAGCCCTGCTTCGTGATCGCCGAAGCCGGCGTGAATCACAACGGAGACGTTGCCCTCGCCCACAAGCTCGTCGACGTAGCGGCCGACGCTGGCGCTGACGCAGTGAAGTTTCAGACCTTCGACCCGAAGAAGCTCGCCAGCAGCGCCGCGACGATGGCCGAGTACCAACAGCGCAACACCGGCAAAAACGAGAGCCAGGCAGCCATGCTCGAGCGCCTCGTCTTGCCGCGCGACGCCCACGAAGCCTTGATGCGCCACGCGGCCGAGCGGGGCATCCTGTTCCTCTCGACGCCCTTCGACGAGGGCAGCGCCGACTTCTTGAATGCCATGGGGCTCCCCGCCTTCAAGATCCCCTCCGGCGAGCTGACCAATCACCCGTTCATTGCCCACGTCGCCCGCATGGGCCGCACGATGCTCGTGTCATCGGGCATGGCGAATCAGCTCGAGGTGGCCCAAGCGCTCGACGTCATCGCCCAGAATTCGAACCCGCCCGTCGCCCTTTTTCACTGCGTAACGAGCTACCCGGCCGCGCCCGCCGACACGAATCTGCGCGCGATTGACACGATGAGGGCCGGCTTTGGGGTGCCGGTCGGGTTGAGCGATCACTCCGCGGGCGACACCATCATGCTCGCGGCGGTCGCGCGCGGGGCCCAGCTGGTCGAAAAGCACTTCACCCTCGATCGCACCATGGAGGGCCCAGACCACAAGGCCTCCCTCGAGCCTGCTGAGCTCAAGGCGATGATCGAAGGCATTCGCACCATCGAAGCGGCCTTGGGAGACGGCGTCAAAACGCCAAGGCCCGCAGAGCTGCCCCTCATCCCCATCGTGCGAAAGAGCCTGCACTCAACCCGAAGGCTCGAGGCCGGCGCCGTGTTGACGCGCGACGACCTCATCGCGCTGCGGCCAGGCACCGGTCTCGCGCCCAATCAGTTGCAGGCGCTCATCGGGCGCGCGCTCTCAAAGCCGATCGGCCCGTTCGAGCCGCTCACCCAGGGGCACTTCGATGCCTAAGCGGCGCATCGCCGTGCTCACCACCGGTCGGCAAGACTTCGGCATCTTGCGGAGCACCATCAGCGCGCTCATCGCCGACGAGCGCTTCGAGGTCATGCTCTGGGTAGGCGGCATGCACCTCGCTCAGCGCTTCGGTCACACCATTGACCACGTCGCCGCCGCCGGTTTCGCAGTTCATGAACGCGTGCCCTTCATCAGCGAGCCTCCACACGCCGTCAGCGACACCGCCAAAGCGTTCGAAGTGATCTCCGCGACCCTGCAACGCCACCAACCCGACGCCCTGATGCTGGTAGGTGACCGCAGCGAGACCTTCGCCGCCGGGTTCGCCGCGACCATGCTCGGCGTGCCCCTCATTCACCTCCACGGTGGCGAGGAGACCGAAGGCGCGGTGGACAACGCGCTCCGGCATGGGTTGACCAAGCTTTCGCACGTTCACCTGGTCTCTCACGAGGTGTACGCCAAGCGCGTGCGACAGATGGGAGAGCCAGACGACACCGTTCACCTGGTGGGCGCGCCTGGGTTGGACACGCTCTATCGCGACGATCTGCCAACGCGAGCCGAAGTCGAGGCTTTCGTGTCGATGAAGCTGGTCGACCCCGTGGTCTTGACCACCCTCCACTCCAGCACGCTCGGCGCCGGAGACCCGATGGCCGAAGCGAAGGCGATGACGGCGGCGATGAGCGAGGTGCCTGACGCGACCTTCCTCATCACCGCTCCCAACGCCGACGCGGGTGGAGACCAGATTCGCGCCCACCTCGAAGCCTGGGTAGCGACACACCCCCGCGCGAGGCTGGTCAGTGCGCTGGGCGAGTTGCGGTACTTCAGCGTCTTGCGTCTCGCCGCCTGCGTGCTCGGCAACTCATCGAGCGGGTTGATCGAGGCCCCAGCACTCGGCCTGCCGGTCGTGAACATCGGAGACCGTCAAAAAGGGCGACTCCGTACGCCGCACATCATCGACGTCGCCGCGCGTCGCGAAGACATCGTGCACGCACTGAAGCGAGCCCTCGACCCTGCGACCAAAGCAGCGCTGCCCGTGCCGACCCTCAAGGGCCCCGCCGCGCCTCGAATCGTCGCTGCGCTCTCTACCGCCGACTTCACCCGCCCCGCGCGAAAGCGCTTCGTCGACCGCCCATGAAAACCCCCGCGTTGAACCCCAAGAAGCTGTTGCTTCGCCCGAGCTCGACGCTCTTTCACGCCATGGGCGTCATCGACCGAGCCGGTACTGAGCTGGCCCTCGTCGCGAACGCAAAGGGCGAAGTCATCGGCACCCTCTCCGACGGTGACGTGCGGCGAGCCATTCTGCGCGGCATTCCGCTCCATGACCCGGCCGTGGGTGACGCGATGAACTCGAAGTTCACCGCGGTCGGCCCCCGCGTCGGGCGCGCCGAAGTGCTCGATTTGATGCGCTCGCTGGGCATCGGCGTGGTGCCAGTGCTCGACGGCAAGCGGCGGCTCATCGGGCTGCACTTGCTGTACGAGCTCATCGGCGCGGGTACCAAACCCAACGCCGCGGTGCTGATGGCCGGCGGCAAGGGCACTCGCCTCCACCCGCTCACTTACGACATCCCCAAGCCGATGTTGCCGGTCGCGGGGCGGCCCATTCTCGAGCGGCTCGTGCTGCAACTGGTCGGCTCAGGCATTCGGCGCGTG
>JANLPS010000016.1:0-10781 GCA_031367385.1 Archangium sp. | reverse complement strand
GTCCAGAACCGGTCGGGCGACTTGCCGTCGAACGAGAGCATCGGCTGGACAGTCAACACGAGCGCGCCCCGACGCACCACGAGCCGGCCGCCAACCGTCTTGAGCCGCAGCTCGCCCCCGAACGCCGAGCCGCCCACTGGCTCGTACCGGCTGGCCTCGGTGCGGCGCTCGAACCCGAAGAGCATCGCCGAGATGAAGCTCCACAGCGTGCTCTTGCCAGCCTCATTGGGCCCGCAGAGCACGTTGAGACCCTCGCCCAGCTCGAGCTCGAAGTCGTGAAACCGGCCGAAGCCGTCGACCCGAAGCGACTCGATGACGGTCTTGCGGGCCGGGCTCACGCAGAGTCCTCCGAGGTGACGAGCTCGAGGGCTCGAAAGAGCGCCTGCTCGAGCAGCTCGGGCGATGGGCCGATGGCGCCGAGCTTGGCGGCGTCGAGCTGAGCCTGCATCGCCCCGAGGCCTGCCTGGGCGTACAACCCCTCGCGGGTCGCCGGGCTCATCGGCTGCGCGATCACCTTGGCGATCTCTCCGGCGAGCCCACCCGACGCCACCAGCCGAGGCACGTCGAACGGAGCCGCCGTCGAAGAGCGCAATGATTCTAAGCTCAACGGCCGATGGGCCCAGCGCTCGACCAGGGTCGCCTCGAGCTCGCTCAACGCCGCCGGGGTCAACTGCCGATGCAGCACGGTTCGGCCCGTCAGCACCGCCCGAACCACATGGTGCTTCACGCCGCCATCGCCGGTGACTTCGTCGACCTGCCGCTCGAGCAGCTCAATCGCCCCGTCGAGCGTCTCGGCCCCCGACAGATCGAGCTCGACCCGATGCCAGCGAACGACATCGCACGGCATGAACTGCACCCGGGGCGGCCGCTCTCGGGTCTCATCGAGCTCGACCAGCAAGCACCCGCGGGGCCCGGTCTCATTCACCTGCCGGCCCTGGGTATTGCCCGGGTACGCCGCCACGCCACCGCCGCGAAGGGCCAGCGTCTGGCGGGTATGAACATGCCCCAAGGCCCAATAATCGAGCCCAGACGCAGCGAGATCGTCGACGGAGCAAGGGGCGTAATCGGCATGCGCGCCGTGCCCCCCGACGTTGCAGTGGAGCACCCCGATGGTCGGCTCGGGCCCCACCCGGTGAAACTGCCGCGACAGGTTCTCGGTCACCTGCGCCTCTTGAAAGCTGATGCCCTGCACGCGAAACCGCACGGCCCCGTTTCGCACCACCGGGTGCTCGGCCCACGACGCGCCGAAGACGGTGGTCGACGGTGGCAGCTGCACTCCGCCAGGGTCGCCAGCGAGGGGGTCATGGTTGCCATGCACGATGAAGGAGGGAATGGCCGCGGCATGCAGCCGGTCGAGCTCTTTTTGTAGGTGAAACCGCGCCCGAACCGAGCGATCGCGCCGCTCGTAGAGGTCACCTGAGAGCACGACCGCGTCGACCCGCTCGCGCAGGGCGATGGTGACCGCATTCGAGAACGCCTCGAGCGTGGCGTTGAGCGGCGCGCGCGTCGACGTCGGCAGCGCGAACGGGCTGTCGAGGTGCAGATCAGCAGCGTGGAGCAATCGAATCGTCATGAGCGGGGCACCCTACCGCGAGGCACTGACATGTGACCCGACCGCCAAGCAAGCCCTTCAGAATTATTCGCTCGTCGCGGCACTCGCAGGCGGCGCAGAATGGCTCCATGGTCTCTTTGGTTCTGGCGCTCTGGCTGTCGCAGGTCCCGCCGACTCCGCCGCCTGAGCCGTTGTTGCCCGCCGACGCCCCGATGGCCGAGCCGGCCCTCGAGCCGGGAGCCCTGCCAGCGTTGCCGATTCACCCCGCGCCGCCTCCCGACCAGCCGGTGCGCCGCGTGTTGCTGAGCACCGCCGCCGGGGTGGGAGGCGCCGCGGTGGCCCTGGGCCTCTCGCTCGCCGTGTCGACCTGTTTCTTCACCTGCGCCTCGAAGTTCGATGTGGGGTTCGCCAACGCCGCCCTCGGTGCGCTGCTGATCACCGGCGCCGGGTTCGCGGTGCACCAAATGCTGGGTGGAGGCGGTGAAATCACGCTCCCCTTGTTGGCCTCGCTGGCGATCATGTTCGCTGCCTCATTCGTCGGCCCGGTGATCGACGCCCGCACGCCGCAGCAAGAGCTGTTCACTTCGGCCATCGGCGCGTTGCCGGCAGCCGTGGCGGTGGCCCTGATTCTCGAGACGACCTCCTCGATGGGGTCGAAGGGCACGCGCTGGTAACCTTCAACAAAACCGTAGTCTTGCCTCACTCGGTTTTCGTTTCAGCCAGGCTTTCGGTAGAAGGCCGCGCATGAAGTCTGGCCCCAAGCCCACCATCACGCCCGAGCAGGTGCGCGCGGCCACGAAGCTGCTCGAAGCGGTGGTCGAAGATCGCAGCCTGCTGACCCCGCTCGACGAGCCGTTGCGCCGGGCGCTGCTGATCGCCGCCGGCCGGGTCGCCAAGCCGATTCGCCACGAGCTGCAAGCCTTCACCAAAGCCATTCGCCACGAGCGCCACCAAGAACGGCTCAAGGCCGACCGCTCCGCCCGAGACAATGCCCCGATTCGCCTGGCCCGACGCGCCGCGGTCTACGTGCCGCCTGAAATGGTGCTCCCCTCGGGCAACGCCGTACCGCAGTCGGCCCCCGGTGCCCGTCTGGAGAACGGCCGTCACTGCTACGTCTGCAAGGTCGAGTTCTTCACGCTGCACCACTTCTACGACGCGATGTGCCCGGCCTGCGGAGACCTGAACTACGCCAAGCGCTTTCAGACCGCCAAGCTCGAGGGGCAGGTCGCGCTCATCACCGGCGCCCGCCTGAAGATCGGCCAGCAAGCCGCCCTGATGCTGTTGCGCGCGGGGGCCAGGGTCTTGGTCTGCACCCGTTTTCCCCACGATGCGGCGATTCGCTACGCGAAAGAACCCGACTTCGCCAAATGGGCCGACCGCCTCGAGGTGCACGGGCTCGATCTGCGTCACTCGCCCTCGGTGGAGCTGTTCGCGCGCTGGCTGTCGCACCGCCTGCCCAGGCTCGACCTGTTGATCAACAATGCGGCCCAGACCGTGCGTCGGCCTCCCGGGTTCTTCGCGCATCTGATGAACGTCGAAGAGCAGCGGGTGCAGCAGCTGCCCGAGGGTGCGCGGCAGGTGTTGCGGGCCCGCGAAGAGTGCCTCGAGACCCTCTCGGGAGCGACCGGCGCACTCTTGGGCAATGGCTCGCCAGACGTGACCGGGTTGGCCGCCTGGCACTCCGGGCGGGGAGCCGGTGCCGGAGTCGCCGCCTCGGCCCGGCTCTCGCAAATTCGCTACAGCTACGACGACGCGAACTACGGCATGGAGACCTTCCCCGAAGGGAAGCTCGACGCTGACCTGCAGCAGGTCGACCTGCGCACGATGAACAGCTGGCGAATGACGCTCGACGAGGTGTCGACGCCCGAGCTGCTCGAGGTGCAGCTGGTCAACGCGGTTGCTCCGTTCATCTTGGCGGGCCGGCTGCGAGACCTGATGAAGCGCACCCCTGGCACCGTGAAGCACGTGGTGAATGTCTCGGCGATGGAGGGCAGCTTTTCGCGTGGCACGAAGACCGACAAGCACCCCCACACGAACATGGCCAAGGCCGCGCTCAACATGATGACGCTGACCTCGGCGCCCGACTACGCCAAAGACGGCATCTTGATGAACGCGGTCGACACTGGGTGGGTGACCGACGAAGACCCGGCGCACCACGCGCACCGAAAGATCAATGATCTCGGGTTTCAGCCCCCGCTCGACATCGTCGACGGCGCGGCGCGGGTGATCGACCCGATCTTCACCATCGCCAATGGCGATGCGCCGTACTTCGGGCGGTTCTTGAAAGACTACAAGCCGACCAACTGGTGACTCGACCAGGTGCGAAAAACGGTTCCAGTCATGAACGCCCCTACCATTGCTCGCCCCCCCCAAAGACACACCGCCTCAGCCCGCGCAGGAGCTCCCGCTCGGAGCGGCGACGCGGCGGTCACCGCCTACCTTTCGGCCCAGTCGGAGCAGGCTCAGATCGCTCGCCAGATGAAGCGCCTGCACAGTCAGCTCTCTCGCGCCCAAATGACGCCTGCCTTGACGGCTCAGCTTCAAGCGACGCTCGCCAAGCTCGAGGCACGCAGCGCGGTGTTGCAGAAAACCATCGCGCGCTCAGAGAACCTGATCGTCACGCGCGCTGGCACCTTGGTCATCAAAAGAGTCGGCGCGATTGATGCCGCCATTGAAAACAAGACGGCCGAGCGCACCAGCCTTCGAAAGATCTTGAGCACGGCGCAGCTCACCCCGGCAGCTCGCACTCGCACTGAGCGGGCCTTTGCGGCCGTCAACAAAGAGCTCGAGTCACTCGCCAAGCAGCGCGGCGCCGTGGTCTCCAAGCTCCTGAAGTAAAAAGCGCTTAGTTCGAGTACCCGGTGCGGGTGATCGCCTTGAACGCCGTGCCCGCGGTTCGCAGGTTGTGCACGATGCCATACGCACAGCCGCGAGCCTCGTACGCCCAGATCGAGCCCCAGCCATCACCTGACTCATAGATGAAGATGTGGCCCGAGCCGTTCACGTTGTAGACGAGCGCATCGGCGCTCTTGAGTGCGGCTCGGTCGATGGTCGACCACTGCGCGTTGCTGCCGTTGAACGAAATGGTGCTGTACGGGTGCGAGTCGCTCTGGGGGTCGGTGTTGCTGCTGGGCACCTCCCAGATTTTACCGACGTACCCAGAGCAGTCGGCGCCGTAACTGCCGCTGTGGGTACAGCTGGGGCAATTGCCGGTGCAGCTGCCGATGCTCGACGAGGTGGCGCCCGAGGGTATCCACCTCCCGTGGCCCCACCAGTACGAGAAGCCCACGCCGCCCTGGGCGCGAGCGATGGCCAGGTCACGCACGGTCGGGTCGGTGACAGGGCCTCTGACGAGCTCGAGGTACTTGCCCGACGCCCACCCTTCGACACCATTGTACGAGACGTTGTACCAGCCGTTTTCGGGCGAACTGACGTTGACGGTGAGAACGTTCGCGCCGTCAGGCAGCACCAGGCGCACGCTGTTCTCGGTGCCAGGCCCGGTGCGGAGGTTCAAGGTGGTGGTGGTGCGAAGGGTCGACCCGAGCGCGAGGTCGCCGGTGAGCCCGGTGTCAGTGGCGACGGGGCTGACCGACTGGTGGCCAGCATCAACCGGCTCATTCGCCGCAGTGGGCATCTGGGGGGCGGGCGCCGAATCACCGACGTCTCCGACCACCTCAGGAGCACCCGTGAGGACCGTGCTCTCGACCGCCGTCGCAGACGCGCTGCCTGTGCACCCAATGATCGATGTCGCCAACCCGAGAAGCACGCCGCCAAAGCCAAGCCGCATGGGGCTGCTTCATAGCCAACTTCGGGCCAATCACCACCTCCTGGGTGACTGTTAAGCCGCTTGACGCCCCTTCGCCGAAAGTGGACGGCTGGCGGGTGTGCAGGTGGCGCCTGGGTGCTCCACTGTGCTTTCACCCAAGGCATGCGGCGCTGGCAGCTCGGAGTGGGGGTGATGGTGCTGTTGATGGCCATCGCGGTCTGGCGAATGAGGGTGACGGGTGAGAACCCGGGCGGCGACGTGGTTCGGCCGCCGGTGCTGCCAAGCGCTCCCAAGGCAGCGCCCGAGGCCCGTGCGATGGCGACTGCTTCACCCGCCGCTGATGCGGGCCTGCCCAAGGCAGGGCAGGTGGTCGCCCGCTTCGGCTGGGGGAGTGGTGACGGCAAGCTGGGCCGCGATCGGCCGCAGGAGGGCAACCCCGAGGGCCCGATGAGCGTGACGATCGATTCGAAGGGCACCAGCTCGGTGCTCGACCAGGTCAATCGCCGCGTGGTGCGGGTCGACAAAGCAGGGCAGCGGCTGCCGTCGATTGAGCTGCCGTTGCAGGCGCCGCAAGATCTGGTGGTGGCCAAAGACGGCACGACCGTGGTGATGGACAGGTTGGTCGACAAGTCGATCGCGCTGATTTCACCCGATGGCGTGCTGCGAGGCGAGCTGCCGCTGCTGGGCAAGGGCCTGCGAGAAGGGGGCGCGGCGACCGGTGTCTTCACCGATGGCGATTCGGTCTACGTCGAGCGCACCCACGGCGACAGCGTGCGAATCGGGTCAGTCGCTGGGGTCAAAGACGTCGAGCGCCCCGAGATACCCGGGAGGCCCGCCCGTGATGGCCGATCGTATCTCACCGCGAGCATCGCGTCGGGCAAGGTGTTGCTGACGGTGATCGACGCGTCGACCCGAGCGCATCGCTTCACGCGCCAATATTCGCTCGCTGGGCCGGTCAGCAGCCTGGTGCTGCTCGACGCAGACGTGCACGGGGTCGTCTATGTCGGCGCGATGGTGGGGCCGGAGGTACAGGTGCTCTGCGTCGACGCGCTCGATGGCCACCCGATGGGGACGACGGCGGTACCGGCGAGCGCCTCGGCGGATGAGGCGTTTCGCGAGCTGGCCGTGTCTGACGATGGCGAGATTCTGGCACTGCTGCGCGATGAAGCAGGCGCTGAGCTTCGGCGTTTCAGGTGCCCGTGACGGTGCTCCAAGCACGAACGCGGCGATATCGCCGAGAACCTGAACCGTTCTAAACGACACCGTGAAAGCGCTCCCCTTCATTTTCTTCGCTGCGTGCGTGACCCTGCCTGCCGCGCCACCTCCCTCCGAGCAGCCGCTTCAGTTCGATCGCGATCACTGGCTCCCCATCGTTCTTGGCGACCGATGCCACGCCTCCGAGAGCGCCTTCTTGGCCGAACGATGGGCCAACCGCGGCATGATCGCCCCGTGCCAGATCTTCAACGAGCGGGTCGACCCGAAGCACCCACCGTCGTTCACCGAAGCCGCGGTCATGCTCGCCGAGGGGTGGGCGCTCCCGTTGGCTGCCGCCGCGCCGCTCCTCGAGACCGAGCTCTTTTATTTGAGCTTCAGCTTCGACACATCGACGCGCGCCCAGCAGACCGCCTGGGAGACCGCCCGTTTCGAGCAGGCCCTCGCGGCCTCGAGCGCACGTGAGGTCAAGCTGGCCCTGATCGGCGCCACCTGTTTCTACGGCGAGGGGCTGCTGCCGCTGCTTGAGCGCGTGTTGCGAACCTCCACCGATCGAACCACCCTCGCGAACGAGATGCTGAGCTGTGGCCCCGCGGTTCAAGCGCTCGCGGTCTCGTCGTTGTTGCGCGATGACCCGCTCGCCTGGGTCGACGTCGCGCCGATTCTGACCCAAAAGGGCGCCTCCCTGGCGCTGATGCTCACCCTGCTGGCCGCCGGAGAAAAATCAGAGCCGACGAACCCGCTGCTGGTGGCGCTGCGCCGCGACGCGATTGCGAGTGCGCTCGCTGAAGAGCTCCCGGGTCTCGCGCTCGAGCTGTGGAAGGAGGCCTCGGCCCCGACAAGGGCCGCGCTGCTCGTTCCTCCGTCGAAGGTCACTGCGCTTCAGCTGGCGTTGCTCGCGGCGCAAGATGGCGATCAGGCGCTCTCGCTCGAGCTCGCGCCGTCACCCTCGGTGGGAGACTGGAGCACCACCGACTGCGGGCAGAATGTTTCGAGCGAGCTGCTGCTGCGAGCACGAGACGAGAAGCGCCGCGCCGTCGACCCGTTCGAGCTGATTGCCGGCTCGCATGGGTGCCTGTTCTCTGTGGGCGTGCCGCGGTTGTTCGCCAAGGCGATCGCCCTGAAACAGCCCGAGCGGGCCCGCCGAATGCTCGAAGGCTCTGTCTCTCCCCCTGAGCCACTGGTGGCTCAGGCGTTCTTGGCGGAGGCGACCCAGCGCATCGCAGAGGCCCGTGATCGCGAGGTGAGCGCCCAGCGTGCCGAGCTCGCGAAGCTGCCTGCGAGCGCCTCATCTTCCGCCTCTTCAGACCCGCTCCTCGACCTGCCGAGGCCGTCAGTCTGGCAGGAGCACCCCATGCCTCAAGGCGTCGCGGTGGCCGCGCTCGAAGATGCCGACGTCTTGACCGAGCTCCAAGGGCTCCCAGGAGACCTCAAGCCCATTCGCCTGCAGCGTGAAGGGCGAGAGGTCTGGGTGCTGGCCTCGTCGCAGCGCTTCGACCCGGTCTTCGAGGTGTCATCGGGCGGCTACTGGCTGATTCACTCGATTGATCGGGGCCAGCACTGGCAGGCGCCCATCTACACCGGGCTGCGCGCGCTGCAGCCCTACCTCGTCGCCCGGCGTTCGGCCTTGCCCTTCATCACCGGCGATCGCGTACGCCTCGAGGTCTTCGTTCGCCAGCTCGATCACCAGAGCATCACGTACCCTCCCTTGTTCACGAGGTACCCCCGCGAGGCCTCTGGGCTCTTCGTCGAAGCGCGCCTGAGCGAGCTGACCCAAGACCGCGACGGCGATGGGCTGACCGACCTCATCGAAGCCCGACTGCTGACCGACCCGCGCTCCATCGACACCGACGGCGACGGCTTGAGCGACGCTGAAGACGCTTTCCCCCAGGTCGCCCGCTCGAAGGCCGCACCTCCGAGGCGTTCGCAGCTGGTCTCGGCGGTGCTCAGCGTGCAAGACGGACCCTTTCATGTGCTCGTGGGAGACCCGGCCGACTACGCGACCGTCACCGCTCGAGGCCACTTCGTGGTGCTCAGCGAGGCTTCATTGAAACGCTACCTCTCGGCGCAGGGGTACACCGCGGTGCTCTTGGTCTCGTACCTGCTCGATGAAACCGAGACCCGCGCTGAAATCGACTGGAGCGAAGGTGGCATCGGTGGCTCCTTCACAGCCACGTGGGAGAAGGGCGCGTGGGTGCTTCAGGGCGGCGGCTTCTGGTTCAGCCAGGTCGATCACTTGGCCGGAGGTGCTTGCGTCGCGCGAAATCTCTTCAGCGCTGCATCGAAGCGCCTTCGCAGCGGCCCGAGCTCTGACTCAGTCAACCCATGGCTCGCCGCGAGCTTCAGCAAATAGGCGGTCGATTCGACGAGCTCAGGGTCGACCCCTTGCGACTTCTCGCTGTTCAGCACCCGAATGCCGGTCTCGACCTCATTGGTCAGCGCCACCAGCAGCGCCGCGCGGTCGGCCGCTTGGGCGCACAGCCAGGTGAGCAGAAAACCGGTGCGATGCCAGCCCGCGCGATCGACCGTCGCCAACGTGCGCTTGGCGAGCTGCCGGTTGGCCGTCAGGTCGGGCACCATCTCGACCTGCAGCTGAAGCGTCTCGGCATAGGTCTGTGGCCATTCGAGCAATCGCGCGCGGGGGTCAGCCTCGATCGGCTGCACGAAGTTGGGCGAATCGAACAAGTCGCGGCCCAGCGCGAGTAAGAACCGCTTCTCGGCCAGCCCGCTGCGCTCGGCCGCAGTGAGCTCGAGCTGGGTCGCGTCGATCGCCCGAATCATCTCAGTCGCGTCGATGGTCTCGTCGGCGACCTCCTTCAAAGCGAGCGAGCCCGGCTCGATCTCCAACCGAACCTCGAGCTTGTCGAAGCCGAGCACGACGCCTCCGCGCAAGACGTGCTTCGTGACGGCGCCTTCTTTGCCGACGCAGCCTTGCAGCTGCGAGACCCAAGAATGGCCGTGGGTGTCGGCGAGCACCGCCGTGGGCGTCGCAGAACCGACGACGACTCCGGTGACCCGCAGGTCTGCGAGCTCGGTCGTGGCGGCAGCGCAGCCTGACGAGGGTGGTGCCAGCGCCCCAGCGTCGACCCGATGCGCACCTGACACCGCGAGCACCAGGTCAAGCTCTTGATCGACCGGCGCGTTCTTGATCGCCAGGCTCAGCGTTCGCCCGCCCGACACCGCCGGAGCCGGGAGGCCCGCCGCAGCCGAGAGCGCCGCCACCGCTGTCTGGGCATCGGCGTCACGCAGCTCGACGGTCAGCCGTTTACCAATGAACTTCGTACCGTGATGGGCCTCGATGGCCCCAGTGGTGCCCACCAGAATGAGGCTGCCTTCGCGGTGCGCCACCAAGCCAACTTGCGCCACCGCGTCGTCGAGCACCTTGTCCCACGGTTGGTCTTTGACGTGGAGCGTGATGGGGCCTCGCGGCGGGCTGAGCACCACCACGCTGCGGCCTGCGACGGTGGCGATCTGGGTGAGCACTTTCGAGACGTCGCCGTTGACCTGGTCGAGCGACATCTTCTTGCCCCGGTAGACCTTCGCCGGCTCGGCGGCGATGGCATGAGCAGCGATCACCATTGCCACGAGAACGCGGTTCATGGGGCGCGACTCTACGCCGCTCGAGCCCCAGGTCTCTTGCTGGGCACTGAGGCGAAATCGGTCTCCGTGCGCAGCGTGTCGCGCGATGTGCGTCTGTTGCCCTCAGGCGGTTAAATTTCAAGCGCTTGTGATTCTCTGCTACCACTGCGCTATGGCCGACGCGCCGAGAGGACATCTCGTCTTCGCCTGTGGCAGCAGCCTCTACGCGGTGCCCTCCGAGACCGCGGCCGAGGTGGTGAATCTGCCGTCATTGACGAAGGTGCCAGGCTCTCCGCCACACCTGCTGGGCGTGTTCGCGCACCGTGGAGAAGTCTTGCCCGTCATCGACCTCGCCACGCTGACCGGCGTGAAGAGCGAGGCGGGGGCGAAGCGGGCCGTGCTGGTGCGGGTGGCGAAGGGTGTGATGGCGCTGACCGCCACCCGGGTCAATGGCGTAGCCACGCTGACCGGTTCGTTCGACCGGCTCTCTGACTCGGGCGTGCGAGCACACTTTCGTGGGCCAGCGACCGCGCCGGTGGGGTCGGTCTCGGTGATCGACCCCGAGGGGTTGATCGAATTCTTGAGCCACACCTGACGCGAGGTGCTGCCCTGCGCACCAGCTCGATCGCTGCTCCGATGACCCCCAATGACCCGAACGCGCTCAAGGGCCGC
>JANLPS010000012.1:0-51828 GCA_031367385.1 Archangium sp. | reverse complement strand
CATGGCGGCGCTCGATGCCGAGCGAGATCTGGCGCAGCTGCAGACGCCCCTTCTGCTGACCGTGGGTGACGCCGACCACATCACGCCACTCGCGTTCTCGCAGAAGCTGCTCGCTGCCTCCAATTCACCCATCAAAGAACTGCACGTCTTTCACGGAGCCGAGCACGGCGAATCCTCCGACCACGCGGAGTATGTGACGGTATTGGCCGGCTTTCTCGATCGTGCGCTCGCTGTGCCGTGAATCGGCTCGCCAAACCGTCATTTTTGGCAGATCTGGGTATTCTCACCGCCTGAGAATGCGCGCCTGAGTTGTCTGGCCACGCGGGCCGGAGTAACTCGGTGCGTTCGAGGTCACCTATGGCTTCAGTGCAGAACACCACCACGTCGCTCGAATCACTGCGCGCGCTGCTTCGGCAAGCCGACGCGGGAGCTCCGCTCAAACCGGAGACCCGGCTGGCGATCGAGACGATCGTCAAGAACGCGAAAGAAGATCAGCCGGTCTCGCTGCGCTTTCTCGACTCGTTCGACGACGGAGCGACCATCGCCGCGGCGCTGTCAGGCTCGAGCGCCCCCGCAGCCAAGAAGCCGGTCGACCTCACTGGCGGCAACCGCGGCTCGTATATGGGCTCACCGCTCAACAACGCCAGCGCGGGCCGAAGCGTCATCGACGCGATACCGAACCTGGCCCTGGGCACCGCCGCGCTGAGCCAGCCAGTGACCCGCGGCAAGCGAGACCTCGACCCCAACTCGGTTCGCGTGGGCAAGGCCGATGCGCCACCCGAGGTGAAGGCGATTCTGGCCTCGGGCGCCCCCGACGCCGCGCAGCAGGTCGCCGCCGTGCTGGCCAAGAAGTACGGCAAGTTCGACGCGAGCAACACCGAGCAGAACCGCACCGCGATTCTCAACGCGCTCAACTGGGTGGCCGACACCAACCAGGGCATCGCCTACAACACCGCACGCGCCAAGGGCAGCTCGGTCACCACGCAGTCGCCCAATGAGACGTTGGGCTCGCGCTCAGGGGTGTGCCGCGACATTCACTCGGCGACGGCGGCGATTCTGGCCTCGCTGATGAACGCGACCAAGAACGCGCAAGGGGTCACGGTAGCGGGCGCTCCGACGGGCCGCGAGGCTGACGTGCAGTCGGTCGGCTTCGCCACCGGCGCCGAGTACCACGACTTCATGGTCTACAAAGACCCCGCCACCGGTAAGTGGAACTCGCTCGAGTACTCGAAGCGATACGCGCTGGGCAGCGACACCGCGCTCGACGCGATGCAAGACACGGTCGGCGATATACCCGGGGTGACGCGCTACACCCTGCGCGGGTGGAACGATAAGCCCGTGATCAACAACCACGAGGTGCTGGGCGCCGAGACCATCAACACGATGTTCGCCGCCGACCCTGGCGAGGGCACCAAGGGCGAAGTTCGCGCGAGCGCTACCTCAGATGGCTCGAAGACCGGCACCGTGTTCTTGACCGACCGCCTCTCGCTCACCGCCAACAGCGGGCCGAAGAGCGAGAACGGCATGACCGGCGGGTTGCAGCTCAACTACCACAAAGATTTCGAAGGCGAGAACACCCGCGGCTGGGTGCGTGCGGCGCTCGGCGTCGGCACCGAGGTCTCGAACATCAGCCCCCGCACCGGAGTGCGCGGCCTCGAAGATCGGGTCGACTTTCGAACCTACGTCATCGGCGCGAAGCTCGATGGGCGGCTCGAGACCAAAGAGAAGCAGCTCATCGGGCAGCACCTGACCGTGACCGCGGGCGGCGATGCCGATGTGCAGGCTGGGTTGCCGATGGCATCAGGGCAGGGCCGCTTCGTGGTGCCCATTGGAGAGATGGCGGACTACTCGAAGGCCGTGGTCGGGCTCGATGGCACCATTGGCGGCCGCGAGCAGCTGAGCGACAAGCTGACGCTCGATTGGGCGGTCAAGGGCCGCTACCAGGCCGACATGATCAACGCCGCGACCGAGCTGGTCACCAGCGGAGGCAAGAGCGCGGTGCGAAGCCTGGGTGCCGATGCCGGGCGCGCCGAGGTCGCGATGGCGCTGACGCACACGGCCGACAACGGCACGGTGACCCGCTTCGAGGCGGGTGGCGCGGCGCGGCTCTCGAAGCCGTACGACTCGCAGACCATGCCCACCGAAGAGCACCACGCGATTCTCACCGTGTCTCCCGGGAGCGGGAAGGTCGACTTCGGCATCGTCGCGCAGGGCCGAACGGTCGACCACAAGCTGGTGCCCATCGACACCATCGGGGTCGCGGTGAAGTTCATGGGCAAGAACTCCGACCTGAGCGTGGGGGTGAAGAGCGTGTTCCCGGACGGCAAGATCAAGCACTTCGGTCAGAACGTCGAAGTGATGATCTCGGGCTCGATTCGGTTCTAGTCATGCCTTCTGGTGAGGCTTTTGCCTTGTCTTCGCCGGGTGTGCGTCGGCGCCACCATGCGCCACTCGCGAGCTCACGTGATGAAGCCCAGGGCCTGCAGCTGCGCGTGAACCTGGCCGACCTCGCCGAAAGGAGCCTCGAAACGCGCGGCGGCTTCTCCAACGCTGACTCCCTGAAGCAGGGTGGCAATCAGCGGGGTGACCTCTCCTCGCACGTACTGCCCTGCGGTTGATGCGTGCATCACCAATCTGCCGCTGAGGGCGACGCAGCCCGTCTTGGTCGCCCGCACTTGAGCCGGCCAAGTGAAGCTCGCGCGCGGAGCCACCGCCAGGGCGCGTACGACAGCCCCGAGCATCTCCTCTTCACGCACCGCCGCATCGCCAACGCCCTCGCTCTCGAAAAAGCAGAAGAGCGCCTCTTCGAGCGAGAGGCCGAGCTGGGCGTTCGAGTGCTCTCGCCATGACGAGCCGGCAGTCGAGGCACAAAACCGCGCTGCCATCAGCTGGAGTGATGCGTCGTCGGGGTGGCGCTCGAGCCAGGCGGCCACCGTTCCCGGGTACCACTCGCGCAGGCCACCGGTGCCTCGGTAGCGCCGCTCGAGCACCATCGTGCGCACCACACTCATCGCTTCGGCTTCAACCTGCACCCCGTCGAACGACGGCTCGGTCACTGCGCCGAACAAGGCGTCGCCAAGGTCTGCCTCAACCCCCGCGCCCCACCTCAGGTCGGGCCTCGAGCACGGCGCCCGGGTCAGGCTCGACGCCTGCGGCGCGCCCGTCTCGCCTTCCCAGTCCGCGGTGAGCCGTTGCAGCCGCTCCCACGACGAGCGGTTGTTCTCGACCAGTGCCCCTCGTTCGTCGAAGCGGGGGTCTTCATAGGTGATCGCTCTCAAGTTGGGGCAACGGCTCATCAGCTGTTGAGCGAGCTCGAGCTGCTCGTCGAGCAAGCGCCCATGGTGCGCATCGATGAACCTTTCGCCCGAGATCTCGCAGCCCGAGAGGTGCAGCTCGAAACAATGGTCGAGGGGGAGTCGCTCGAGCTCCGCGAGCAATGCCTCACCGCGACCCCCGCGCCACCATTGCCACGAGAGCAGGTGACCGACGTCGAGCGTGACCGGTGCATTGGTCGCTTCAGCGAGGTCGCGAAAAAAGTCATATGCATGCATTTCACCGACGACCACGCTGGCGCCCAGTGAAAACCCGGGAAACTCGATGACCAGCGGCACGGGGAGCTGCGCCTGGCACTCGAGCACGTTGTCGATGGTGGCGCGCAACCCCTCGTCGCTGAGCAAAGGAGGCAGCGGGTACGGCACGGCTCGGCCGCCCAGAGACCAAAAGCCGACGTCTTCGTTCACCCACTCCAGTCGGTAGCGCTCGCAGAGCGCGCGGGTGAAGGCGAGCAGGTCGTCGCGCTCGTAGGGCCCGAGGGAGGCCAGGTTGAGCGCGGTGTGATGAAGCGCGCGGGTCACGTGGTCTGGCACGACTGAGAAGAGGTCATCCCAGGCTGGCAGGTACTCCTCGATGCGAGGAGGCGAACGGTCGCGCGGCTGCCACGAGAAAAAGACATGGGCCCATCGCGCGGCCCCGTTCTTCAGGAAGGCGCGAGGCCCCGGGGCCAGCAGGTCACCTCGCTGAGAAGTGCCGAAGCCGGTCTTTCCGTCCCACGGCAGGTCGAGGCCGACGCCGAGCCCCTTCTGCCCCCGCCGTGGGAAACGGACCGCCACGGGCTACAGGCCCTTGGCGTACGTCGCGATGGTGAGCCCGAGCGTCGCGCGTCGCTCGTTCTCGTGCCGCGCCGCCTCGATGTCAGCCTGACAGGGCAGGTTGTAGCAGCTGGGGTTGTTCTGAGGCTCCGCGGTCACCATGGCGCCGACCTGAACGACTTCGAGCGCGTTGAGCGCCCGCACCGTCTGCTCAGCAGACGGCGAGGTGTAGATGTAGCAGTTGCCGCTGTTGCACTCTTGGGCTTGTTCAACGAGCGTCGCTAACCGCCCGGCCTGGCGCGCGAGCTCTGCGTCGTACGCGGCGTCGAGCCGGGCGTCACCAGGGCACGGCACGCCGTAACAGTCCATCGCGTTGTCGGGCAGCTTCATCACCAGTCGGTCAACGGTGAAGAGCTGGAGCGCGCTGAGCCGCTCGAGGCTCAGCTTCACCGAGGCCTGGAGCCCAGACCGGTCACCGCGGGGCGCCAGTGCCTTGGGGCTCACCGCAGTGGGCCCAACCCCGCAACCACTCAAACCCAGCGCCAGTACCATGCCACCGCGCCGCATTCGCTTCTTGTTGCTTGATTCCATTGTAACTCCCGTTCTTCCGGCCCGGCGCAGAATCGAGCACGTGGCTCGCTGAACTGTAAATCGGGATTATCAGAACGTGCTTATTCAGATTGTGCGTATAATCGCCGAATGGACATGATCTCGCTCCGATGCTTCGACGTCGCGGGAGCCACCTTGAACTTCCGCGCGGCCGCCAGCCGGGTGTATCTGTCTCCTGCGGCGTTTTCTGATCGCATACAGCGCCTCGAGGCCGAGCTCGGCGCTGCGCTCTTCGAGCGCACGACCCGCCAGATGGAGCTGACCGAAATCGGACGCAGGCTCCTCCCACTGGCGCGCGAGCTCCTCGAGGCTGAGGCCAGGCTCAAGGCGGTCGTGCGCGAGCCCGAGCGGGCGACTCCCTTCGAGCTCGACATCGGTACGCGGTACGAGCTTGGGGTGTCATGGCTCTGCCCGGCGCTCAAAGTGCTCGAGCGCGCACGCCCAGAGCGCACGCTGCACCTCTTCAATGGAGACACGCCCGACCTGCTCTCGAGACTCGAGCGCGGAGACCTCGACGCGGTCATCGCCAGCATGCGGTTGACCTCGACGAACGTGGTGTACGCCGCCCTGCACCCGGAGGCCTACGTCTTCGTCTCGGCCAAGCCGGGGCTCCGCCGGCGCGAGGACGCAAGCCGTCACATCCTGGTCGACGTGACACGCGACCTGCCGCTCTTTCGCTACTTTCTCGATGCCCAGCCAGACGCTGAGCCGTGGCCATTCGCCAGGGTCGAGTACATGGGAGGCATCGGTAATATTCGCCGTCGACTGCTCGATGGAGAGGGCCGGGTCGCCGTGTTACCGAAGTATTTCGTTCGCGATGACCTCAAGGCGAATCGGCTGGTTCGGCTGCTCCCGAGAGTGTCGCTTCGTTCAGACAGCTTTCGCCTGGTGTGGCGGCGCGATCACCCCAGAGGGCACGAGATGTTGAAGCTGGCCGAAGAATTGCGCGGCCGCCCGCTGCAGTGACGGAGCGCCGAAGCGCACATTCAGCTCAGGCGTTGGGCGTCACGGCCCCTGGGTCGTGAGCCTGGTCTTCCACGAGTACCACGTGCTCTTGCCGCCATCGATCGGGGTATCTCGAACCGCGACCTGACCGGGCTTGACGAAATAGAAGTCGGTGTACCCGTACGGGTGCCGCCCCATCGTGTGCACATGGCGCAGCCCCGTGATGGGCACGGCGGCCCGTACCTTCGCCACGTTCGGCGGTTTGGACGGTGTCTTCAAGGCCTTGAAAAAGGCATCTTCGAGCGCCTTCGCCGTGACGGTTTCGGGCGCGGGGCGACGAATGGGCGAGGGTGTGAGCGATTTGAGACTGCGCGACCTGACGGGATTCATGAGGCACCTCATCGTGATGTGGCATTCTCGACCGATCGCCGCGAAAGGTGCTCAGGGAGAGCAGACCGTGCGCCCAGCGACGACGTGCCGGAGCTCGAACCCTGAAGCAACGCGTCAGGGCGGCGTTCTTCGGGCTATAGCCGTCGCATGACGAGCTCCGCTGCTGGGTCGAAGAGCCTGCTGAAGCGCATTGCCGAGAAGACGATGATTCAGCGAGGGCTTCTGCCCGAGTTCTCAGCCGCCGAGCTCAACCAGGTCAATGCCATCGCTGGGCCGGCGACCGAGGTGGGCCCCGCGGTGGCCGATCTGCGCTCGTTGCTCTGGTGCTCCATCGACAACGATGATTCGCGCGATCTCGATCAGCTGACGGTCTCGATACCAGCCCAGGGCGGTGCGATCAGGGTTCTGGTCGCCATCGCCGACGTCGATGCCCTGGTGAAGAAGGGCTCGCCGGTCGATGACCACGCACGGGCCAACACCACCTCGGTGTACACCCCGGCCGAGGTCTTCTCGATGTTGCCCGAGCGGCTGTCGACCGACCTGACCTCATTGGGCGAAGACCAAGACCGGCTCGCGGTGGTCATCGACATGACGGTGAGCGCCGATGGCCAGGTGAGAACAGACGAGGTCAGCCGGGCGTTGGTGCACAACCACGCGAAGCTTGCGTACAACGCCGTCGCGGCATGGCTCGATGGCACCGGCCCCGAGCCAGCACGCATCGCCCAGGTGCCAGGGCTGGCCCAGCAGCTCCGGGTGCAAGACACCGCCGCCCACGCCATGAGTGCCTTTCGGCATACCCAAGGCGCGCTCAGCCTCGAGACCCTCGAAGCCAAGGCCGAGTTCTCAGGCGATGCGCTGACCGACGTGTCGACCAAGACCAAGAACCGCGCGACCACGCTGATCGAAGAGTTCATGGTGGGCGCCAACGGAGTGACCGCCCGCCTTCTGGCCATCAAAGGCTTCGCCTCGATTCGCCGGGTGCTCCGCTCACCCGAGCGGTGGGCCCGAATCGTTGAGCTGGCCGCCGAGGTCGAAGAGCGCTTGCCCCCCGGCCCAGATGCAGGCGCGCTGTCGGCGTTCTTGCTCAAGCGCCGCGAGGTCGACCCGGCTCACTTCGCCGATCTCTCGCTGGCGATCGTGAAGTTGCTTGGCCGCGGAGAATACGCAGTCGAGGTGCCGGGGCTGCCGGTTGAAGGGCACTTCGGGCTGGCCGTCAAAGACTACACCCACTCCACTGCACCGAACCGGCGCTTCCCCGATCTGGTGACGCAGCGTTTGGTCAAAGCGGCCTTGGCGGGCGAACCCACGCCCTACAGCAACTCCGAGCTGCTTGAATTGGCCCGGCACTGCACCGCGCAAGAAGACAACGCCACCAAGGTCGAGCGCTTGGCTCAGAAGTCGGCCTCGGCGATGATCTTGAGCTCGCGACGTGGCGAGCGCTTCGACGGCATCGTCACCGGCGCCTCGGCCAAAGGTACCTGGGTGCGCATCATGCACCCGCACGCTGAGGGCAAGCTCGTCAGCGGCTTCGAGCACCTGCGAGTCGGCGACTCGGTGCGCGTCGAGCTCAAGGGCGTCGACATCGAGCGCGGCTTCATCGACTTCGTGCGGGTCACCAGCGGAGCGCCGCGATGAGCCCGAGCGCACCAACCCAACGCCCAGTCGCGTACAAGAACCCCGTCTTCATCGACAGCGAAGAGGCGAGGCCGTTGCGCATTCTGGCCGAGTACCTCGAGCCGCTGAAGGCGTTCGAGACCCAGAACGTGCAAGACACGATCGTCTTCTTTGGCTCGGCCAGGCTCGAGGCCGACGGCCCGCTCGGCCGCTACTACGCCGAGGCCCGAGAGCTCGCGCGGCTGATTACCCAGTGGTCACTGAGCTTGCCGACCGAGGCCCGGCGCTACGTCATTTGCTCGGGTGGCGGCGGCGGCATCATGGAGGCGGCCAATCGCGGTGCCTCCGACGCAGGGGGGCGCTCGGTCGGGTTGAATATCGGGTTGCCGCACGAGCAGCGGCCAAACCCATTCATCACGCCGCAGCTGTCGTTTCAGTTTCACTACTTCTTCATGCGCAAGCTGTGGTTCGCGCACCTGGCCCGCGCGCTCGTCGTCTTTCCCGGGGGGTTCGGCACGCTCGATGAGTTGACCGAGCTTCTGACGCTCCAACAGACCGGTAAGCTCGATGTGCAGATGCCAATCTTTTTGTACGGCTCGAGCTACTGGAAAGAGATCATCAACTTCGACGCGCTGGTGCGGCACGGCATGATCAGCGCCGAAGACCTGGCGTTGGTGACCTTCGTCGACGACCCGGTGACCGCCTTGAGCTTGCTCCAGGCCAAATTGATTTCAGCCCCGGCGAGGGTGCCAGCCTTTGCGCACTCGGTGAAGTGCGACTAACGGAGCTGCCGACTTTGGTGGGCTTGGTGCTCCGGAGCGTCAGTGCACGGTGACGAGCTCGGTCGCGACGAGCACGTTCGAAGGCGCTCGGAACATGCGGAGCTCGTAGAGGCCGGGCTGATTGGGCATCGTGAGCGTCACGAGGGCGTTGACGGTGAGGTTGTCGGTCCCGGTCCCCGCTCCGGTGACGACGGTGTTGATCGGCGAGCCGTTGTCGGCGTTCTGTGCATAAACGCCGATCGTGTCGTTTGGGCTGTGGTCGGTAGGCGCCGACCAAAACACCGAGAGCGCGCTCGCCGCCGACACGAACGTCGATGAACCGAGACCAAAGCGGTGGTTGACGTCGACGTTGACGGGCCGACTCGTCGCGGTGAGGGTCGACCCCGCGTAGCTGCGCACCTCGTATGAGCCTGGGGCCGAGGGCACTTGAAGGCTCAACGTGACCAGCTGCGTGCCGCTGAGCGCGACGTCGCCTTCGAACCAGCATGACTTCACGATGCCCCAGATGGGGTCTCCGAAGACGCCGTTGGTGCACGCGGTGCCATTGGTGATGGTGAGAATCGAGTAGTTCGGCTCGGCGCCATATCTGACCCGGCGGGTGCCCGAGAACGCGCAGAACTCGTTCTCACCGGCGCACGCAACCCAGTTGTCGGTGGGGGGAGGCGGTGTCGCGACGCTGCTATCGAACCAGCACGACTTCACGACGCCCCAGATGGGGTCTCCGAAGACGGCGTTGGTGCACGGGGTGCCGCTGGTCACCACGCGGGTGACGAAGCTCGTACCAGCACCGTACCTGACCGTCTTCGTGCCCGAGAACGTGCAGGTGCCCCCCTCGCCGGCGCACAAGGTCCACTCCGGGCCCGCGGGCGCATCGATGTTCACGGTGCTGATCGGTGTGGCGGTGATGGAGTCTCCCACTCTGTACAAGCGCAGCTGTCTCGCCTCTGCGGCGACGGGTCGCGAAATGGCGTTGATCACCAGCGCATCGCCGGGGCTCGCGTCTCGCGGAGCGTTCGCCGAGAGAACGGTGAACGCATCGACCGTGGCACACGTCGGCGAGTCGGCAATCTCGCGGAGCGTCTTCACCCGCGCGGGCAGCTCTCCATCGGTGCCGTCGAAGCTGAGCATGAACGCCGAGAGACGCGCGCGCTGGCCGACGTCTCGACCGACCAGCGCCGGGAACGGGGCGTTGACGCCAACATGCGGGCCATTCGCTTGGTGCGAGTGGCAGCCGCCGCAGGTCATGAACGAGAACGTCGAGTCGCGAAGGCCTTGGTTGCTCCACTGGTCGAGGAGCCCGGACTGGGCGCCTCCGAAGGCTTTGCCCTGGAAGAGGTCAGGCGTCGCTTTCAACATGAAGGTGCCGTTCGTGATCGAGGCCTGGTTCTGCGAAATAAACACCCGGAGATCACTCGAGTCATTGAACGTCGAAAAGTCAGGCGCCCCGGCCGGAGAGACCAGCTGCAGCTGGTTCTGATTGGTCGAATTCGGAGTGCGACCGCCGAGCATGAACTCGCGCAGCGTCCACTCCGAGGGTGACTTGCCGCTGTTCACTCGAACGTGGTTCAGCTGACTGCCATTCGGGCGAGCACTGGTGCGCAGGCCCAGCACGCCTTCGGTCAGGGTTTGAAGCGCGGCGTTGTACCCAGCGCCGAAGCCGAGATCAGCGAGCGCCTGCCACTGGCCTGCGAGCGCATGGGCCGCTGAACAACTGGCCGCTGGCTGGGCGAATTCGAAGATGACCGCGACGCCGGTGCCGCTCTGCACGACGGGCAGAACCCCTGGCGACTGGCTCGTCTGACACGCGTCGTCGGTGAGCAACAAGCTGTAGATGAAGCGCAGCTCACCGACGTCTTCGCTGCTCGAGCGTAAGTCGGGGCGATTGACGATGGCGAGCAGGCGAAAGGGCGCGCGTGAGAGGTCGAGCTGCCCATCAGACGTGCGGCACCAGCGATTGAGCGCCGTCAGCGGCTCGTTGTTCTCGGGCGCCGAGCGAACGGCGCTCAAGGTCGGTTCGGTGACGAACCCGTTGACCACCTGCCGGGTGGCGAGCTGGGTCAGAAACGTCTCGGCGAAGGCGCTCGCGTTCTGCGACCCGGCGAGGCTCTGCATCATGTGCGCGAAGCTGAAGACGCCCAGACCGGTCGAGCTCGGGTCGTCGAGGCGCGATGAGGCCGCGGGCGAGTCGACCACCGACGGGTCGGTGATCATCAGCGACCGTTCGATGATCTCCTCGGCCGATGCCAGCGGCTGGCTCCTGGGAGTCGCCGATACGGTGGCGGCCACCTCTTTGCCGCTCCCACAACCGGGGGTGATCAGGCCAACCGCTCCGAGCAAGCACAGCGCGCTGCGAATCGAAGTCATGTTCTTCTCTCAGTGGTGAACGACGTGACGCGCCGGTGAGCGCTCGCGTGCCGTGTCGTGAGACGTGCGTCTCGGTCGAGAAAGCTCAACGCCCGAAGCGAATCATCGAAACCGGGCGCCTCGCATTTTTTGCGGAGTCGCCGCCGTCGGTCGCTGCAACTCGGAGTTCGAGTTGGGCCCGGCGACATGGGAACCGTGCATTTGGAGGTTCACTTTGGGCCCGGCACGTTGCGCCTGGCGCTCCGACCGGTCTTGACCGCGCGCCTGATCCGGCTCTTAACCCCCTGCCATGCCTGACTTCTTCGACCGCCTTCGCACGCACCTCCGCGACGAGCCGTCGAAGAGCCTCGAAGCGCCTGGGTTGCAGCTCAAAGAGGCGGCAGTGTTGGCGCCGGTGTTCTGGCGCGACGACGAGCCGTGGGTGTACCTCACCATGCGCCCGATGAAGATGCGCAAACACCCCGGGCAAATCGCCTTCCCCGGAGGGGGCCGTGAGCCTGGCGACCTGACTCCGCTGCACACCGCGCTCCGCGAGACGCACGAAGAGCTCGGCATCGCCCCCGAGCACGTCGACGTGCTGGGCTCGCTCGGTTCGATGCCGACGGTGACCTCGTTCTGGGTGACTCCGTTCGTGGGCGTGGTGCCGGCGACGCTTCAGCTGCGGCCCAACGCGCATGAGATCGAAGCGATCATCGAAGCGCCGCTCTTTCGCCTGCGCCGTGAGCACCGGGTCATCTACGAGGCTTCTCGCGAGGTCTTCGTCTGGGGTGACGCGCGTCACGTGGTGTGGGGCGCGACAGGGCGAATGCTCGATCAGCTCGTGCAGCACGTGAACGCGGTTCGCCGATAGCCAGGCGACCACCGTGGGCTACAGTCGCCCGCCATGGACGCGTTCGACCTGGTCGTGATTGGTGGAGGCGCTGCGGGTGAGAAGGGCGCCGTGCAGGCCGCGTACTTCGGCAAGAAGGTCGCGCTGATCGAAAAAGAGCGCGTGCTCGGCGGAGCGATGGTCAACACCGGTACCTTGCCGTCGAAGACCCTGCGGGAGACCGCGCTCGCACTGAGCGGCTTGCGGCAACGCGGGCTGTATGGCGTCGACATGGCGTTGCCCCGCAAGGCGACGGTGGCCGACTTTCTTCACCGCCTGGGTGTGGTGATCAAAGAAGAGGGCACGCGCATGATCACGAACCTGGGCAACCACCAGGTCACGCTGATTCATGGCACCGCCCGGTTCGTCGACCCGCACACCATCGCCATCGCCACCAAAGACGGTGAGCACGTCATTCGCGCGGAGCATGTGCTGATCGCGACCGGCAGCGCTCCCAACCGGCCCGCGGCGTTCGCGTTCGAGGCTGAGCGCATCTACGACTCCGACGAGATCGTCAGCGTCTCATCGATACCCAAGTCGCTGGTCATCGTCGGCGGTGGCGTCGTCGGCTCGGAGTACGCCTGTCTGTTCGCCGCGCTCGGTGTCGAGGTCACGATGATCGAGGCCAAGGGCTCGCTGATGGGCTTTCTCGACGAGCAGATTCTCGAGCTGCTGATGCAGCGCATGACCGCGCTGGGCATTCGGTTCAAGTTCAACACCGAGGTCGCGCGCTGCGAGGTGGCTGACACGTGCGTCACGTTGACCTTGAAGAGCGACGAGGTGATCGAAGCCGACGCGGTGCTGGTGTGCGCAGGCCGTCAGGCGAACACGGCGGCGTTGAACCTCGCGGCGGCGGGGTTGGTGGCCGGCAAGCGCGGGCAGCTCGACGTCGACCCGGTGAGCTTTCGCACGCCGGTGCCGCACATCGCCGCGGTGGGTGACGTGATCGGCTTCCCCGCGTTGGCGTCGACCTCGATGGAGCAGGCCCGAGTCGCGGTCGTGCACCTCTTCGACCTCAAATACAAAATGAAGCTCGCGCAGATCTTTCCTTACGGCATCTACACGATTCCTGAGGTGTCGATGGCGGGCGAGACCGAGGCGACGCTCACCGCCGCGAACGTGCCGTACGTGGTGGGTACCGCGAACCTCTCGAACAACGCGCGCGGGTTGATCATCGGCGAGGTCGGGTTGCTCAAGCTTCTCTTCAAGCAAGACGACATGAAGCTGCTGGGCGTGCATTGCCTGGGAGAAGGCGCGACCGAGCTGATTCACATTGGCTTGATGGCGCTGATGTCAGGCGCGAACGCCGACCTGTTCATTCAGACCTGCTTCAACTACCCGACCCTGTCTGAGGCGTACAAATACGCCGCCTACGATGCGCTGGGCCGCAGGTCGAAGAGCTCGAAGGGCTCGGCCGCGTAGCCACGTGTGGGCGGCTGGCCACTGTTGGTGCTCGTAAGGCGTGAGAATCGGCTGGTCTGTTGGCTGGCGTGAGCGTTGAATACGCCGCCGGTTCATCTCCAAGGGGCTCATGGTCAACGCACTCCTGATCACGCTGGTGTTGTCGCAGTCGAAGTTGGCCGACCCCCGAAACGACGGAGTGCCCATCGGCACTGGCACCGCGCTGCCGGTCATCACCTTGTCTGCTCCCACCGGCGGCTGGTCGGTCGGGCGCATGCTCACGGTCGAGGGCACGGTGAGCGACAGCACCGTCAACCCGGTGACGGTCAGCATCAATGGAGATCGCTACTTGATGCGCTCTGCGGGCGGGCGGTTCTCGAGGCAGTTTCCCGCCGCGGCGGGGAAGAACGTGGTCACCGTGCTGGCGACGAACAAGGCCGGCACTGGGCGCGCACAGGCGACCAGCTACGCGCAGATACCCGCGGTGCCGATGAAGGTGATTCTCACCAGCGACACCGACGGCGTGTACACCGACCTGCACGTCTACGAGGCGACCGACGCGAGCGAGGCGGGTGGCAGGCTCGACCCGACCAAGATGGCGCACGTGTACTGGGCCGATACGTCGAGCCCGTCGGGCGGCACGTTCTTTCTCAACGAGCAGCAGGGTGATTTTGATCAGCCGGGGTACGGGCCATATTTGTACCTGCACCGGGCTCCGCCGAAGGGCACGTACCTGGTGGCGACGAACTATTGGCCCAGTGGTGACAAGGCCCACACGGTGGCGAGCCTGAATATTTCGCTGTTCGAGGGCACGCCGGGTGAAATCAAGCGGCGGGTGAACATTCCGCTGGCGACTCCAGGGAGCACGCGGGTGCTGGCGTGGGTGTACGTGATCGGTGGCGGGCGCGCGCTCGTGTACGTGCCGGGGGTTGATGCGAAGCCGACCGATGAGCGGTGGCCGAAGAATTTGGCCGAGGCCGCGGCGGCGCTGCAGGCGGCCAACCCGGGTGAAGGCGGCGAGGGCGGGGATTAATGGGAGTTCCAACCCCCGCTCATCCTGAGCCCGGCCCCTCTCATCCTGAGCCCGGCCCCTCTCATCCTGAGCCTGTCGAAGGACGAGCCCGGGTGCCCGGTGCATGGTTCGACAGGCTCACCATGAGAGGTGTTTGTCGCCTACCGGCCATGGTTTTGATCACGTCGCTGAGCGCCTCCGCGGCCGAGCCTCGAGTCGACTTGCTTCGTCAGGTCACCGCCGACGTGGCCACCACGCAAGCAAAGACCCCCGACCCCCACTGGGACTCGGAGCAGCGCGACTGCGCGGGCCTCGTTCGCTTCTCCTACCGCCAGGCCTACAAGCGCGTCGCCCCTGAGCGCCTGAAGCGCCCCCTCTTCATGACCGCGCGGGGCCCCAGTGACTTCGCCGACGCCGAGACCCTGCTCGCTTTCAGCTTCGTCTCGCTGGGCCGTGACGACGCCGCTTTGAAATCACTGCGCTCCGGAGACCTCGTCGGCTTTCGCCAACCCCGCGAAGAAGGCGACGCGTTTCATTTGATGCTGGTCGTGACCCCCGCCGACAAAGCGCACCTCGAGCCGTACGTCGTCTACCACCCCGGTGAAAAAGACTCGGCGGTACGCGTCGGCACCTTGAGCGAGCTCGCCCGCGATGCTCCCGGTGAGTGGCGCCCCATTGCGGCGAACCCTTCGTTTCTCGGCTTCTTTCGTTTCAAGGAGTGGCAGTCATGACCCCAGAGCTTCGCAAGCGCTTGCCGCTCATCGCCCTCACCGTGGTCGCCGTCATCGGGGCCAGTATCGGCGTCTATTTGAAGACCCGGCCAGCCACCGCGCCCGTCATCGAGGCCCAGGCCGACGAAGACGCGCAGCTCGACGGGGCACCTCACACCGGTGGCCTGTTCGACTCGGCCGATGGCCCGGCGCCGACCTTCACCAAGCTCGAAACCCTCCAAACGCCCGACCTGAAATCGAACCTCACCAGCGAGCCACTCTTCTGGGTCGACGTGCACGACCCCAAAGCCACCCACGCGGCGTTGCAAAGCAACCAGTGGCTCGACCAAGCCCTCAAGCAGCCGCTCGGTCAGGGCTTTCTCGCGGCCTGGGCCGGCTTCTTCGGCACCCGTGGTAAAGACATCGGCGGCTCGTTTCAGGGCACGGTGCTCTCGCTGCTCGCAAAGCAAGTGCTCGACAAGCCCTACCGCGTCGTCTGGTTCAGTGGAGCAGGCGCGCAAGGGGCCCCGGCGTTGGTGCTGACTTCTCCATCGGCCCGGGCAGTGGCCGCGTTCGACGGGTTGGTCAAGGTCGCTGGCTCAGGCGGCTTCACGTACTCGTGCGGTATCGGTGGAGAGCTCCAAATCAACCGGCTGATCCTCGCTGACAAGTCGCTCTATGGCGTCAAGCTCGACGATCGCGTCGTGTTTGCGCCCGCTCCGCAGACGGTCGCGGTGGCGATGTGCGCGACGTTCACCGAAAGCAAACCGGCTGAAGGCGTCGCGGTCTCGTTGGTCTTCTCCCTTCAATCTGGCGGTCGCGGCACCCAGAGCTTGGGAGACCTGCTCGGCCTCGATCAGACCATCGGCCTCGACTTCGCGGTCGAGAACAATTCATTCGTGCCCAAGCGCGTCGACGCAACGGTTCAACGCGGTTCGCTGGCGTTGGTCGAGCCTTCGGAGGCGTTGCTCAAGTCAGTGCCCGAGAGCGCCGGTCTGGTGCTCTTTCTCGCAGTGAAGCTGCCCGAGACGCTCGGGCCCAAAGAGCTGCACGACATGTTCATCAAAGGCCCCGACGGCACCGCCAAGCCCGCAACGGGGCCGACCCGTCAAATCGCCGTCATCTGGAACCCGCGCGCCTCCGTGAAGAACGAGCTCGCGGTCATCTGGGAGCGCGCAGAGGACGACGCGGCGCTCACCACCGCCATGACGAAGGGCTCGGGCCAGTTGGCGAAGGTGCAGGGCTGCCCGACGCTCGCGTACTCGACCGAGGCCTACCTCTCGACGCTCGAATCGACCTGCAAAGGCACGACGCCTTCGGTGCTCCACGCCGCCGCGCCGATGGTGCAGGGGCTCAAGAAACAGTCATCGTTCTCGCTCACCGTCAACCTGGGTCACGTGCTCTCGCAGCTCGCGCTCGACGGGTACCTCTCTGAGCACCCTGGGCAAACCGCCGGCTCGACCGAGATCGAAGCCGCCCGCCGCCTGCTCGAAGAGCTGCCCTCGGTGGGCTTCACCGGCGCTGCTGGCAACGATGGCAACTTGGTCTCCTCGGGGTTCCGCACATGAAACGCGTTCTGCTGTTGACCCTGCTGGTGGCGTCGTCGGTTTTCGCCAAGCCGCTCTACATCACCGTGCCGCGCACCTATGGCACCGACGAGGCGCCGCTGCTCAACGTCTCATTCGCCGAGCGTGAGGCGGTGGAGCTGCGGGTGCTCAAGCCGAAGAACCTCGACGCGTTTCTGGCCTCGCAAGAGACGCTGCGTCGGGCGTACGACCCGCCGTCGACCTTCGCCAACCCGGGCCGAGCGCTCTCGCGCGGCCTCAACGGCGTTCGAAACCCGGCAGACACGCTGCGCTTCGCCCTGAACCTGCCGTTTCGCGCGGCGATCGTGCCCGCGCTCGAGGCGTCATCTGAGGCTCCGAAGAGCCCGGTGAAGCTCGCCGAAGGCCCCGAGCGGCTCGTCGGCGTGCCTGAGAACATGACGATGCTTCGCAGCCACTGGCTCAACTTGGACTTGGGCGGCGCAGAGCGAGACTTCAACGTGCCGGGCTTCGAGGCGTGGAGTGGGCACTCTGGCTTTCAAGATCGAAACGTGGTGCTCGACCCGTTGCCTGCTGGCATCTACGTCGTGCAGATGGTGCAGGGCGCCGTCGAAGGCCAGGTGGTGCTGGTCGTCTCTGATTTGTCGGTGGTGGTGAAGCAGGCCTCGCAGCAGGTGCTGGTGCGCGTGGCGGGGCGAGACCAACAGGCCAAGGCCGGAGTCTCGGTCAACGTGCGCGCCGGGCCGAAGACGCTGACCGCGACCACTGACGCGAATGGCGAGGCCACGGTGCAGACGGCCGAGCCCAGGCTGCTCGTGACCGCGACGCAGGGCGAAGACTCCGCGCTGGTCGATACCGATTACTTCTCGACGCTGGCGATCGCGCCCGACGTGTTCTTGTACTCCGATCGACCGATCTACAAACCGCGAGACACGGTGCGCTTTCGCGGCGTGTTGCGGCAGCCCGAGAATGCGTTGGCGCGACTGTTCATGCCCAAGACCCGCGACGTTCAGGTCGCGTTGGTGTCGACGGCGACGGCGGCGGTGAAGGGCACGTTCAAGGTCGACGAGTTCGGCGCGTTCTCTGGCCAGCTCGTCGTGCCCGCGGGCCTCGACACCGGCGTGCTGCGCCTGGTCGCCACCGTCGATGGCCCCGAGCACCAAGCCGAGATGCGCGTGCAGGAGTACGTGAAACCGACCTTCTTCGTCGAGGTGCTCAGCGACGACGAGACGGTGACTCCGGGGCAGAAGCTGGCCGCGCATGTTCGCGTGCGGCGCTACTCGGGCGGAGTGCCCGCGAATACCAAGTTCACGTACTTTCTCTACCGAACGCAAGTCGACGCGCCGGCGTGGGTCGATGACTCCGGGTTGGGGGCCAAGGGCAGCGAGGTGACCTACGGCACGGTCTCGACCAACGAGGGCACCTTGTCGGTGCCGCAGAAGTTGTTCGCTTCAGAAGAGACTGGCTTCGACGCCGCAGGTGAGGCCGACATCTCGGTCGACGTGCCCGCGCTTCGTGGGGGCGATGAACGCAAGCCCTGGCGCTACTCGCTCTCGGTTCGCGCCAAAGACGATCAAGGCACCTTCGCCAATGCCGCGCTGAACCTGTTTCTCGCCGAGAGCGACTTGGTGGGCAGCGTCTCGGCGAAGGCCAAGGTCGTCAAGCCGGGCGACACCGTGAAGTTCACCGTTCGCGCCACGACGTTGTCGGGCAAGCCCTACGGTGTCACCACTGGCCACGTGCAGTACCGCCTGCGAGGCGCCGATGGAAAATCGGTCGACGTCGGGGCTCCACAAGACTTCTCGACCGGTGATGACGGCGTGGCGAGGCTCGAGGTGAAGGCCGACAAACCCGGAGTCGCCGAGGCCGCGGTCACGCTCGCAGACAAGAAGGGCCACTCATGGGCGGATTCGGCGACGTCGCTGGTGCTCGGTGACACGCAAGACGTGGTGATGCAGGTGCCTGCGTTGGCGCTCGAAGCGCTCGGCGGCGTGCTCGAGACGGGCGATACTGCTGAGCTCGTCGCCTTGCTCCCCGCGGCGTGGGCGTCGAAGGAGGGCACGACGGGCTCGGTGTGGGTGACCTTGACTGGGTCGTCGATCTTCAAGACCGAGCGGGTCTCGGTGAAAGGTCAGACGTTGGTCTACCGATTTCCCATCGAGAAGCGGTTCGGCAGCGCGGTGTACGCCTCGGTCGCGTACCCGACCAGCACCGGTCGGTGGGAAGAGCGCATCGCCACCTTTCGCGTCGTGCCTCGAGAGCGGGCGCTGACGGTGCGGTTGACGGCAGAGCGGGTCGAAGCAGCGCCGCTGACCTTTCAGACCCTGTCGTTGACGGTGACCGATTCGAACAACCAGCCGGTGCAGGCCGAGGTCTCGGTCGGCGTGGTCGACAAGGCCGTGTACGCGCTGCAGAGCGAGCTTCGCCCCGGCATCATCGACTTCTTCTACCCGCAGGGCCGCGACGACGTGTCGACCTTCTCGTCGAGCGACTTTCAAGGGTACGGGTACGGAGATCGCCTGGCGATGAAGCTCGCCCGCATGCCGAAGCACGCGTTCGCGGCGGTCAAGCCTCCGACCAAGCGGCAAAAAGAAGACGACACCGTGTATTGGAACCCTGCGGTGAGAACGGATCGTGACGGCCGGGCCTCGGTGCGGTTCAAGCTCAACTCGATGCAAACGGTGTGGACGGCGACCGCCGTGGCCGTCGATGCCTCGGGGCGCTTCGGCGAAACCACCAGTGAATTCGCGACCCGCGGAGCCCTGGTCGTCTCAGCGAACCTGCCGCAGTTCATGCGCCAAGGTGACACCGCGACGGGCAGCATCCGGGTGACTCCGGGCATGGCGGGGCCGGGGGAGGGCACCGTGCAGCTCGACGCGGCACTGACCGGGGTCGCGACGGGCGCTGTGAGCAAGGCGATCGCGCTGGGCAAAGGCAGTGAAGCGGTGGTGCCGCTCGAGCTGGTCGCGGCGAAGACCGGCGAGGTGCAGCTCACCGTGCACGCGAAGGGCATCGGCGAGCCCATCTCTGACATGAAGCGAGTCACCATCGAGCCCACCGGCATCGACGAGGTGATCAGCGTCTCGCAGCTCGGAGGCGGCTCGATGTCGCTCGCGATACCGCTCGGCAGTGAAGTCATCTCGGCCCAGCTGCGATTGGCGCCGACGATGGTCGATGTGGCGCTGACCAACGCGCGCGACCTGCTGGTGTACCCGCATGGGTGCATCGAGCAGCTGGTGTCGACCACCATACCCAACGTGGCGCTGTACCGTACGTTGGGCCGGCTCAACGCGCTCGAGACCCTCGACAAAGACAATCAGCAGTTGCTGGTCGAAGCCCGCAGCCGGGCGGTCAATGGCATAGCACGCATTCTCGACCTCGAGGTCAAGGGCGGTGGGTTCGTCTGGTTCTCGGGGTACGCCACGCCCTCACTCGAGATGACGATGATCGCGCTCGATGGGCTGGGCTACGCGGTCGAGGCCGGGTTGCTCGACAAGAACGATGCGCGGCTCACCGAGTCGGCGAATTGGCTCGATGGGCGAAAAGACGTGCCTGATGAGCTCGAGTCGACTCGAACGTACGTGCTGGCGCGGCTGCAGGGCCCGAAGCAGGCGGCCCGCGTTCGCGCGCAGTTGAGCGGCTTGCTCGAGGCCGACTTGCACGCACTCGCGTTGACGGTGCTCGCGGCCGAGTACGCCCAGGTCGCGGCGGAGCCCGAGTTCAAAGACCAGGTCGCGAAGCTCGCGGGCACGGCGCACAGCCGGTTCGTCGCCAACGCGGCGTTTCACCCACACACCGAGGCGTTCTTTCGCTACCCGCTTCGCAACGTCGGGTTCACCGCGATTCTCGCGCACGCGGCGACGCACAAAGAAGAAGACCTCGCGCCTTTGCGCTCGAAGTTGTTGCAGTTGCTGTCGAATTCGAATCTGTCGACGTTCGATCGCGGCACGGCGTTGCTGCACAGCCAGTGGTTGATCGAGCACGACTTGAAGGCGCTCAAGAAGGTCGAGGCGCCGAAGGTCGAGGGCGGCGGCGTGACGCTGGCTCGCACGGGCTTCGGCTTCAGCTCCAAGGTCGATGAGGGCGCGTCGAGCCTGAAGGTCGCTCCGTTCGAGGGTGTCGCGGTATGGAAGGCGACGGTGCGCACGCCGCTCGACCGGGCGCAGGCGCGCAGCAACGGCATGACGTTGACCCGCACGTACTACGCGATTCGAAAGAACGAGAAGGCGCTGCTGCTGCCGGGCGAGAGCCTCAAGCAGGGCGACGACCTGTACGTCGAGCTCACCTTCGATGCGCGCGATGAGCAGAAGTGGCGCGATGTTCGCTCGGCCTATTACGTCGTCGAAGACCCGATTCCCGCGGGGTTCACGGTGCTGCAAGAAGACAAGGCCTACCGAGGGGCTCCGATGCGCTTGCCGTTGACTCACGAGTCGCTTCGACGCCGCGCGTTCTCACCCGAGCGCATGACCTGGTACTTCGAAGAAAAGGCCTTCTGGTCGGCCAGCGCGCGCACCATCGGGTACGTGGTTCGGGCGCAATTTCCGGGCACGTTCAAGGCGCCTCCCGCGACGATTGAAGACATGTACGCGTCTGAAGTGAACGCGCGCACCGAGTCGGCGTCGCTGTCGATCTCGAAATGATCTCGGCCGCGCTGACGGCGATGGTGCTGTCGTCGGTAACGCTGCAGACGAGCGGCCTCGAGCCGGCGCAAGAGGTTCGCGACGTGGTGAACGACAGCTGGGCGTCGCTCGAGCGCACCTTCACCGAGGCAGTGGGGCATGCGCCAAGCGCTCCGCGCCTGAAGGTGCTGATTGAGCGCGCGCACCTGGGCCCTGGCCGTGCCGGAGCGAGCCGAGCGGGCGTGATTTCGCTGCGGCAGGCGAATGCGGGCGTGGTGAGCCCAGCTGAGAAGGTCGCGTTGCGGCATGAGCTCGCGCATCAGTTTTTACTGCTGACCTGCGCCGCGGCGACGGGCGATGCGCTGTTTCACGAGGCGTTCGCGTTGGCCACTTCGGGCGAAGCGGCGAGCTGGCGTGACGGTGACTACCAGTCGATGTCGGAGTCGGCGAAGGCGCTCGCGGCCACCAAGTCGCTCGACACCGTGAACGCACGGCGGGCGTTGGCCCGGTTGCTGGCCGAGACCACGCCTCGTGATGGCGCTTTGCCCACCGTGCTGCGGCCTCGCTTGATCGCGTGTGATGGCCACTTGGCCTGGCCGACGTTGACCCTCGAGACGCTCGCGCAACTGCCGGGGGGTGGGGCTCCCGGGGTGCTGGTGATGAGCCGGCACTCGGGTGAGGTGCTCTGGTCGCGCGGTGACATCGAGACGCCGCGCCCCTTCGGGTCGACGCTCAAACCGTTCGTGCTCGCGGGGGCGGTGAGGGCGCCTGAGCTACCTCCTCGGGTCAAAGACGCGCAGTGGGCGTGCGGAGACGGTTTGGCCGCTCCGATGTCAGGCAGCCAAGCAGTGCTGCGCTCGTGCAACGGGTACTTTCTCGATTGGGCCCAGGCCTCGCCCGGTGTCGAACGATTTGGCGCGTGGGGCCCAGTGCTTCGGGCGTTGGGGCTCGAGCGGTTGCCCTCTGACATGAGCGAGGCGATTGGGGTGCGTACGACGCTGTCACTCTCTCCGTTGGCGCTGGCCGCGGCGTATCGGTTGCTGGCTGAGGCGCGGCCCGATGTGCTCGAGGTGATGAAGCGCAATTGGCGCGAGGGCACGTTGGCGGGCCTGCCCGAATCGCAGAAATTTCAGAGCGTGGCGACGAAGACCGGCACCGTACGCGACGGAGCGGTGCGGGTGATGGTCGGCTGGCTGGTCGGGGTGACTGACGACCTCGTGATGGTGCAGGTGCAGCCCGAGCACGCGCCTCGCGAGTTCGCCGCCGCGTTCATCGACGAGCTGGGCCGGGCCCGGGCAGTGGCGGGGCGAGATGCGGTTGAAGTGCAGGTCTTCGGGCTGCTCGACGCGAGCGCGGTCTCGCTGAGGTGTGCGCGCGCGGGGTTTTCGCTGCAAGACGGTGCGCCGACGGCGATGTCGAGCGACTTCGCAGCTTTCAAGGCGTCGCACGCGGTCTGCCTCGGAGCCCCGTTCGAGGTGCGCCTGGCCGGTACCGCAGCTCGGCCGTACGCGGGGGTGTTTCGACGTGATGCGCCCGCTCCGTACGTGCCATCGCCTGGCGTCACCGAGGGGCAACGGCGCGCGCGACAGGGCAGTGAGGTGGTGTTTCGAACCACACGGCTCTCGTATGTCTCGGGCGTGCTGGCAGCGGAGGACTCGGCGATTGCCGGTGAGGCCCGGGCGGCGTTGGCTCGGGTGATTTCGCACAACGTTGATACGCGTGAGCGCCATGGCTCGCGCCCGGTTTGCGACACGACGCATTGCCAGGCGTTCAAGGGCAGCGTCGCGGCGGGCGCGGGCGATGTGCTGGCGCTCTCGCATGAACCGATTCAGACGGCTGGGTGGTTGCCGTTTTCACGAGGCGGCTCGGAGCCGTGGAAAGAAACGCGACCGGCCGACCAGGTTCAGCGCGCGCTTGGTTTTGCCTGGTCGAGCCTCGTCGCCGAGGGCGCGACTTTGAAGGTGACTCGCACCGTGATGGTCGACGGTGCTCCATTCGAGCAAGTTGATGACGTGCCCTGCGAGCGGCTGCGGGGGCCATTGAAACTGCCGAGCTGCCCTCGGAGCGCCGTGCAGCAGGGTGGGGTGGTCGCCTTCGACGGCGTCGGGAGGGGCCATGGGCTCGGCCTCGATGTCGAACTGGCGAAGAAGAGTGGGCTTCATCAAGACGAGCTGGTTCGGCAGGCCTTCGAGCCTCGCGACAGCGTCGAGTCGAGGCGAAGAAACTGATGAGCTCGGGCCTGTGACACGATTGACAGACCCGCTGCTTGGCGAAAAAGGGCGGTCGCCATTTGCGCGGCGCCAGTACGGAGCAAGCTCCGAGCTGGGTGCGTGAGGGCGGGTTTTGCGTTGATGGCGGCGTGGGCCAACTCGACGCGGTGGCACCGGTCGGCGACGCAGGCTCCCTCGTCGATGGGGGGGGCTGGCAGTCGATGCCGGCCACTTCGAACCGCGTGACTCCAGCGTGGCCATCGGCCGCGTTGAAGACCGTCAGCTGTATTCAGGGCTGCTTCGCCCGAGCGAGTTTGGCCCGCTCGAGTGTTCGAACGTCGCGCAGGTCTTGAGGCCGAGCGGCAGCCTTCTTGTTGGCGATCAGCTCGTCGATACCAATAAACGAAGCCGGTACGCCGCCAAAGTCGACCGTCGTTTTGTTGGCCCACGCCAGCTCGAAGTCGATGCCGCCGCTGAGTTGGTTGAGCACATCAATCCGGTTTGGGGGCATGCCAATTTGAAAGACCATGCCCTCCGTCGCGAGGTCGTCAACGGTGAGGTCGGCGAGGGGCGCTCCAAAGTGTTTGAGGGCGGCATGAACCCTTTCTGGGTTTTCACCGCTGCTCGAGACCCAGACGTCGAGGTCTTTCGTGAAGCGGGGCTCTGCGTAAAAACCCACGGCGTAGCCACCAACGAGCAGGTATCGGGCCTCAGCCCCGTTTAAGGCCAACAACAGATCTCTGAAGTCTGAGTTGAGTTTCATCGAGCCCCTTCATCGCCGCCCAGTCGAGCGTCGCTTGCCAGATTGCCTCGAGCCGCTGTTGTGGCGTGAACTGAAGCCAGTAGTTGACCTCGAAGTCGACGCTATCGTCGCTGTCGTCGCTGAGCGTTGTCTTGCGGGCCATCGCTTTGGGCTGCCTCACGGCGCCGAAGGTACCACACCAGCTGCACTCCAGGCCCGGTGCCTCAAGCCCTGGAGAGCTCTTTGAGGAGCTTCGCCTTCTGGGCGTCGAGCTCGGCCGAAGGCACTCTGGGCCAGAGGCATGTGGGTCTTCTGCGTAGGATTCATGCGAACAAAAAGCGCCGTTGCCGGGTTCTTGCCTTCCTGTAAGTTGCCGCCATTCATGACATCTCTGAAGAGACTCTGGGGCGCTCCCATCACGGCCGTTGTGTGCATTCTCATCGCGTGCCCGGGCCCGTCGAAGAGTCAAAACGACGGCGGTTCGAGCTGCACCGCGGGCGAGGCGGCCTGTGCGTGCCGTGATGATGGCAGCTGCACTCAACCCGGCGGCAACCAGGGCGCGGTCTGCTCCACGAGCAACACCTGTGAAGTGTGCACGCTCGGCTCGCCCGGCTGCCCTCCTGCGCACCCGATTTGTTACTCGCCGTGCAGCAGCGATTTGGTTCACGAAGACGGCACCATCGCGCAGTGCTCGGTCGATGGGTTGCTCGAAGGGTGCTTGAAGGGCACCACCTGCGTTTCAGGCAGCTGCGTCGCGAGCGGTGCACAACCGCGCGCCTGCAAAACCAACCTCGAGTGCCCCGACTTTCAGGCCTGCACCGGCGGCAACTGCTATTCGAACTGCGAGACGAGTGCCGACTGCGGGTCGGGCAATGGGTGCTATCGCCGGGTCTGCCAGCCCCGCTGCGTGACGACGGCGTCGAGCTGCAAGTTGGGCCGCTCGTGCGTGAGTGTCGATGGTGACAACGGGTTCTGCCTCGACGTGGGTGGCACCAACAAAGCCACTGAGCCTGCGCGCCGCACCGCGGGTGACTTCGAGGTCGGCACGCGTGAGGCGCGCTTCACCAACGTGAAGCTCTCGTCGACCATCACCATCACCAACAACGCGACCCAGTCGATGCAGTTCACGGTGAAGAAGCTCGAGCACACCGAGTACCCGTCGGGCGTTGCGAGCAAGGTGACGACCAACGCATTGGCGTGGGTGACGATGGGCCAAGGCACTGATGCGCCGAAGCAAGCGCAGACGCTCACCTTCGGAGTCGATGGCAACGGAGGCGCCGTCACGCTCACGCTGGCGAACGCCGCGAACAGCACCCTGCCCCGGTGGGAGGGGGTCATTGAAATCAGCAACCCGCAGCTCGGCGCGCGCCGCGTCGACTTGACGTACCTCGAGCGACCCGAAGGCCAGTGGCACGGCACGATGACCTACTTCGCCAACTTCCCCGACTCGGGGCTCGATGCGTGGGCGCATGACCGCGGCAATTCGGCGTTGCTGAACAACGTGGGCAACGCCTTCATTCAGCGCTGGGCGACCTTTCGCAAAGGTGACTTGAGCGTCGACGAGCTCTTCGCGGTGATCAGCTCGACGCAGCTCGGCTCGTGGAAGTGGGGCTCGGTGCGCGCGCTCTGCGCCGGTGGTGACAACACGGCGTGCTACCCGTACTCGAATGCGCAGGGGTACTCGCTGTATTCGAACTCGATTACCCAATACCCGATACCCACTGGCGCCACCGATTTTCCTCTGGCGATGAACCTGAAGGCCGACCCTGCCGACGCGGCAAAATCGCTCATCGGCAAAATCGTCACCGCCGAGTCGCTCCACTTTCCCGGAGACCCGGCGGTGTCGCTCGCCTTCGATTCAGACCCGACGACCTGCGTGGCGAAAGCCAATGGCGTTCTGTGCGGCGTCTCGAGCTTCGCGTCGACGGTGCTGGTGGGCGGGCGCTACACGACGACCGCTGCCGATACTGCGTGCGCGAAGGCCCCGAAAGACGCGCAGAACATGCGCACGTTCACGCTCAATCGCACGCCGTGGTTGGTACCTGGTTTCGGCTTCGGCACCGATGTCGATGCCAAGACGGGTTTGCGCTACCGCTACGAGTGCCGCGACGACCTGTTGCCGAAAGCGGCCAACGGCGTCGCGCTCAACAACAGCTCTGCCGCGGGCAACCCGATACCCGATGCGCGCACCCGCGTTCGAAAGGTCGAGCTCATCGACGGCGCGTTGATCAACGGCGAAGACCTGATCATTCTGTTCAAAGAGAGCTTCCCCTCCTTCTTGGGGTCGACCGACTCGGGCTTCTCGTCGTACGGCATCATCAAGATGAAGCGTCAGGTCGCCGACCTCGACGTGAGCTCGTACACGGCTGGCAGCTCGGCCGATGCGCGCACGCCTCCGACGAACGTGCTCGGGGTTTCGTGCAGCGCCGACGTGCTGAAGAAAGCGACCGGCTCAACGACGATGCCGACCGCGACCGACGCCGTCAACGCGTTGGCCGACACGCTCGTCTCGGGCATGCGGCAAGCGACTGGGGCGCCGACTCCGATTGGCCCTGCCGACCCGGCGAAGGTGCACTTTCTGTGTGAAGACACCGGCCTCTTCAATGGCGGCTCGCAAGACGATGGCACCGCGAATGCGCAAAAGGTGAGCTGCCCCTCGGGCAGCCGAGTGACGTTCTTCACCTTGGGGAGCGTGGCGAAACCTGCCCCGACGGTGGCGGCGCTGGCTGCCCAGCCGTGTCAGACGGCCTTCAGGGCGGGCCCGAACAACACCGTGGCGGCACGCGGTACGTGTCAGGCAACGCTCAATGGCTGGGTGACCAATGGCACGTACGACATCGTGCTCAACCCGGTGTGGCGATGCACGAATACGTCGCAGGCCTACTGCAGCTTGAACCGGGGTGATCTGCGCGCCGACAAGCTCTTCTTTGCGGCGGCTGAAACGAAAGCGGCGTTCTTGCCGCTGCGCACCGAGGTCGAGAACGCGTTTCGCTACAAGACGCGCTTTCGCAATCGGCAAGGCACGACGGTGGGTTTTGCGCCGCAGATTTGCCCGGCCAATTCTGATGCGGTGCCGTATTGCTACGACCCGACGTCGATTGAGGGGGCGCAGCAGCGCGTCGACTGCGCGGTCAGCTTGTACACCACGCAGTTCGCGACGTTGACCGTGAGCACCCGAGCCTCACTGCGCGCGTATTTGCTTGGCAACTTCTCGTACGAGTCTGAAATCGACCCGACGCTGCCCTTGCCGGTCATTCACGATGGGTACGAGCGGCTCAACGCCGAGCTGCTGATCATGATGGGCGACGAGTCATACACGCGGGCCTTCAGCTCGCGATTCGATCTCGCAGGCTCGGCCTTGGTTTCGTTCGAGGGCTCGCTCTTCGAGCCCAACGGCATCAACCTCTCGGGTGGCGCGGGCTACGAGATGTACAGCCTGTACCAGAGTACGCAGTACTACCAGCAGGCGCTCGACCGCTTCTATGCACTGAGCCCGAGGCTCTGGGCGTCGATCGACATGATGGGCACGACCGACGGGTTCATCACCAAAGAAACGGTGGTCTCGTACTTCGACCGACTCATTCGGGCTTCGGCGCAAAAAACGCGGGCTTGGAGCGAAGTGGCTCGCCGCTACCAAACCTTCAACCGGCCCGATCTCGCGAGGCTCGTCGTCGCTCGCAATTACACCAGCGCGTACCTCGAATCGATCGTGCTCTCGCGAATGATGCTCAAGCTCGGGGGCATCGTGCAGCCAGAAGATCGCCCTCAAATCGTCGAGCGGGTCGAGAATGCGCAGCTGGTCTACAGCTCGGCGCTGCTGGCGATGCGAGAGAGCTACCAGCAGATCAGCGACGAGCCGACGCTGTTTGGTTTTCAGCCCGACTACGTGCCCTTTCCCGCGCTCGATGAGGGTGACGGCAACGCGTTCGACAAGACGTTGAAGTCGGCGAAGTCGTTACTCACGGTGGCGGCACAGAAAGAAGACCTGGCGCTCAATTCGAATCGCGCGTTCGAGACCGACAGCGCTGCCTTTCAGAGCGAGCTGGTCAGCGTACGAAACAACTACGAGAACCAATTGGCCTCGATTTGCGGCACCTTTGCCGGCACCGATGGCCGGGTGTACCCGGCGATACCGAAGTACGCCTACCTCAACGAGCGCGCGAAGGTGATTGGCGACCCGTGCGGCCTCGCGGGCAATGGCCAAATCAACGACGCATTGCTCGAGGTCGACAAAGTGGTCGCTGACTTTCAAATGCTGAAAGTGAGGCAACAGAACCTCGAGTCAGAAATCGCCATCGAGAAAAAACGGCTCTCTGACCAATGCGACCTGGTGATGGAGCAGGCCGACTACGAATACGACGTCGGCATCAAGAAGGTCGGCCTCAACGCCGGCATTCTCGCCGCCGAGAAGAGCATGGAGTTCGCCAACCGCGTGGCTGACCGCGTCGCGAACATGGCCCAGATCAAGAAGTGCATCGCCATCGTAGGCACGGCGGGCGGCACCGACTGCCCGGGCGCCTTGCTCGGCGTGGCCGAATACGCCTCGGCGATCACCACGGCGACGATCACCACCGGCATCGCGGTCGTGGCGATTGGCTCGCTCAAGGCGACGCTCGGCACGATTGAAGTCGAGACCGGCAAGTGGAAGACCGAACGTGCGTGCGACTACGCCACGGTCGAGTCGAACGCGAAGACGATGACGCTGGCGCTCGGGTTTCGAACGCTCGAGCTCGATGCGTATTCGACCGAGCTCGACATGGCACAGCGGCTCGCGGCGGTGACTGCGCTGCGAAACGAAGCGACACGCACGATGGCCGAGCAGAGCGAATCAGAGCAGCTGGCCATCAACGTCGAGGTCGCGCGCAACGACCCGAACGTTCGCATCTACAAGAACGACGCGATTCTCACCGCCGACCGCACGTTTCGAGCAGCCGTGGCCGAGGCGTACCGCGCGACGAAGGTCTTCGAGTACTACACGAGCCAGTCGTACGCGCACTTGAACGACCTGTTCTTGGTGCGCCTCGCCAGCCGTGGAGACATCTCGCTCGAGGCCTACCTCGCGCGACTCGAACACGACTTTCGCGACTTCGAAGAGACCTACGGCAACCCTGATGAGCGGGTGCTGGTCATCTCGCTGCGAGACGATGTGCTGAAGGTGCCGCGGTACGACTCGAAGAACGTGCCGCTCACCGCGACGCAGCGCCTCGAGCTGTTTCGCACCGCGCTGACCAACCCGAAGAACCTCGATGAGCGTGGCTACATCACCCTGCCTTTCGCGACCGGCGTCGACGCGCTGTCTCCGCTGACTCGCAACCACAAGGTGCTCAAGATTCAGGCTGAGATCATCGGCAGCGACGTCGGTGACGCCATCGGCCGCGTGTACCTGGCGCAAAAGGGCACGGGCTCGGTGCGCAACGTCAGCAGTGGCGAGAAGGGGTACTACACGTTTCCCACGCGGGTGGCGGTGATCAACCCGTACTTCAACGGCGAACGGGTCTTAAGTGAGTCGGTCTACACGAACAGCCGACTGCGCGATCGCCCGCTGGTGAATACGCAGTGGGAGCTCGTGCTGAACCAGAAAGACGAGCAAGCGAACAAAGACATCGACTTGGCTTCGCTCAGCGACATTCGACTCTTCATGACCTACACCGACTTCACGAGCCTCTGATGACCTTGCGATTACGAGCCGTGGTGGTCATGGCGCTGTTCGCCGCATGCCCGCCAGCCAAGACCGGGCCGAAGCACTGCGCTGACGTTGCGTGCGCCGAGCATCAGGCTTGCCAAGAGAACGGCACCGCCGACGCGACCTGTCTCGAGGCCTGCGACGCTCCGTATTTCTGGAGCCCGTCGACGAAGAGTTGCACGTCGATGACTCCTGGGTGCAGCGCGGGTGACCCGAATTCAATCGTGGCCGACTGCACGCAAAAACACCGCACGTGCGAGACCGCTCCGGCGCCGGCCCATTGCGGTACGTGCGTGAGCGGGTTTCAAGACTTCGATGCAGGCGCGTGCGAAGCGCCGGCGAGCTGTGCCGAGCTTTCGTGCGCGGGTCAGCACCGGGCGTGTGCCGAGACGCCGAACGGTCACTGCACGGCGTGTCTGACGGGCTTCGTCGAAGACACGGGGGTCTGCCGAGCGCCCAAGACCTGCGCGCAGATCAACTGCGGCACTCAGTTTTGTGTCGACTCGCCGACCGCTGACGCCACCTGCAGCTCGAGCTGCGGCACCAGCGCGGTGCTCGGCAGCGACAACGTGTGCCACGCGTGCCCGATGTGCACCAACGCCGCCGCGGGAGAAGACGGGCCGTGGCTCGCAGGAACGACGGGCGAGAATCGGTGCATCTGCACCACGAAGCCGGGCTTCTTCTGGCGCGAAGGCAACAACCCGGGCGTGGTGCCCTGTGATGCCGACGACGACGGGTGGGTGCGCGAGAGCGCGAAGATCGCCATCGAATCGAGCAACTCGGTGATCTCGACGAACGCGCGCTGTGTGTTGAGAAAAGTGAGCACGGTGCGGCTCGAGAACGAGAAGGGGGCCGTCCAAGACGTGCCGGTGACTCCGGTCTGGTCGCTCTACGAAACCGATCGCAACGACGACGCCGACCTGTTGCAGCAAGCGATGTCGGTGGGCACGCCTCGCTTCCCCTCGACCGTCGGTGAGGGTGGGCGCGCGGTCACGAATGCCGAGCTCAACTCGCTGACCAAGTACTGCCAAGACAGCCAAACCGACTTCAACGAGAACGGGTTGGCCGACGTGAACGAGTGGCAGGGCAACACGAACCTGGGCGCGGTGAAGACCGCGTTTCAGCCCTTCGTCGACTTCGTCTACTTCGGAGAGCTCTACGACGGTTGGTACGAGCCGCCGAACACCCCGGGGCAACCCGGCTGGTGGCACATCAAAGAGCGCCCACGCCAAACCGAGGTCGCGCTCACTCTGCCGGTCGACGCGGGCTCGTTCTGGCGTCAATGCGACAGGCTCGTCGATTCTGACTTCACGACGTACCCAACCCGTCAGACCAACGGGCTCGACTTCGCACGCTTTGCGAGCCGCGATGGTGGCTTCGCCGGCATGAATCACCACAGCCAATTCAAGTGCGTTCGCGTGGTTTCGAGCCATCAAGCGGGCGACTTGCCGCACTGGCTCACGCCCGCCGAAATCGCAGCGCAGGGGTACCAAATGAATGCGTGCAAAGCGACGGGCGCAGCCGTGCCTCCGAGATCGTCGGTCGACGCGATCAACCCGTCGTCGTTGCCGCTGACCTGCTCGCTGCTCGACCCGTCATCGCTCACGACGAATGGTCAAGTGCTGTGGGCCGCCGCCACGTATCAACCGTATCTGGTCAGCGGTGATTACCGCCGAGGCTGCGTGAACGAATGCGCAGAGTACGCCGGCCGTTGCCCGGGCTTCGACCCGAGCCGTGGTATCAACCCTTCGTCTTGCTACGGAGACGTCGGCAACTCAGGCCAGCTTCAATGCGCGTGTGACTATCGCTTCAGCGGGCCGAGCTGTGCGACGTCGTGCACGGGCACTCCGGCGACGGCTTCGACCGCCCCGAGCAACCTGTTTCTCGATACCAACTTCGTGCTCGCCGACGGTGGCCTGCAGCCATCGCTCGACGGCTACTGGATGTGCGGCGTGCCGACGGTAACCGCGTACACGGACCCCTCGCAGCTCTCTCTTTTTGAGACCGAGTACTCCGTCTCGGGCGAAATACCCTGGATGCGCGCCGGCATCGACGTGCTGACCGAAAACGTCGACGGTGGCGGCTATGCGCTTCGCTAAACTTTTCGATTCACCCTCGAGTGAGATCAACATGAGAAATGCGTTCAAGCTGTGTGCAGTGGTCGCGGTGGTGCTCTCGGCGTCGGTCTGCCTCGCGGGGGCTCCGCTTTTTCCGTACCAAGGGCGGCTCGACAAGAACGGCGCTCCGCAAAACGGCTCCTTCACGTTTCGCTTCGGCCTGTTCACCGCGGCGACCGGTGGCGCTGCGTTGTGGTCAGCCGATTTCGTGCAAGTGCCGGTCGTCAACGGCAACTTCTCGGTGAAGCTCGGGTCGACGACGCCGATACCAGACACGTTGCTCGCCCAGTCGGCGCTGTTTCTCGACGTGCAGGTCAAGGGCCCGGGCGACGTGGCGTTTCGGCAGTTGGCGGGGCGGCAGCAGTGGCTGCACGTGCCCTACGCGGCAACGAGCTCGGGTGACTTTCGAGTCAATGGGCAGCTGACGGTGGGGATGTCGCCTGATGGCGGTGCGGCGAATGCTGGCGTCTCTGAAAACATCGTCGGCACGCTGCGCGTCTCGAGCCCCAACGGCACCAAGATGGACCTGGCCAGCAACCTCATCGACAGCACCACGACGCTCGTCCTTCAGCCCAACGGGGGCTCGACGACCGTCGGTGGCAACCTCACCGTCAATGGCACGTTCAATTCGACAAACACGTGGGCGAAAATCTACGACGGGTACATCAACCTGAACGCGGGCAGCCCGCTGACCATCAGCGGGCTCGACGGGTCGCGCCAGCGGGTCTACAAAATCTTCTACACAGGGTGGATCGGGTCGGGCGGCGCCGACGCCCGCCTCCTGATGCGCGTCAACGGCGCCAGCTCGAACTACCGCTCGTACCTCGCCACCGACGGCGAGAGCGCGTTCGCGGAGTGGGACACCACTGGGTTTCACCTCGGGCGCACCGTCTTCAACCGCGACTGCGACGTCGACGGTGAGGTCAACCTCTATGTGTCGAATTACACCAACCGCATCGCGTTTCGCGGCAACGGTACGATTGTCGACTTCAATGCCTCGGGCATTTATGGCACTCGTCTCGGCGGCGGCTACTTCACGTACGTGAACACGACCTCACTCGTTTTCACGATGTCGACTGCCATCAGTACGTACAGCGGCCGCATCGTCATCTACGCGACGACGCCTTAACAACGGCGGAAACGCCAACCGACGAAGCCCACCAGCACGTACGCAGCGATGAGCACCAAGGGCACGGCCGCAGCGGCCAGCAACCACGAGGCGCCCGTGCCTTGGGGGCGGGGCCAATCAGGCCTGGTGAAGCCGAGACCGAGGCCGTGGCCACGCACCTCGAGGTTCAGCAACAGCCCGGCGCTCACGTAAATGATCGGAGAAAGCATCAAGTTGCCCAGCCAACGCCGGGTGTACAGCCCGTCTCGCAGGAGCAGATAGCCGTCGTAGAACCAGCTGCTCGAGAACAGCAGCACGGCCACTGAAACCACCGCAGCGCTCAGCGGGCGGTCGCCGACCATCACCTTGAACAGCGTGCCGACGGCCCACCCGGCCGTCAAGAAGGTGAGCACCGCCATGCCCCCGCCACTGACGACGTCCCAGGTCTCATCGTTCGTGAATCGACCTGCGAAGGTCACGAAGAGCAGCGCGGGGGCAAAGAGCGCCAGTTTCCACGGCACGGTCAAGAACGCAAACTCGGCGGCCCACTGAGGTCGAAGGTCTTTTACGGCCAACACGAGGGCCAAGACGCAAAATGAAACCCAACCCACCAGGTACTTCATGAGAAACCCATTCATCGGCATGGGCGCATCATCCCAAGTGCGTTGCCGAGGCTGCAGTCGAATCTGGCGAACGGTCGAAATCGGGGGGTGAACAGCGCACCGCTCACCAGACCGCGCGAAAATTTCGTACAACCCGGCGCATGTCAGACATTTTTCCGGTGATCATGGCGGGTGGCAGCGGTACCCGCTTCTGGCCGCTCAGCCGCGTCGCCAAGCCGAAGCAATTCTTGCCGCTCACTTCGTCGAAGCCGCTCATTCTGGAGACCCTGCTTCGCCTCAAGGGGCTCGCTCCGACGAATCAGGTGCGGGTGGTGTGCGGGCAGGTTCATGCGGCCCTCGTTCGCAAGGCGCTGCCGTCATTGCCCAAGGCCAACGTGGTGGTCGAGCCTCAGGCCCGAAACACCGCTCCGGCAATCGCTTTGGTCACGCTCGAGGTCACCCGGGTGAACCCCGAGGGCATCATTCTCGTGCTGCCCTCTGATCAACACGTCGCCGACGTGCCCGCCTTTCAAGCCTCGGTACACGAGGCGATTCGGGTGGCCCGCGAAGGCGCCATCGTCACGCTCGGTATCACCCCCACCAGGCCCGAGACCGGCTACGGCTACATCAAGGTCGGAGACGCGCTCAACGGCTCGGCGCGCAAGGTCGCGGCTTTCGTCGAAAAACCCGACGCCTCGACCGCCGAGCAGTACCTGCGGTCCGGCACGTACTTGTGGAACGCGGGGCTCTTCGTCTTTCGCGCCGACGTGATGTGGCGTGCGTTCGAGACGTACATGCCCGAGGTTCACACCGCGCTCACCAAGATGCGCGCGGCGCCGAAGGGCAAGGCCGCCGCGGTGCTCAAGCGCGAGTTTCAGAAAATGCCGGCGACCTCTATCGACTACGGCATCGCCGAGCGGGCCGCGAACATGGTCGTCGTGCCGTCGAGCTGCGGCTGGTCTGACGTCGGGAGCTTCAACGCGCTGCCTGACGTTCGGCCAGTCGATGCGAACGACAACGTCGTCTCGGGCAGCAACAGCATCGTCATCGACTCGCGCGGCTGTGTGGTGCTGGGCGAGGGCAAGCGGGTGGTGGCGGTGGTCGGCATGACCGACGTGGTCGTGATCGAGACCGGCGACTCGGTGTTGGTGTTGCCCAAAGAGAAAAGTCAAGACGTTCGCAAGGTGGTCGAGGCGCTCAAGGCGAAGAAGTCAAAGTCGGTGTAGGCCCGAGCGGCCCGAAGGTTCGCGATTCAACGCTCAGTCGACGATTTCGCTGATCGAAATGGTTGAGCCGTTGAACGAGTTGTCGAGAAACTCGTCGACGCAGAGCTTGAGGTCGAGGAGCTTGGTCGCTCCGTCACGGCCGATGCTGAAGACTTTGCCGGTGCCGTCGGTGCTGCGCGAGTCGCTGGTGAGCCCGTGAAAGGTGCCGGTGATCTCGTTGCTCATGAAGTTTTGCATCGGCACCATGTTGAGTTGGTTCATCTCGACGTAGCGAGAGGTACCGTTGCAGCTCACCACGGCTTTGACTTCGTAGTTGCCCTTGGTCGCAGGCGAGCAGGTACCGTGAATGCCGGAGATGGTGGTGCAGGGCAGGGTCGAGCCGAGGCCCAAAATGAATGTGCCGCCCGTCGACGTGCCGCAAATAACGTCTCGGTCGTGTGAAGCAACGAAGGTCGTCTGGTCGAAGTAGTCGAGCGTCGCCAACGAGGTGCTGGCGACGTAGTTGTTGCGCGGCTCGATGACGACTCGGCCCGCCGAATTCGCCGTTTTGGGTATGTCGTACATGAATTTGCCAGCGGTGCCGACGAGCGAGGTGCCCTGCTGACCGACCGCTTCAAGCGAGATGGGCGTTGCGCTCGGGCCCGCGACGAGGTTGCCGATTTTCACCGACCACCCGTCGGCGCCGATGAGATAGAGCGCGCTCCCGCCAACGGAGTGGGTGAAGCCATAGGTCCCGCTGGTGGGTTTGGTGCAGTATCGCGTGACTCCCGCGTCGCCGACCGTTCCCGCATCAGCTGCGACCACCATGCCGGAGTCGACCGTGCCGGCTCCGCTGCTGCCACCGCACGCCATCAGCATCGCACCGCAGATCAGGAGTGGTCTCATGGTGCGTACTCAACCCAAGCGCGAGGTCATTCACAAGCCGGTAAGGCGCGCTCCGTGCCGTCTGTTCTTCTGCTCGTGCTCAGTACCCCGCGCGCATCCCTTCTGCTGGTCGGCATGACCGACTTGGTCGTGCGCGCGACTCGGTGTTGGTGTTGCCCGAGGGGTGGCATCCCGGGTCTCCCTGAGGCAAGGTGCACCGATGACGGCTCCAATTGGTGCAAAAGAAGCGACGCAGGGCACGACAGCAGCCTCCAGCGTCAAGCCTCCCGACGACCTCGGAGGCTTCAAGAGCACCGAGTTCGACCCGCTCATTCGCCAGGCCTCAGAAAAATACGGTGTGCCGGCGCGGTTGATCAAAGCCGTCATCAATCAAGAATCGGGCTTCAAGCCCACCGCGCATTCGAAGGCCGGAGCCGCGGGCCTGATGCAGCTGATGCCTGGCACCGCCCGTGAGCTCGGCGTGAAGAACCCGATGGACCCCGCGCAGAGCATCGAAGGGGGCACCAAGTACCTCGCCGGCATGCTGCAGAAGTTCGGAGGCAACGTCGAGCTCGCGCTGGCTGCCTACAACGCCGGGCCCGGCAACGTCGCGAAGGCCGGCAACCGCATTCCTCCGTTTCGTGAGACGCAGAACTACGTACGCAACATCATGTCGAGCTACCACGGCACCGCGCAGGTCGACGTGCCGAGCGTCGACACGATGAGCGGTCGCAAGGGCCAGCCCCTCGCGCATCGCACCGGTGCCGCGGCGGGTGGCACGTATCCTCCGGTCTCCGAAGAATCGCCGTACGCGTTCTTCGAGAAGCCACCCAAGACCAACCGCATCGGGTTCATGCCGTTGCCGCACTCGAGCCGCGAGCAGATGCTTGAGCTGCTGCTCAAAATGCTCCGCGAAGAATGCCCCGAGCTGGCTGCGTTGTCAGACGAGCAGCTGCTGGGTCTGGCCCGTGCCACCAACCCCGAGGTCGACGCCGTGCTCAACGGCACCTCTGAAGGGGCGCTCCTGACGATGCCCGAAGCAGGGGTCGTTGTGCCCCCAGGTGCGACGCGCGACGACATCGAGGCTGCGATCGTCAAGGCTGCGCGTGAATCGCCCGGGGCCGAAGATTTTTCGAAGCTGTCCGACAAGCGGCTCTTGAGCAACTTGTTGCTGCTCAACCCGACCCTCAAGTCGGCACTCAAGGTTCGCCCGGTCAATGGCGCGGTGCTCCCGCTGTACATCGGCGCTGGCGCGGCGCTGCAGCCCAAACCCTGGGCCGCTCCCACCACTGGCGCGATTTGGAATCGGCCGCACCACGGTTGAAAACACTGACTTCTTGAGCAGGGCCGCCCCGGGGTCAACGTGGTATTGACCCAAGCCAATGAACCCTCAGATTTTTCGCGAGTACGACGTGCGGGGCCTGGTCGGCACCGACCTCACCGACAGCGTCGTCGAGAACCTCGGCAAGGGCCTGGCCACCATGGTCAAGCGCGCCGGCGGCTCGGCCGTGGTCGTTGGCCGCGACGCCCGTGAATCGTCTCCGCGGTTTCGCGATCTGTTCATCAAGGGCGTCATCTCGACCGGCATGAACGCGGTCGACGTGGGCGTGGTGCCGACCCCGGTCGTCTACTACGCGGCGAACACCTTGCCGGTCGATGGCCTGGCGATGATCACCGGCAGCCACAACCCACCCGAGTACAACGGCTTCAAGATGGGCGTCGGCAAGACGACCTTCTACGGGCAGACGATTCAAGAGCTGCGCGTCTTGATCGAGACCAACAATTTCGAGACCGGCCGCACCGGTGTTGTCAGCACCTTCGATGCGGTCACGCCGTACCTGCATTTCGTCAACTCGACCGTCACCCGCGGCGCGCGACGGCTGAAGGTCGTGGTCGACGCCGGCAATGGCGTCGGCGGCATCACCTCGCTGCCGATGCTCGAGAAGCTCGGGTACGACGTAGTGCCGTTGTTCTGTGAGCCCGACGGCCGGTTTCCCAACCACCACGCCGACCCGACCGTTGCCAAGAACCTCGAGCTGCTGATCGCCGAGGTGAAGAAGCAGAAGGCCGACCTGGGCGTCGCGTACGACGGAGACGCTGATCGCATCGGCGTGGTCGATGAGAACGGCGGCATCTTGTGGGGCGATACGTTGATGATCTTGCTGGCGCGCGCGGTCTTGAAAGACGTGCCAGGCGCGACCATCGTCGGCGAGGTGAAGTGCAGCCTCACCATGTACGACGACATCAAAGCCAAGGGCGGCCGCGGCATCATGTGGAAGGCCGGGCACTCGCTGATCAAGGCCAAGATGAAAGAAGAGCACGCGATGCTCGCCGGAGAGATGAGCGGCCACATCTTCTACAAGCACCGGTTCTTCGGCTTCGACGACGCTCCGTATACGGCGGCGCGGTTGCTCGAGATTCTCAGCAATGACCCGAGGCCGTTGAGCGCGCATCTGGCCGACGTGCCGGTGACGTACTCGAGCCCTGAGCTGCGCTTCGACACGGTCGAAGAGAAGAAGTTCGCGCTGGTCAAGCGCTGCACCGAGATGCTGCGGGCCAAGGGGCTCGAGATCATCGACGTCGATGGGGTGCGGGTGGTGTGGCCCGACGGGTGGGGGTTGATTCGCGCGTCGAATACGACTCCGATTCTGGTGGTTCGGTACGAAGCGAAGATCAAGCCGCGGCTCGAAGAGATTCGGGCGTTGATTGACGGCACCATCGCCGACGCGAAGAAAGAGCTCGGTGGGTGATGCTGGCGTTGGGCGTCGACATCGGCGGCACCAACGCGCGCGCCGGCATCGTCGAGCGGGCCAAGGGCACGCTGATTCACGCCGAGAAAGAGGCGTTGGTCGACCGGTCGCCTGAGGCGGTCGTCGAAGTCGTCGGAGCGCTGATTCAGCGCGTGGCCGGGCAGCGCTCGGTGCCGGTCGATGCGCCAGTGGGTGTGGGCTTCGCAGGCATGCTCAACGGCAGCCGGGTGGTCAACGCGCCCAACTTGGGCTGGCACGATGAGGTCGATTTCGGGGCGATGATGGCGAAGCGCACGGGCCGGGCGGTGAAGCTGATCAACGACCTCTCGGCCGCGGCGTGGGGCGAGTTTTCGGGCGGCAGCGCGCGCGGGGCGACCGATACCTTCACGGTCTTTTGCGGCACCGGCGTGGGCGGCGCGCTGATCTCGAACGGGCGATTGGTCGGTGGCTCGAGCGGGGTGGCGGGGGAGTTCGGGCACATCAAGGTGGTGCTCGAGGGCGGGAGGCCCTGCGGGTGCGGGCAGCTCGGGTGTCTCGAGGCCTACATGGGCGGCGCCAGGCTCGAAGCGTGGATGCACGAGGTCGGGCTGAGCGGGCACGCGACCGACCTCGAGGAGCACGCGCGACGAGACCTGCCACGCGCGCGAGCGCTGTACGACTTCGCCGTCGACAACCTGGGCCTGGCGATCGCGAATCAAGTGACGGTGCTCAACCCGGCGGTGGTGGTGCTGGGTGGCGGCGTGCTCTCGAAGTGCCCGGGCATGATCACGCGAGTGACGAGCATCGTGCAGAACCGCGCGAACGCGGCGGCGCTCAAGTCGGTGCGGGTGGTGATGGCGCTGCTGGGTGACGACGCAGGCCTGGTCGGCGCGGCGCTGCTGGGCTGATTCTCCGCCCACCTCTCAGCGTGAGCCCCCACCTCTCAACGTGAGCCTCCACCTCTCAACGTGAGCCTCCACCTCTCATGGTGAGCCTGTCGAACCACGGGTGAGCCCCCAACTCTCATGGTGAGCCCGTCGAACCACGCCTAAGCTCCGCCCTATGGACGAGCAGGTCATCTTCGCCTCGACCTTCACCGGCCTCTCGCGCGCCTTCGGCCCCACCCTCGACTCCGGTGCCGAGCACCTGCGCCGCGTCGGCATCGACTTCAGCAAAGACCTGCACCCGGCCTACCCACTCCCGGTCTTTCACGAAGTGCTCAAGTACCTCGCAGCCTCACTGGGCAGCGAGGGCACCGAAGACGACCGGGTCTATCTCGTCGGTCGCCGCTTCGTTCATGGGTACACCGAAACGGCCATCGGCAAGGCCACGGTCTTTCTCGCGCGAGCCATCGGGCCCAAGCGCATGCTCGAGCGCCTCAGCCGGCAGTTTCGCTCAGGCAACAACTACTCCCAAACCAAGCTGGTGCAGCTGGGGCCGACCGAATTCGAGCTCTGGTGCAACAGCGTCAAGTACCCAGGGTGGTACCGTGGCCTGGTCACCGAAGGCCTCGGCATCGCCGGAGCCAAAGACCCGGTCGTGACCCTCAAGTCGCTCGACCCAAACGGGGCGACTTTCTCGATTCGTTGGTAGCCCTCCCAGGAGCGTTCAATGCGGCGACTGCTTCTCACCGTGCTGGTGCTGTGCGCCTGTCCCCCGGTAGTGATTGAGCTCCCCCTCGATGCTGGCACCGGCATGCCCGTCGACGCAGGAGCGAGCACTGCCGATGGGGGCGCGACACGCACCGACGCAGGCACGCTGGCCTCCGGAGCGCCCCGGGTGCTCTACACCGACCTGCTCTCGGGCCCGACGACCGGCGGCGAAGGCGGCAAAGGCATCTACCTCTCGATCTTCGGCATCAACTTCGGCGCCGGCGGCCTGGGCACCATGACCAAGGTCTTCATCAACGACGTCGAGCCCGCGGTGTACCGCTCACTGGGCCCCTCACGCGGCCGCAAAGACATTCAACAGATCACCATTCAGCTCGGCGCCCTCGGCACTCCCACGCCCGGCACGCCCTTGCCCATACGAGTGCAGGTCAACGGCGTGAATTCGAACACCGACCAGACCTTCACCGTCAACCCCGGCCGAGTTCTGTTCGTCGACAACGTCGCCGGCAACGATGGCACCGCGGTCATCGGCGACATCGCGCACCCCTATCGCTTCGTTCAAACCTCCGACGTCAACACCGGAGGCGCCTGGCCGCAGGTCAAGCCGGGCGACATCATCGTGATGCGCGGCAACGGCACCCCGTGGACGGATATCGGCTTCGAGAACTACTTCATGCGGTATCGCAACAAGTCAGGCACCGCCCCGACGGGCAGCGCGAACAGCGGGCCAATCGTGCTGATGGGGTACCCCGGCGAAGACGTGTTCATTCGCGGCACCAACGCCAACGGCATGGTCGGCGGGTGCGTCTCGGCGATCAACGGGCAGACCTACCCCACCGCGGGTGACTGGGCCGTCATCACCAACCTGCGAATGGACTGCGAGGGCTACGACGGCCCGATCAGCCAGGAGATCGGCGGAGATCACTGGCGGGTCATCAACAACGACCTCGCCGCGTCGACCGCGCACACCAGCGGCACCAACGTGCCCAAGATGGCGGGCATCACCGGCAACGGCTTCGAATCGGTCTGGTACGGCAACCACATTCACGACATTCAAGGCAGCGCGCAAGAATGCCACGGCATCTACATCGACGGAGAGGGCAGCTACGACATCGCCTACAACGACATTCACGACATTCGCAGCGGCAATGGGTTTCAGGTCTACGTCAACGGCGGCAACGGCTCTGACTTCTGCGACGACGTCTCGTTTCACCACAACTGGGTGCATGACGTGAGCAAGCACGGCGTCAACGTCGCTGACGGCTCGCGCAACGGGTTCAAGATCTTCAACAACATCGTCTTCAACGCGTACGCCGCGGGCATTCGCTTCAACACCCAAGACCTGGTCGGCGCGAAGATCTTCAACAACACCTTCTACAACCTGGTGCTCTCGCAGGCCTCTCAGCACGGCGCCGTGATGAACGACTCGACCCTCACCGCCGCCTCGATGGAGCTCAAGAACAACATCTTCTGGCCGCACACCGGGCAGCACTACAACGGCGGCGCGAACGGCATCGACGCGACCTCCGGCACCATCGCCAAGAACCTCTGGTACGGAGGCGTCGACACGCCCGACTTCGACGCCGCCCCCCTCGCCGGAGACCCGAAATTCGTCACCCCAGGTGTCGATTTTCACCTGAGCCTGGGCACCAACCCCGCGGTCGACACCGGGTCGAGCACCGTCTCGGGGGTGGTGACGAACGACTACGACATCACCACCAGCCGCCCGCAGGGCGCCGGGTACGACGTCGGTGCCTACGAGCGCAAATAACCGCTAAAAGGCCCGCATGGAGTCACCTCCCGGGTCGATGTTTCTCGCAGCAACTCGCGGCGCTCCCGCCATCGTGTTGATTCACGAGTGGTGGGGGCTCAATGCGCACATCACCAACGTCGCCAACCGCTTCGTGCACGAGGGCATCTCGGTTTACGCGGTCGATTTGTACGAGGGGCAGATCGCGGTCGACACCGCCGCCTGCGCCCGTCTGATGGGCGAGCTGAAAAGGCCCCGGGCGCTCGAGCTGATCGGCGCCGCCAAGGCCGAGCTCGAAGAAGAGGGCGCGCAGCCTCAGAAAATCGGCGTGGTCGGGTTTTGCATGGGCGGCGGGTTCGCCATCAACGCCGCGGCGCTGTACCCCTTCGCGGCGTGCGTGCCTTTCTACGGCATCGGCCCTGAAGTGCCGCTGGAGCACTTCAAGGCCAAGGTGCTCGGTCACTACGCGAACATCGACGAGCACTGCGAGCCGGCCCAGGTCGATGCGCTCGAGCAGCGCCTGCTCGCCGCTCGAATACCGACCACGTTTCACCGCTACGAGGCGCATCACGCGTTCTTCAACGATACCCGGCCCGAGGTGTATTCGGCCAAAGACGCCGCGGTCGCCTGGCATCGCACCGTCGCGTTCTTGAAAGAGACGCTCTCGTGAACGCAGCCGTGCTCATGCTGTTCGCGCTGGGCATCGATGGAGGCATACCGCCGTTGCTCGCGCGCGAGGTGCTCTTCGCCCGTGAAGAACGGGTCTCGCCGAAGGTCTCTCCCGACGGCAAGCGGGTCGCGTGGCTCTCGCCTGATGCGAAGAACGTGAAGCAGGTCTGGGTTCGCACGCTCGGCACCCCGGGAGACCAACAGCTCACGCAAGCGAGCGCCCGCGGGTACGATGGCTTTTCATTCAGCCCCGATTCGCAAGGCGTGCTCGTCACCCAGAGCCCCGACACCGACGACACCAGTCACGTGTTGTTCGTTGATTTCACGAGCAAAAACGTTCGCGACCTGACCCCGTGGCAAGGCGTACGTGCCGAGCTCCTCGAGCCGAGCGCCCGTTTCCCCGACGCGATTCTGGTCTCGATGAACCAGCGAGATCGCAAGTCGATGGACGTGTGGCGAATCAACTTGAAGACCGGCGGCGCCGAGCTCGACACCACCAACCCCGGCGACGTGCAGGCCTGGTTCGCCGACCCCGCTTTCGTCGTTCGCGCAGCCGTCGCGGCCATTGCCGAGGGCGGCACCGAGGTGCGAATTCGAGAAGGGGCCAAAGCGCCCTGGAGGCCGTTCATCACTGCCGGGCTCGACGAGTCGCTGCAGGTGTACGACTTCACTTTCGACAGCAAGGGCCTGCTGCTGAGCACCACCATCAGCGGAGACACCGCGCGCCTCATCGAGAAAAACCTCAAGTCTGGCACCGAGCGCGTGCTCGCCCAGAACGAGAAGAGCGACCCGGTCGCGGTGCTGCTCAACCCGAGCAAGCACCTCGTTCAAGCCGTCGCCTTCGAGACCGCCGGCCACCGGGAGTGGAAGTCACTCGACTACAACATCACCGCCGACCTGGAGACCGCGCTCAAGAAGCTCGGCCCCGGAGAGCCCAGCGTGGTGAGCGCCGACACCGCCGAGCAAAAGTGGGTCGTCGCGTTCGTTCAAGACACTGGGCCGACGAAGTACGTGCTACTCGACCGCAGCGGCAAAACCCGAATACCCACGCCGCTGTTCACCAGCACCGGCAAGCTCGAGAACCTGCCCGTCGCCCCGTCGATGCCGGTCGCCTTCAACGCCAGAGACGGCCAGGCCCTCACCGGGTTTCTCACCATGCCGCTCGACGCCGAGGGCAAGAAATCACCGCTGGTGGTGCTGGTGCACGACGGGCCATGGTCGAGAGATCGCTGGGGCTTTCGCCCCGAGGTGCAGCTCCTCGCCAACCGGGGCTACGCGGTGTTGCAGGTGAATTTTCGCGGCTCGTCGGGCAGCGGCAAGCGCTTCATGCAGCTGGGCAATCGGCAGCTGGGGCTGGCGATGAACGACGACCTGACCGACGCGGTGAAGTGGGCCATCGAGCAGGGCTCCATCGACCCCAAGCGGGTGGCGATCATGGGGCAGGGGTACGGAGGGTATGCCGCGGTCACCGGGCTCGAGGCCACCCCGGAGCTCTACGCGTGCGGCATTGACGCGTTCGGTCCACTCTCGATGTCGACCTGGCTGGCGGCTCCCATCACGCGCGGTGGCTTGGCGAAGGCGACTCTCTTCAAGCGCCTGGGCTCACCCACCGACCCGGCCGATAGAGACCTGTTGGCCAAGGCATCGCCCCTCGCCTTCGCCGACAAGCTCAAGGCGCCGCTGCTCATCGCCCACGGCGCCAACGACCCACACGTGACGACGGCCGAGGTCGAGCAGCTCTCTGCCAAGGGGGCGATGGTTTCGGTGGCGACCTACGCCGATGAGACCGACGACTTCGCGCGGTTGGAAAACCGCCTCGACTTCTACGCCCGGGTCGAGAGCTTCTTGGGCCAGTGCCTGCAAGGCCGGGTCGAGCCGATGCCCAAAGAGGGCAAGGTCTCAGGGTCGAGCGTGGTCTTCAAACCTGCCAAGAAATGAACCCGTTCGAGCGCGACATCGCCGCTCGACTGCGGCACCTCTCGAAGACTGCCACGATGTGGGGCAGCCCCGAAGAGCTCGAGGCGGTCGCGCAGCACTTCACCCATGTCTGGCTCGCCGCCCGCACCCCCGGGTGGCGCTTCGAAGACACCTTCGCGCTCTGGCAGCAGCACGGCAGCCCCCTCGCGACCGACCCTGACACGCACGCGGCGATGCGAACCCGCTTCTGGGCCGAGCACCTCGAGACCGCGCGGGTGCAGGTCGTCACCGGCTACGTCACCCTCTGGGCCGAGCTGCAGCGCAACGCAGAGCGCGAGCCGCACGTCGGGCCGTGGGTCGAGACGTTGCTCGACGCTCCGCACCTGGCGGGCACGCCTGACCGGCTGAACACGATTCTCTTCGCGCTGATCGGCTTCGTCGCCGCAGACCCCACCTCGTACGTCGAGCTGCTGAAACGTGAGCGCGCGCGCATCGGGGGCCATTCACTGCGCGGGTTGCACATCGTTGCCCCAGCGGGCCCGACCGACGCCGCCCTGACCTACGGAGCCCCCTTCACCAGCTGGCCCGCCGTGCGCCGGGGCGTTGAAGCGGTGCTCGAAGCGCTCGAACAGAGTGCTACTGTGCGCGCGTGACCGACTTCAAGACCGCCTACGACCGCGTCGAACGCCGCATCGAGGCCCGGTACAACATTCCGGTGATGATCAGCGATGTGCTCGACCCGAACAGCGGCGACTTCGACGGGCTTCGCATTCAAATCGACTACGACCAAGACCTCGAGAGCGCCTTCTTCGTGCTGGTGCACCTCTTCGGGCACACCGTGCAGTGGAACACCTCGGAGGAGTACCGCCGCATCGGCACCGACCTGAGCATCGGCAAGGGCGAGAAAGAGCTCGCCGCGATCTACGAATACGAGAAGAACGCCACCCGCTATTCGATGCAGCTGATGCACGAATCGAAGGTGACTGATCTCGATCGCTGGGTCTCCGACTGGTGGGGCGCCGACTGGAAGTACCTCGCGCACTACTACCGCACCGGCACCAAGCTCAACGTTCGCGAGCTGATCGAACCCGGCGCCGCCGAGATGCTCACACCTCTCGCGATACCCGAGTTTCACCCGCAGAAATGGCTGTCTCGCTGGAGCTTTTGAACTCGTGAGAACCCTCGTTGTCGGCGATGTGCACGGCTGTCGTGAAGAGCTCGAAGACCTGCTCAAGGCCGCCGAGCTCACCACAGACGACCGTCTGGTGCTGGCCGGAGACTTCGTCGCCAAGGGCCCCGATTCGCAGGGCGTGGTGCAGCTGGCCCGCGAAAAATCGGCGCTCGGCGTGCTGGGCAACCACGACGCCCACGTGCTCAACATCGTGGCCGGTAAACACGGCTCGGCGCACCACCGCGAGGTGGCCAAGTCGCTCACCCCTGCCGACGTCGAGTACCTTGATCGCCTGCCGCTCTGGCTCGATTTCGCCGAGCTGAATTCGCTCGTCGTGCACGCCGGGCTCTTGCTGCGAACGCCGTTGCTCGAGCAGCCCAGAGATTGGTGCCTCAACCTGCGGTCGTTCGATCTGCAGGGCAACCCGTCGAAGCGCGTCGACGCCGGAGTGCCCTGGGCCTCTCGCTGGGCGGGCCCTCGCTTCGTGTATTTCGGCCATGACGCCGTGCGCGGGTTGCAGAAGCACCGCCATGCCTGGGGCCTCGACACCGGCTGCGTCTACGGCAAAACGCTCACCGCGGTGTGGCTCCCGGAGCAGCGAATGGTGACCGTGCCGGCCCGGCGTGCGTGGGTGAAGATCGACGGCGAATAAAAAAATCCGGAGCGCCACCATCGAGACGGCACTCCGGAGATTCACGCTTTTCGCAACGAGCTGCTGCGTTACTTCTTCGCGGGAGCCACGGCCGGCGCGGGTGAAGGCGCTGGGGTCGCGGTGGTGACGGTGGTCGTCGCGGGAGCGGGCGCGACGGCTTCTTTCTTCTGCTCCTTCTTCTCTTCGACCTTGGGCATCACCGCCTTGGCGTTCTCTGCCTTCGGCTCGGCGGCCTTCACGTCGGTCTTCGCAGCAGCCTTGGCCTCGGTCTTCGGCTCGGCGGCTTTCACTTCGGTCTTGGCTTCGGTTTTCGCCTCCGTTTTCGCCTCGGTCTTCATCGCGACGACCTTCTTCTTCTCGGCCTTGGTCGCTTTCATCTCCTTCGCAACGGGCGCGGGAGCGGGGGTCACAACGGCGGGGGTCGTGCCAGCAAACGCAACACCGGCAACAGCGACGAGGGCACCAATGATGAGGTTCTTCATGACGTACTCCTTGTGTGGGTGAGCTGCCCAGACGGCGGCAGGTGGCCCTCAGACGGCACCCGGAGCGGCGTATTCACGGCATTTAATTGATATTTATTCTTCAGCAATTCAAGCCACTTACGGGCTCAAAGCTTGCTGCGAAGCGCCTTCGCGCGAACCTTCACCTCGTCATCCATCGAGGTCATTTCGAGGGCCCGCAGGCGCTGCTCGAGGCTCCGCGGGGTCTTCTCTTTGATGAGCTTGCCCTCTTCTTGGAGCCCCTCGAGCTTGCCCAGCGCCTTGTCGACCAGGCGGTCTTTGGGGTGATCGAGCAGCGAGTCGAGAAAATAGAGGTCTTCAGGCAGCTCCGGGTACTTCTCAAGGTACTCGGTGACCAGCACGGCCCAGGCCTTTCGGTCGGGGGCCTGGGCGATTTTCGCGAAGGCGGTCTTCTGCTCTTTGCGTTTGCCCTCGGGGTCGAAGGTCTCGGCGAGGCCCTTGGGCAGCTCGCCTCCGGTGAACAGCGAGTCGGCGGCCTGCTTGTACTTCTCGTAGCTGGCGCTGCGCTCGATGCGTTGTTGCCCCGGGTCGTCTTGCCGCGAGTTGTACTTCGACTTGCCTCGGCCCGCGTCGAGCTCTCGCCAGGTCTTCTTGCGCCGACCGGTCATGCCCGTGTCGTCGTCTTTGTCTTTGCCAGCCATAGTTAGAACCTTCGTGTGAACGGCATCGGCCTTCTCATGCGAATGATCAGCACGATAGGCATGAAGATGTACGGCCAGTTGAACGAGAAAAACTTCACCGCGTTCTGGGTTTGATACTGCGGCTCGCCGAACAGCTCGACGCCGGTGACGATGATGCCGGTGATGGTGCTGATCATCGTGCCGTAGATGACCGCCGGCAGCTGAATCCAGTTTCGGCCTTTGACCAGGCAATACGCAAGCACGAGGTAGAAGGGCCCGTACACGAAAGTCGACAGCCCGGTGACGATGCGCATCCACACCGGGGCGTGCATGAAGAGCGGGTCGGCGTCGTGGGCGTACCAGTAATTCGCGCGCACGATCGGGTTCGCCGAGTCGGCCGTCATCTCGATGCCCAGGGTCGGCACCGCGTCTGAGATGCCCGAGGTCACCGCGAAGGTCACGAACAACACCGCGAAGAAGAGGTCGATCTTGCGCTCACGCAGAGGCAGGTTTTCGTTCATGTCGGAGCGTCAGGCGATGGGCGAGCGCTTGATGGTCACCCAGGTCGATGCAGCGGGCGCGGCTTCTGCTTCGGCCGGCGACGCCTCGTCTGCGGCTTCGGGCTCGGCGTCGTTGCTCTCGAGCTCTGGGTTGGCGGTCACCTCGTGGGCCCGCGCGGCGATCTCTTCGTCAGTCAAGAAGCCCACCTTCGAGCCCTGCTGATCATTCAAGAACCGCACTGACTTCGGCGAGAGCTTGGCCATCGCGCGCGCCACTTCGGCCGGTACCAGCGAGTGATCGATCTTGTCGGGGTCGGGCCGCTCGACGACGGCCAGCTCACCCGTCTCGAGGAGCTTGGCCTGGGCTTCGGTGAGCTCGAGGCGCCGCAGCGTGTTCTTGCGCGTGACGAAATGAAAGGTGGTTGCGCCGGGCTCTTTGCCGACTTCGGTGGCCACCACCATCTCGCGCAAGTCGCGATCGAGCTGAACCTGCTTCTTCGATTGCAGGCGGTGCGCCTCTTTGCTCCCCGGCATCGGCGGCAGCTTGGGTATGCGCATCTCGGCGCGCGCGACTGGCGGAGGCCCCCGGCGCTCGGGAGGAGGCCCGCGGCGTTCAGGTGGCGGCCCACGGCGAGAGGGCGGAGGCGGCCCGCGACGTTCACCCTGCGGAGGCCCCGAACGGGCTTCGCGCATCGGCGGCGGCTTTGACGTTGATTTCTCGGTCTCGACCTTCTTGGCCGCTTCTTCGGAGACGAGACCAGCCTTCAGGAGTTTGTCGCGCAGGCTCTGCATGGGGCGCGCGTCTTACCAGCGGCCCGCGGCGAGAACCATGCGTCAAAGGGCAAAGTCGTACGAAATCAGAGCCTGCCCGGCGTTCAGCTCGAAGCGGCACACCCCGTCTCCGCAGGGCAATTCTGCGGGTGATTTCGAGACCTTCGCCTTGCCCAACGCGTCGAGCAGCTGGTTCGCGATGCCCTTGGGGTACGTGTTGAGCGGCAGCGCCCGCAGCGATGCGCTCACCGCCTCCACGCCTTTGAGCAGGTTGGCCCCCAGATCGGGGCGCTCGATGCGCAGGTCGAAGGCGAGGTGGGCGCAGCCTCCAATGCTGACGGTGATGATCGCTCCGTCGGCCATCTGCAGGCGCTGGGTGAAGAGCCGCCCCTCGGCTTTACTCTCGAGGAGCTTGATGGACTTCGGCAACTTCGCTTTGAGCGGTGCCGCCACGACGTCTGCGTTCAACAGGCACTCGGGGTCTGGTGCAGGCGCTCCGGCGTCTTGCGCGAAGGCAGCGCCCCCGGCGCAGAGCATCAACACCGTCGCGAGAACCTCAGCGCGCTTCAAACGAGATCTTCGCATCAGGGTTGGCGAGCACGGCGTTGCACGTCGCGCCGCTCAGCCGTGCCACCGTGACGCCTTCGATGTCCCACCCGTCGCCGCGGGCGTGGGCGACGCCGTCGATGATCAACGTCGCGCCGGTGGTGTCGCTCAGGTTGTAGCGGCAGCGGGTCGCGGCGCGAATGCGAGCGTCGATTCGGCCGAAGACCGAGGTCGGCGAGGTGCCTCCGCTGCCGGCGATCGCCCGACGCATCACGAAGTAGGGCAGCGAGCAGCGCAAGGTCGAGGTGTCGCAGGTGTTGTCGGGCCCGCACTCGGCGTCGGTGGCATTGGGGCACGACAGTTTTTCAATCGAGCTCTGCGCCAGGTGGCTCAAGACCTTCTCGGCGTCGGTGGTGGCGACTTCGAGCCCCACCGCGACCACCAACACCCGCGCGCCCGCGGCCGACAGCTCCGCGACCGCTTTGCCCGTCGCCGCCTCGTCGAGGCACCCCAGGGAGCAGCTGCTCGCCGCGCAGGTATTGAGCGTGCAACGGCAGGTGGTGATGTTGTCGCAGGTGTTGGGGTTCTTGGGGTTGCAGTTGGGCACGCCATCGGTGATCAGCACGACCAGATGATCTCGCTCATCGGTGCGAAACCCGGTCACGCCAGTCAGCAACTGGAGCGACTGCGCCGTGGGGGTGCCACCGGTCGGCTTGGCCGCGTCGAGCGCGCTGATCAGCCGGTTGGCCAGCGCCGAGAGATCAGGCTCGACGTCGGTGGTCGGCGCGACGTCGAAGGCCATCGGCACGCCGCAAGTATTGTCAGTGGGAAAGAGCACGCCGCTGTGCCGCGCGCTGGTGGCACTCGCCGTCAACTCCGCACCGAGCACCGCGCGAATCGTGCCCCAGCGGGTCGAGCAGCCGGCAGGGCAGGGGTTGCTCTGGCCACACCCCGCGGGGCACGCGCCGGTCGACTCGATGGGTGAGAGCATCGAGCCTGATTTATCGACCACCCAGGTGACGTCGGGCAGCGACGCGGTGGCGGTGATGACGGTGGCCATGGGGGCGCCGGCCACGCACGCTCCGGTACCGCCGCAGTGCTGATCGCTCGCACACGCCGAGCAGCTCAGGCCCGACTTGCCGCACGCGCCGTTGTCTTTGCCCGAGACGCAGGTGCCGCTGGCGTTGCAACAGCCCATGCTGCAGGTGTTCGGGGTGCAGTTGAGCTCGGTGGGCCCACAGGCGGCGACTGACACAACGGCGATGCAGATGATGAAGCCGACCGCGAGGCCGAAGCGGGTAATCATGAGGGCCTCACCTTAGTGGGCTTTGGGCGTCATTCAATGCAGTCGCCCCGACCAAAGACCGATGCTAAGGCTCGTGACCGCGTGAACCGTTGGCTTGTCATCGTGCTGCTCTGCGGGCTCTTTGGGTGCCCCGACCCCGTCGACAAGGCCGCGAAAAAGCGCATTTTTTCGCCCGAAGACCCGCCGCAGGCCGTGGCCTCGGCCGCCGAGAAGCTGCCGCCCCAAGAGGTCGCTGACTCACCTCGCATCTCTCGCCGGGTGCTGGGCATGCGGGCCGGCGAGGCGACCGAGCGCATCGGGCCGCACAAGTACGCCGCCACCATCTCCTGGGAGTGGACCTCGCCGACCGCCGCGGTGAAGAGCGTTCGACTCAAAGAGAACCGGGAGCTGCTCGCCGGCAAGGGCGGGGTGAGCGGTGATTTTTCGGCCAAGTTGTCGAACACGAATGAGCAGGGCGTCGAGGTCATTCGCGTCGGCGGCCAGGTCTTCGCGCGCTCGACCTATGGCTCGGCAGGCGCGGCGAAATTTCGGCAGCGCCTTCGTGACCGCGGCATGGCCGAGCGCATTCGCGACGAGGCCTTCGGCGGCATGCGCGACTTCGATCAGCTGTTTCGAGGCCGACTCAAGCTGAGCGCGCAGGGCACCGCCACCATCGAGGGCCGCACCGCGTGGAAGTACACCGTCTCGCTCGCTCCCGCGGAGGGTGAAGACGAGACCAAGCTGCCGGTGGTGGTCAAGCCGAAGAACGGCGTCGACGAGACGACCAAGCGGCGGCAGGCCTTCTATGATCTGCGTCAGCCCAAAGCGCTGCAGGGCGAGGTGCTGGTCGATCAAGAGACCTCGGTCGTGCTCAAGGCCCGCCTCGACGGGCGCATCGGCGTGACCAACGAGAAGGGCGACTCTGACCTGCGGTTGGTGCTCGATTCATCGATGACCGAGATCGGCCGCGAGCCGACCATTTCAGCGCCGGCCGACGCGCTGCCCGATGAAGACAAACCCTCTGGCCTCGCCGCCGCCCTCGAGCGCTTCGGCATCGAGCGCACCGACGCGGGCGTCTCACTCAACGGGCCCATCGTGCCCGGAGGCACCGTCGCCGCGCCCGAGCCCGTCGTCGACGAGGCCGCCGATGACGATGAAGGGCCGCCCACCACGCCCGATTCGGTCGAGGCGACCAAGCCCGCCACCGCGCCGACGCCCAAGCCCAAACCGCCGCCTGCCCTGAGCACCAAGCCGGTGAAGAAGAAGCCCGCCCACTAAAAAGGCGGGTAACTGCGCAGAACTGCTCGAAAAAGACGAGAAGTTGCAGGGGCTTAGGTCGTCGGCGACAGTCTGAACGAAGCGTCGAAAACTTCTGGCCAAAAATTTGCGGGCTCGTCGTCGATCGCTAAACTCCTCTCCAGTTGCGGGTTTGCCGCATCGTACATGGCCGGTTGTTCAGTATCCGACAGCGAGGTTTAAAATGGAACGCAAGTCTGGAAGTACCGCAGTGGTCACCGCAGAAATCGTGACGAGCGGTTTGCAGAAATCATCAGTGACGACGACTGAAGAGAAGGCACTGCGCATGCGGT